>NZ_JAHEWS010000001.1:0-311003 GCF_018598405.1 Curtobacterium flaccumfaciens | reverse complement strand
GGTCTGGGGGTCTGGGGGACGGGGGGCTACTGGCCGAGCAGGTCGCGGACCGCGTCGACGACGGCCGTCCGGTCCTGGGAGACGACGCCGTGCCCGGCATCGGGGACGATCCGCACCGAGGCGTGTGGGAACCGATCGCGCAGGACGTCGACGTTGGTGACCGGGACCATCCGGTCGGAGTCGCCGTGCACGAGCAACGCGGGCCTGGTGAACCCGGACGGCGTCGGCACGAGGGGCCGATCGCCCCACCGGCGGACCGCGCGGAGTTGTGCCCGGAACACGGCTGGGCTGATCGCACGGTCTCGGTCCGCACGCGGACGGGCGAGTCGTGCCCGGTAGGCGGCTGCGGCACGGCGTCCGGTCGGTGTCCTGGTGAAGAACAGCAGGGTCGTGGGATCGGTGGCGGTGACGAGTCCCCGCAGGATCGTGCGGACGACGACACCTGTCATGTGTGCGAGACCGGGCCCGCCAGCCGGTCCTGATCCGGCCAGCACGAGGTGCTCCACGAGGCCGGGGGCGCGCTCGACGATCTCCTGCGCGACCATCCCGCCCATCGACAACCCGAACAGGTCGATCCGGTCGAGACCGAGTGCCCGGATCGCTGCGAGGGCATCGGTGGCCATCTCCTCGATCGAGTCGCGGGCGCGTCCTCCGGCGCCGCCGACTCCGCGGTAGCCGAGCAGGACCACGCCGCCGTGCTCGGCGAGCGGCTGGACGAGCTCGGGGTCGAAGCTGTCGAGGTTGGCGGCGAGGTGCGTCAGGACGACGAGCGGGGTGCCCGCGGTGGTGCTGCCGAGCGTGCGGGCCAGGACGGTCCCGCCCGGGACGCCGATCGCGCGGGTCGTCGTCGACCTGGTGCGCTCGGTGTGCGGTTCGTCGTCCATCGCCGTCCTCGTCTCGTGTGGTGCGCCTCGGGTTATCCGAGTATGCTCAATAATGAGCACACTCAGTAACGTTGTCAAGGAGCGCGATGGATTCCACCCTCGGTCGGCGGGAACGCGGACGGCAGGACAAGACCCGGCGCATCCTCGACGCCGCACGCACCCTGTTCCTGGAGCGGGGCGTCAGCGGTGTCACCACGCAGCAGATCGCCGACCGGGCGGACGTCGCCGTCGGCACCCTGTTCCGGTACGCGGCGACCAAGGCCGAGCTGTTGATCATGGTGCAGAACGAGCGGTTCGCAGCGGCGATCGACGACGGTCTCGTGGCGGTCGCGGCCGCCCCCGACGATGCCGATGCCGTGCCGGTCGTGCTCGCGCTGCTCGGACCGGTGGTGCGCTGTGTCCGGGAGCACCCCGAGAACGGCCGGACCTACCTGCACGAGCTGGTGTTCGGCGATCCGGCAGAACCGAACCGGCACCGCGGACTCGCCCTGGCCCAGCGTCTCGAGGACGGGGTGGCCGCGGTGCTCGAGCGGCACGCCCGGGTCACGACCGTCGACGCCCCGGTGCTCGCCCGGGTGGTCACCGCCGTGCTGCACATCGGGCTCACCGCCACCGTCCACCAGGCATTGACGACCGAGGAGCTGCTGCAGGACCTCAGTGCCCAGACCACCGCGGTCCTCGGGCCCGCGCTGCGAACGAGTGGGCGTGCAGCACGGTGAGCACTGCGCTCGGGGGTGAGTCCGGTGAGTCCGGTGAGTCCGGTGAGCCCGGTGAGCCCGGTGCCGCCCGGTTCAGGGCCGTTCTGCGACGAGCTGGACCAGCGCGGCGACCACCTCGTCCGGCGTCGTCTGCCACATCTGCGGTGACAAGTGTCCACTCGCGTCCATGCTGGCGATCCCGTGCGCACTCGTGAGCAGCATCGCGCCGTAGAGGTGTGCTCGCTCGGTGCCGACCACGTCACCCACGATGGCCAGGAACTCGGCCTGGGCCCGCGCTGCAGCGGCGATGGCTTCGTCCGGGTCGTTGGCCGGCAGGGTGAACATCATCCGGTAGACCTCCGGCTCGTCCTTCGCCACCGTCATCAAGGCCTCGAGTGCCGCCCGGAGGATGGCCTCGGACGACCGGTGTCCCCCCGCCCCGATCTGTGCGAGCTCCTCGGCGATGCGGTCCCAGCTCTCGGCGCCGACCGCGGCGAGCAGGCTCTCCTTGTCCGCGAAGTGCCGGTACGCGGCACCACGGGACACCTGGGCTCGGTTCCCCACTTCGCGGAGGGTGACACGCTGCGGCCCGCCCTCGTCGAGCAGCGACCTGGCGGCGTCGAGGAGCGAACGGCGCGTGATCGCAGCGGATTCTGCTCGGCTGACCATCCCACGATCATACAGTTGACAATGTCATCCGAAGTGCTACGTTACCCAGATGACAACGTCAACTGAAACTGGTTCGCTCTTCGTCGTGACCGGAGCCTCGACCGGCATGGGTGCAGCGACCGTCCGTGCGCTCGCTGCCCGGGGCCACCGTGTGCTCGCCGGTGTCCGACGGCCCGAGGACGGCCACGCCCTGCAGTCCGCGACCGTGCGCCCCGTCATCCTCGACATCACCGACCCCGCGCAGATCGCGGAACTCGCCGCCGTGGTCGACGCGGACGGTCACCCGCTGGCAGCCGTGGTCAACAACGCGGGCATCGCGGTGAACGCGCCGGTCGAGGTGCTCCCCATGGACGAGTGGCGGCGCCAGTTCGACGTGAACTTCTTCGGCCACATCGCCGTGACGCAGGCCCTGCTGCCCGCGCTGCTCCGGAGTCGTGGTCGTGTCGTCATGATGAGCTCCCTCGGAGGTCGCTTGGCCCAGCCGACCTACGGCGCGTACTCCGGGTCGAAGTTCGCACTCGAGGCCGTCAGCGATGCACTCCGCCGAGAGCTCGCGGCAGACGGCGTCGGAGTCGTGATCGTGGAGCCCGGAGCAGTCAAGACCGAGATGGTGGGGCGCGGTGGCACGACCGCGCGGCGCCTGGCCGACGCGATGACTCCGGACCAGCAGCGTCGGTACGGCGGGCTGATCCACGCGATCCTCGCCCAGTCGGACACCTTCCTGCGCGACGGGGTCACCGCTGCCGTCGCGGCGGAGACCATCGTGACTGCTGCGACCCACCCGCGCCCGAAGACCCGGTACACGATCGGGCGTGACGCGGCGCTCCTCACCCGTCTGGCCCGGATCCTCCCGGACCGTGCCCTCGACCGCGTGCTCGCCCGCGCACTCCGCCCGCTGTTGCCGTCCGCCCGCTGATCATCGTCCTCCCCACTCGACAGGAAGCAGACCCCATGCCCTCCCTCAACGACGCCGTCGTCCTGGTCACCGGAGCGAACGGCGGGATCGGCACCGAACTCGTCCGTGTCGCGCTCGAACGCGGCGCCGCCAAGGTCTACGCGACCGCACGCACACCCCGCGACTGGGACGACCCTCGCATCGTGCCGCTGCGGCTCGACGTCACCGATCGTTCCTCGATCGCGGCCGCCGTCGCCGCAGCCCAGGACGTCACCGTCGTGATCAACAACGCGGGCGTCCTCCCGCCGACGGCGAGCATGCTCGACCTGGACGAGCGGGACCTGCGGCAGGTGATGGAGAGCAACTTCTTCGCACCGGTCCAGGTCGCACAGGCGTTCGCACCGCTCCTGGTCGCGGCCCGCGGCACAGCACTCGTCACCATCCACTCCGTCGCCAGCTGGCTGGCGTACGGCGGCTCCTACAGTGCGTCGAAAGCGGCACTCTGGGCTGCCACCAACGCCATCCGCCTCGAACTCGCGCCGGCTGGGGTGCTCGTGACGGGCGTGCACGTCGGGTACGTGGACACGCGGATGGCTGCGCACACCGACGCCGCGAAGACGTCCCCGGCAGCCGTCGCGGAGATGGTGCTGGACGGCGTTGAGCAGGACGAGTACGAGGTCATCGCAGACGACCTGAGCGCGCACGTGAAAGCGAACCTGGGAGCACCGATCGAGGTGCTCTACCCCGAGCTCGCCCGCGAGACGCCCTGACCGACGGCCCGGCAGGGCGAGCCCGTCAGATGTCGAGCACCCCGTCCACCGCGTCCGACCGGTCGGCGATGTGCCCGGTGGCGATCTCCTCCTCCAGGTGCACCGTGACGTACGTCCAGTCCTCCACGTGCCCGGTGTCGTCGAACACCCGGTAGCGCCGGCGGAGCCGCAGGTACGGCACGGCGCGGTGCTCGAACGACACCACGAGCTCGGTCGCCGGCCACTCCCCCTCGACGGTGACCTCGACCGCCCGGTAGTCGCTCGCCGACCGGCGGGGCTCGGGGTGGTCGCGGGTCCACAGGATGCCGGGCTGGTCGAGGGCTTCGAACACGGCCACGAGGTCTGCGACCGCGCGCTCCCGTGCGGCAGCGTCCAGGTCGTGCAGCGGCCAGTGCGCGCCCTCGACGTCGGTCAGGTCGAACCGCTCCGTCCACGGAGCGAGGGCTGCTTCCAGGCGCTCCCGTTCGTCCTCCCACGACGTCTCGTCCTCGTCGCTCGCGGGGCGGGACGGCAGGTCCTCCGTGGTCACGGAGGCGGGCAGGCCGCCGGTCACGTCGAGGTCGACCTCGCGGGAGACGTAGACGACGCTCCGGAACACGGACGCGTCGGGGTCCCGTCGCGGACCGGTTGGTGCGTACCGGATGGTGAGCACCGAGCCCGAGCGGCGGACGTCCTCGACCAGGTGGTCGACGGCGATCGTCGTCCGGCTGCCGTCGTTGCGGACGAGCACCAGTTCAGTCGACGGGGTCTGCAGGGGCGGAGCGGGTTCCGCCTGCGGTTCAGGCGGCGGGACGAAGCCGCCCTCGACGCCGCCGAAGCTGACGCTCCAGTACCGGGGCCCATCGTCGTCATCGTCGTCCAGCAGCTCGGGGTCGTCGTCCTCCGGCTCGTCGCCGGCCGCCAGCGTCGCCGCCCACTCCTCCGGCGACGGCCAGAACGGCTCCGACGGCGCCCACGGCAGGGTCTCCGGGTCGACGCCGTCGAGCGGGTCGTCCGAGTCCTCGTCGTCCTCGACTGCCTCGTCGTCCTCCGGATCCCCGAGGCCCTCGTCCTCGTCCTCACCCATCCACATCGACGCGTCACGTGGGTCGCCGATCCACAGCCCCTCGACGTCCGCCCCAAGCACCCGTCGATCCCCGAGGTCGACCGCGCACGTCACCCCGGTCGGCGTGACGTGCACGGCCGTCCGCGACTCTGTGTCGAGGTCGCCTTCAGCGTCCTCGCGCGACACGTAGACCACCCAAGCGCCCTCGTCGGTCGCGAAGACCCGGACCTCGTCGACCGCACCGTCCGGCAACGGGGCGTCCGGCCACGTCACCCACCGCACGTCGTCGCCCGTGACGACCGCCGCGACCGGCCGTGTGGCGTCCGGCACGATCGTCGCGTCACCGACGCCGACGGCGTTGATCGGCTCGAGGAAGCTGCTCATGCAGCGACCGTACCGCGGCCCTGTGGCCGGGCCGTGAACAGCCGGGAGGCTCGTGGCGGGCCCGCACCGCGCCTCCCGTCCGCCCGTTGCCGGTCCCCCTGCCGGACCCGCCGCAGCGGTCGGGCGCATGATGGGCGGATGGCACGCATCCTCGTCACCGGATCCACCGACGGCCTCGGGCGGGGAACCGCCGACTCGCTGCTCCGCAGCGGACACGACGTCGTCGTCCACGCGCGCAACCCGGCCCGCGCCGAGGCGGTCGCCGACCTGGTGGAGCGGGGCGCCGAACTCGTCGTCGCCGACCTGGCGGACCGCGACGCCGTGATCGCCACCGCCCGGGAACTCGACGCTGGCACCCCGCTCGACGCCGTCGTGCACAACGCCGGCGTGATCTCCGGCCGTTCCCTGGTGCCCGTGAACGTCGTGGCGCCGTACCTGTTCACTGCGTTGCTCCGCTCGCCGGAGCGGCACGTGTACCTGAGCAGCGGGATGCACCGGGGCGGCCGTCCGCGCCTTGACACCGTCGACTGGACCGGCGCTTCGGAGACGAACTCGTACTCCGACACGAAGCTGTTCGTGACGGCGCTCGCCGCCGAGGTGCCGCTCCGACGCCCGGGCGTGCTGAGCAACGCCGTCGACCCGGGCTGGGTGGCGACCAAGATGGGCGGGGCCGGCGCTCCGGACGACTTCGAGCTCGGACACCGCACGCAGGAGACACTCGCGACCGACCCGGACCAAACCGCGACGTGTGGTTACTGGTTCCACGGGGAGCGGCAGGAGCCGCACCCGGCGGTCGCCGACCAGAGGTTCCGCACCGAACTGCTCGACGCGCTGGCGACGGCCACCGGCGTCACGCTCTGAGTCGCGCGCACCGCCGTCAGGAGCGGCGGAGCGTCTCGCTGGGGTACTCGCCGTGCTGTTCCGCGTACGCCCCGGAGAAGCGGCCGGCGTGCGCGAAGCCCCAGGCGCGGGCGACGTCGGCGACGTTGGTGGTGGCCGGGTCGGACGCCAGCAGCTCGGTGCGGATGCGGTCGAGGCGCACCGAGCGGATGTAGGCGTTCGGGGACATGCCGAGCAGCCGCTGGAACGCGGCCTGCAGTGCGCGGAGGCTGAGGTGCGCCATCTGGGCCAGGTCGGTGCTCGTGATCGGCAGGTGCGCGTGCTCGTGGACGTACTCGACGGCCTGGCGGATCCGACGGTGCTGCGGCAGCAGGAGCCCGGGCGGCAGGTCGGCGGTGGCGCGGGGGTAGAGCTCGAGCAGGGAGACAGCGGCCAGCCGGCACATCTCGGCCTGCAGGAGCGGGGACGCCTGCCGGTCCAGCGTCGTCGACGAGATGAGCTGGACCGTCTGTCGCCACTGTCGCACCGCGTCGTCGTCGATCTGGGCGGTGTGGTCGAAGCGGCGGAGCGACAGCCCACGCTCGGCGGCGACCGCCTCGACGGCGGCACGGTTGACCTGGACGAGCCGTTGGTCGTAGTCCTCGAAGCGGAACGTGAACGCCTCGTTCGGCCACATCTGCGGCCGACCCGGCACGAGGTGGATGGCGCTCCCGCCGTCGCCCAGGATGCCGAGCCCGCGGGTGATCCACTGCACGACGAAGTCGTCGCCGGCGGGCATCTCTCCGGTCAGACGTCCGCCGAAGTGCACGGCTCGGAGCGTCATCGTCCCGTCGCCGGCCGCCGTGTAGCGGTAGTCGAAGTCGTCACCCGTGGTGTCGGCGTGCCACGCGATGCCGTCGTACGCCGTCGCGAGCGTCTGCTTCGCCGCCGCGAGGTCGGTTCCGCGTTCGTCGACGCGGATGCGGTCGGGCCGCTCAGGTTGCTCGGTGTGGTCGTCCATGGTCGCTCGAGCAGTAGTTTCACACCGCCGTTCGAGCACGGCGCACCATTGTCCAGAACGGGTCAGAAGAGCGCTTCGCCCTCGTACACCGCGAGCAGCATGGCCGCTGCCGTGCGGGCCGTCCTGGCCGGCTGCGCGGACCGGTGGACCGCTGCTCCGACCCGGGCACCCTGGACCAGGAGCGTCAGCGCCTGGCCGAGGTGCACCGGCAGCGCGGCGTCGGCACAGCGTTCCGCGATGTGGGCCTCGACCTGCCGGAGGTGTTCCTGCACGAGGTCCGGATCGCTGTCGTCGTCGCAGTGGGGCCGACCGCTCGTGCCCTCGCGCTCGAGGTGGTCGAACACGGCCAGCACCCGGTCGCGGGGGTCCACGAACTCGGCTTCCCGCGCCAGGAGCCCCTGCATCCACTCCCGGTGCCGGGACCGGACGGACTCCGCGACGAGCTGCCGCACGGACGGGGCGGGCAGCTGCTCGACCACCGCGGTCGTCGTGCTCACGCGGTGACGAAGAAGTCCGCGTACGTGGGGTCCGCCGGTACGCCCCGTACGACGCCGGCCAACCGCCGTTCGACGATCGCGTCGAGTTCGGACGGCGGTGTCATCCCCCGCCGGTGCCACTCACCCGGTCGGCCGCGGAGCACGTCGAGGAACGGGTCACCCGGGACGTGACGGCTCGCCGCGCTCATGCGCCGAGGCCGATCACGACGACGGCCGCGGAGGCGGCGGCTGTGACGGAGACGATGCCGGTCGTGGTCGCGGCGACCATCAGGGCGCGCGTCCGGGCCTGCTCGCGGACCTCGGTGAACGGGCTGCGCTCGGAGACGCAGCGCGCCCGGCGTGCCACGGCGGTCCGGGCGTGCCTCGGCTCGAGTCCGGACTCTGTGGTGGTGAACGTGGTCATGGTGCCCATTCCTCTCTGTGTCCTCGCCGCTGCCGGCGACCCGGTCGATCGGGCTGGGGACGACGGTAGGTCGCGCTCCGCCGCGGTCACGGACGAGCGCGGGCCCACGGCGAAAGTCGGACAGCCGGGATGCGGAAGGTGTCCGGAACCGGCTGCGGCACCAGCGCGATCCGGCCAGGACACTCCTGCGAAGGCGTTCGTAGCGCCCGGACGAGGATGGCGGCACACGACGAACGGAGGACCGGGTGACCCTCGCCCTGCACAACGGACCGAGCGGATGGCAGCGCGTGCGACGGCACGGCCTGCTCATCGCGAACGTCGCCGTCTTCCTCGTGTGCTTCGTCGGCATGGTGTTCGCCGGGTGGCGGGTCTCGGTCGAGGAAGCGCTCCAGCACGGCCAGGCCGTCGAGTCGCTCTGGGGGTTCCTGTCGAGCGGGGAGTTCGCCGAGGCCACGTTCGAGAACTGGGAGAGCGAGTTCCTGCAGATGGGCGCGTACATCGTGTTCACGGTGTTCCTGTTCCAGAAGGGCTCGAGCGAGTCCGAGCCCCTGGACGAGGAGAGCCCGCAGGACGAGGACCCCCGGGAGCACGCCGACGACCCGCGAGCTCCGTGGCCGGTCCGTCGGGGCGGGATCGTGCTCGTGCTGTACGAGAACTCGCTGCTGATCCTGTTCGCCGTGCTGTTCCTCGCCAGTGTCGTGGGGCACGTGATCGGTGGCGCTGCGGCCTACAACGAGGAGCAGCTCGAGCACGGCGGCAGTGTGATCTCGGCGTGGGGCTACCTGGGGACGAGCCAGTTCTGGTTCGAGTCGATGCAGAACTGGCAGTCGGAGTTCCTCGTCATCTCGGTGATGGTCATCGCCACCGTGTCCCTGCGGCAGCGTGGGTCGAGCCAGTCGAAGCCCGTGGCGGCGCCGACCGAGCAGACGGGCGCCTGACCGGACCCGGCTGACGACGATCGCGGGCTTTCCCCACCGACCACGGGGGCCAGCACCGGTGTGCGGGACGACCCCCGCGGCGAGGCTGGTGTCGGGCAATAAGCTCGTCACCGACACGAAGAGGTCCGCATGTACACCGCCGTCGCCACCCCGGGCGAACCCACCACCGTCCCCCGGTTCCGACCGTTCCGCGCCGTCGCCGACGCCAGCACCTGGCGGGCGTACGCGTTCCACGTGGCGCACCTGCCGATCGCGATCGGGGCGCTGGCCTGGTTCGTCGTCGTGCTGGCCGTCGGCATCCCGGTGTCGCTGACCTGGGTCGGCCTGGTCGTCGCCGCGTTCCTGCTCGGCGGGTCGAACTGGTTCGCCGCGATCACCCGCCGGATGTCGGCCGCGCTGCTCGGGCAGACCGTCGTCGCTCCAGCACCGCCCCGGCGTGCGTCGACGCCGCTCGGCACCGCGTTCGCGCGGCTGTCGGACGGCCCGACCTGGCGGGCGTTCGCGTACCTGCTCGCCGGGTTCGTGCTGACCACCACCACGTTCGCCGTCTCGACCGCGGTGCTCGTCAGTGGTCTGGGCGCCATCACCCACGCGGCGTGGGGGCACTTCCTGCCGGCCCAGGAAGGTGCGGACGGCGAGCTCCACCACGGCGCGCAGTTCTTCGGCGTCTTCGTCGACACTCCGCCGCTGCAGGTCGCGTTCGCGGCGCTGGGCCTGCTCATCGTGCTGTTCCTCTGGCCGGCCGTGAACCACGGGCTCGCGGCGCTGCAGCGGGTCGTCATCCGGTCCCTGCTCGGTGCCACGGCCCGCGACCTGCGGCTCCGCCAGGTCACGGCATCCCGCGACGCCGCCGTGCTCGACGCCGACACCACCCTGCGGCGCATCGAGCGCGAGCTGCACGACGGCACGCAGGCCCGGCTCGTCGGCCTCGCGATGACCCTCGGCGACGCCCGTGACCGTCTGCAGACCGGCACCGACCCGGACGCGGTCACCGCACTGGTCGACCGGGCGCACGCCTCGACCAAGGAGGCACTGGTCGAGCTCCGCGCCCTGGCCCGCGGGATCCACCCGCCCGTCCTCGACGAGGGGCTCGAGGCCGCACTGGCCTCGGCGTGCTCCCGGACGCCGTTCCCCGTCGCGCTGTCCGTGGACCTGCCCGTCCGGCCGTCCCGCGTGGTGGAGGGGATCGCCTACTTCGGCGTGCTCGAGCTGCTGACGAACGTGTCGAAGCACGCCGGCGCATCGGCCACCGCCGTCCGGGTCGGCATGCTCGGCACCGACCTGCTCGTCGAGGTCGAGGACGACGGCCACGGCGGCGCGCACGTCGCCCTCGGGACGCCCGACGGACACGGCACCGGACTGGCCGGGGTGCTCGAACGCCTGCGCGCCGTCGACGGCGACCTGCAGGTGGACAGCCCAGCCGGTGGCCCGACCCGCGTCCGGATGCGCATGCCGAGCGGAGCCGAACGGTGAGGATCGTCGTCGCCGACGACAACACGATCGTGCGGGAGGGGCTGACGTCCCTGCTGCGCGGTCGGGGGCACGAGGTCGTGCCGGTGTCGGACGGCGACGCCGCGGTGGCGGCCGTCGCGCACGGCGAGGTCGACGTGGTGGTGATGGACATCCGGATGCCGCCGACGCACACCGACGAGGGCGTGCGCGCGGCGATGCGGGTGAAGGACGTCCGGCCAGACGTCGGGGTGCTCCTGTTCTCGCAGTACGCCGAGGCCCAGTGGGCGCGGGCCCTGCTCGACGTCGCGACGGTCGGGGTCGGGTACCTGCTCAAGGACCAGGTCGCCGAGGTCGGTACCTTCATCGACTCGCTGCACCAGGTCGCCGCCGGCAACGTCGTGCTCGACCCGGAGGTCGCGGCCGCGCTGGTCCAGGCGCCGCGTGCCACGAGCGGTCCGCTCGACTCGCTGACCGCCCGCGAGACGGACGTGCTCCGCCTGATGGCCGAGGGCCGGTCGAACGCCGCGATCGCGGACACGCTCTTCCTGTCCGGCGGGACCGTCGAGAAGCACGTCACCGCCGTCTTCACGAAGCTCGGGCTCGAGGCGACGCCGAACGAGAACCGGCGGGTGCTCGCGGTCCTGCGGTTCCTGGCGGACTGAGCGGGGCCCTGGACGGGCCGGAGGGCGGACGGGAGGCCCGTGGCGGGCCCGCACCGTGCCTCCTGTCCGTCCCGTCCCGCGTCTCAGGCCGCGACCGGCTCCGCAGGTCGCTCGCGCAGCGCCGGGCAGTGCTCGGCGGTGGGGTGCTCGGTGATCGCGATGACCTCGTCGAGTCGCCCCCTCGCCGCCTCGAGCTCGGCCAGCTGCGCGGTGATCCGGTCGCGCTCGGCGATGAGCAGGGCGAACGACTCCGGTGTCGACTCGCCGCGGTCGACGCACGGCAGCAGCTGCACGATCGTGCGGCTCGCGAGCCCGGCCGCGAACAGCTGCTGCACGAGCTGGACGCGCTCGACGGCGGTGTCGGCGTAGACCCGTTGCCCGCTCGGGGTGCGCGACGCGGTGAGCAGCCCCTGCTCCTCGTAGTACCGCAGCGAGCGGACGCTGACGTTCGTCTCGGCCGCGAGGTCCCCGATGCGCATGTGTGCTCCGATCCGGGCTTGCCCCTGACATCGATGTGAGGTCTTAGCGTAACCGAGCCACCGTGGGACACACCCGCGCGGCAGGAGGAGACACCATGGACATCGCTGGATCGGTCGCACTCGTCACCGGCTCGAACCGCGGCATCGGACGCCGCTTCGCCCTGGAGCTGCTGGAGCGCGGGGCCACCAAGGTCTACGCGACCGCACGCCGCCCCGAGCTCGTCGACGTCGAGGGCGTCATCGCGCTGCCCCTCGACATCACCGACCAGGCATCGGTCGACGCCGTGGCCGCCGCTGCGGGTGACGTCACGCTGCTCGTCAACAACGCGGGCATCTCCACGCAGGGGTCCCTGGTGACCGACGACCTGACCATCGTGCGCGCGGCGATGGACACGCACTTCTGGGGCAGCCTGTCGATGATCCGCGCCTTCGCGCCGGTCATCGAGCGGAACGGCGGCGGCGCGATCGTCAACGTGCTGTCGGCGCTGTCGTGGTTCGCGGCCCCCGGTGCCGGTGGGTACGCGGCGGCGAAGGCGGCCGAGTGGAACATGACGAACGCGGTCCGGCTCGAGCTCGCCGACCGCGGCATCAGCGTGCAGGGCCTCCACCTCGGCGCGGCCGACACCGACATGATGGCCGACTACGACGGCCCGAAGACGGACCCGACCGACGTGGCACGCTTGGCGCTGGACGGTGTGGAGCAGGGCACGGCCGAGGTGCTGGTCGACGACTGGAGCCGCATGGTGAAGGCGTCGCTCGCCGACGCACCGGAGCGCTTCTACTCGCAGATGGCCTGAGCATCCCCCGGCGGCTGGGCACGCGCCCCTGACCGGACACGCGCCCCTGACTGGGGGCGTGTCCTCGCAGCGCAGTCCTGGACCCGGTGCGGGGTCATCAGCGAGCATGGACCCCGATCAGGAACGGGGGGCACGTCGCCCGCCGCTGGAAGGGAACCATGCGTCCAGTCAGGAACGCACTCAGCGCCGGGGCGATCGTCGCGATCCTCGCAGGCCTCACCATCACCGCGGCACCCGCCCAGGCGGCGACCCCGGGGGCCGGCACGAGCTGTGCCCCCGGGACGCTCTCGGTGCAGACGCTCGAGACCGGCTGCACGGCGACGTCCGGCACCGTCGTCACGCCCGACGGCCGCACCTTCGCGCTCCCCGCACCGGGTGAGAGCGTCATGGCGAGCAGCTCGGCCGCGCCCGGCGCAGCCGAACTCGCCGACGTCCTCATCGCGAACAACGGCTCGGCCGGTGTCGCCGTCCGCGTCGACGAGGCCTGGACCGGCTCGGCCCCCGCCGTCGAGCAGGAGCGCGCCCAGAGCGCGACCGCCACGACCCAGGCGGCCCCGAGCGCCGCGACCGCCGCGAGCACGAAGTGCACGAGCACGGCGTGGGCCCCGTCCGGCTACAGCTGGGCGAGCACGGTGAAGTGGTACTACAACCAGACCGACCAGAAGTCGACGTACGCCAAGGACGCCCTGCGCAAGGGAGCGAACGCGTGGATCGGCACGATCTCGGCCTGCGACCGCACCGTGACGTCGACGGCCAAGAACGACTACCTGCGCCTCGCGACCCAGAAGCCCAACCTCACCGACCAGGGCGGCTGCTCGCGGAACAACGGCTACAACGTGATGGGCTGGGGCAAGCTGCCCACCGGCACGCTCGGCGTGACCTGCGTCTGGTTCGACGGCAACGGCAACGCCCGTGAAGCCGACCAGCGCTACGCCACGGGCTTCAAGTGGAGCTCGACGGCCACCTGCTCGGGTGCACGCTTCGACACCCAGGTCGTCGCGACGCACGAGTGGGGCCACCTGTACGGCCTCGACCACGTCGCAACCGGCACCGGTCAGGTCATGGAGCCGTCCGGCGGGTACTGCGAGCTCGAGGGGCGCACGCTCGGCCGCGGTGACATGACGGGCATCTCGACGCTCTACTGAGCTCGACGCTCTCGTGGGACAGCGACGGGGTCGCGGCGGAGAACCGCCGCGACCCCGTTCGTCTGTGGGTCTCGCTCAGACCGCGTCGGCGCGCAGGAAATCCGCCACCGGGGTCGACCCCGTGTTGAAGCGGAAGGTGTTGCCGGCCGTGCCGGGGTTCTCGACGACGTCGGCGAGCACGTGCGCCACGTCGCCGCGCGGCACCTGGGTCGACGAACCGTCCCAGTCCACGGACCCGGTCGGCTCGTCGTCGGTCAGGGTGCTCGGCGCGACGATCGTCCACTGCAGCCCCGAGTCGCGGAGCACGGCGTCGGCGATCATCTTGGACTGCGCGTACGCGAAGAAGTCCTGGTCCTGCGGGATCCCGTGGTCGAGCTGCGAGCCCGAGAACGACACCATCACGTAGCGGTCGACCCCGGCCTGCTTCGCGCCCTGGATCGACAGGACGGCGGCGTCGCGGTCGATGGCCCACGTGCGGTCCACGGAACCGCCACCGGCACCGGCCGACCAGACCACGGCGTCGTGCCCGCGGACGAGCTCGGCGAAGTCGTCCAGGGTCAGCTGCTGGATGTCGGCGAGGTGCGGCTCGCCGCCGTGTGCCCGGATCTCGTCGGACTGGTCGGCGTTCCGGATGACGGACGTGACCGTGTGTCCGCGCTCGGACAGGATGCGGGTGGCGAGGAGTGCGACCTTGCCGTGGCCGCCGAAGACGATGATGTTGCTCATGGGCCGGACGCTACTCGGGGCGGCTCCGTGCCCGGGGAACGCCGGCGATGGCGCCTGGCGCCCGGCGCGTCTCGTGCGTCTCGTGCGTCTCGATGCTCGGAACACCCGAGGTCAGCGTGCGTACCGTCGGGGGCAACACGACAGGAGTCACGATGAGCAAGCAGCACGAGCAGCACACCCTGGTCCGCACCCTGGTCCTCGGCATCCTGAGCGGCGGCCGGAGTGCCACCCCGCTCGCCGTCCTCGCACTGAACCACGACCGGTCCTCGCTGAAGGGTTCGTGGCAGCAGTGGAAGGTCTTCAGCACCCCGGTCGGTCGCGGGCTGCTCGTGGCCTCCGCCGTCGGTGAGCTCATCGGCGACAAGCTGCCGAAGACCCCGAACCGCATCGCCCCGTCCGCGCTGCTCGGCCGCGTCGCGTCCGGTGCCCTCGCCGGCGCCGCGCTCGGCACCACGGGCAAGCGCGACCTGCGCATCGAGGGTGCGATCCTCGGTGGCGTCGGCGCCCTCGTCGGCAGCTTCGTCGGCTGGGGTGCGCGCAAGCTCCTCGGGGGCGCGGGCCTGCCCGACCCCGTCGTCGCGCTCGCCGAGGACGCCGCGACCATCGCCGGCTCCGTGAAGGTCATCACCGCCGACTGAGCGTGCCGCTTGCGCGTTTCGTGAGCAGGTCGGGTCGCGCCGCCGCACCCGACCGTTCCTGCTCACGATCCGCACGCCTCGGCCTACGGTGGCCCCCATGCACATCGTCGTCATCGGAGCCACCGGCCACATCGGCTCGTTCCTGGTCCCCCGTCTCGTCCGGTCAGGCCACCGGGTCACCGCCGTCAGCCGCGGCACGAGCATCCCGTACGCCGACGCCCCGGAGTGGGAGCAGGTCGAGCGGGTCACCGCCGACCGCGAGCAGGAGGACCGCGACCGCACGTTCGGCAGCCGCATCGCCGCGCTCGGCGCCGACGCCGTCGTCGACCTCGTCTGCTTCACGGAATCCTCGGCCGCCGCGTTGGTCGATGCACTCCGCGGCACTGGCACGCACCTGGTGCACTGTGGCTCGATCTGGCGCGCCGGTGTCTCGCACGTGCTGCCGATCACCGAGCAGAACGCGACCTCGCCGTTCGGCGACTACGGCGTGCAGAAGGACGCCATCGCCCGGATGCTCCAGGAAGAAACCGCATCAGGCGGTTTGGTCACGACGTCGCTGCACCCCGGTCACATCAGCGGTCCGGGCTGGACGCCGATCGGTCCGCTCGGCAACCTCGACACCTCGGTGCTGACGAAGCTGTCCGCCGGCGAACCGCTCGAGGTCCCCGGTCTCGGCGCCGAGACGATGGCCCACGTGCACGCCGACGACGTCGCGCAGGCGTTCCAGCTCGCGGTCGAGCACCGCGACGCAGCGGCCGGCGAGGACTTCTTCATCACCGCTCCGACGGCGCTCACCGCGCGCGGGTACGCCCACCTGGCAGCGTCGTGGTTCGGCCAGGAGGCCCGTCTCGACCCCGTCGCGTGGGACCGGTTCCGCGAGACCACGGCTCCAGAGCACGCGGACGCCAGCTGGGAGCACCTGTCCCGCAGCCAGGTCTTCAGCACCGAGAAGGCTGCCCGTCTGCTCGGCTACGCCCCGGCGTTCACCGCCGAGGAGACCGTGCTGGACGCCGTGCGTTGGCTCGTCGACCACGGCGAGCTCGAGGTCGCGAACCCCCTGGTCCCCTGAGCCCCGGGGTCAGGCGCGTTCCGGCTCGACCACGAGCCCCCGGTTCCGGTGCACGACCCAGACCGTCGCGGCGAACCCCGCCAGCACCGCGGCGCCGATCGTGACCGCCGTCCAGCCCCCGGCGTTCCACAGCACCGACGCCAGCGCCGAACCGATCGCGCCGCCGATGAAGTTCGAGGTGACGAACGCCGTGTTGAGCCGGCTCCGCGCGGCCGGGTCGACCGAGAAGAGCCGGGTCTGGTTGAGCACGTTCGCGGCCTGCACGGCGACGTCGAGCAGCAGCACGGCGAGCAGCACCACGACGATCGAGTGCGCACCGATCCCGGCGACGACCAGCGAGACGAGCAGGAGCATGATCGCTCCACCGGTGACGGGCACCGACAACCCCCGGTCGTGCAGTCGCCCGACCCGCTGCGCCGCCACGGCACCCGCGAGCCCCACCAGGCCGACCAGTCCGATGCTGCTGGTGGAGAAGTCGTAGGGGGCGCTGCTCAGCAGGAAGGTCAGGGCGGTCCAGAACATCGTGAACACGGCGAAGACCGACGAGCTGATCACCAGCGTGACCTGGACGGTCCGGTGGGTCCGGACTGCACGGAACACCGACAGGATGAGCTGCGGGTACGGCACCTTGCCGCGGGCTTCGAGCTCCGGGACGGCCCGCCGCAACAGCACGGCGAGGACGACCGCGACGACGGCGGCGAGCACGTAGATCGCACGCCACCCGAACGCGTCCGCGACCACGCCGCTGATCGTCCGCGACACCAGGATGCCGGTGAGCACCCCGGACGCGATCGTGCCGACCACGCGTCCGCGCTGCGCGGGGTCGGCGAGGTCCCCGGCCAGCGGGATGAGGAGCTGACCGGCGACCGTGGTGAGCCCGACCAGCGCCAGGGCGACCAGGAGCGTCGCGAAGGTCGGGGCGATCGCGGCGAGCAGCAGCGCGACGGCGGAGGCGACGAGCACCCAGGGGATGAGTCGACGGCGGTCGAGGACGTCGCCGAGCGGCACGACGAGCAGGATGCCGAGGGCGTAGCCGACCTGGGTCAGCGTGACGAGCAGCCCGGCGAGCGACGCCGAGGTGCCGAGCGACGATGCGATGTCGTCGAGCAGCGGCTGCGACCAGTACAGGTTGCCGACCGCTGCTCCGCCGGCGACGGCGAACAGCAGGGTCCGGCCCGTCGTCATCCCGTGATCCGTGCTCATGCGTCGGGTGCTCCTTCGTCCGGGAGGTCCAGCTTCTGCTGTCGACGGAACAGCGCACCCAGGTGCTACGGCCCCGGTGTCGTTCATGCGCTGGTCGCGCCCTTCCTCGTCGTGATGGTGGACAGCCGGCACGGCGGTGCGACGCGACCGGCACCGGTCTGGAGGCGCGGTGCGGGCCCGCGCCGCGCCTCCAGACCGTGGGTGGTCGCGACCACCGCGTCAGGCGAGTTGGCGCGCCCGTTCCGCGATGCCCTCGGTCGCCGCCCATGAGGCCAGCACCCGCAGGGCGTCGGCCGTCGGGCTGCCCGGCGTCGCCGGGTAGATGGTGAGCGCGAGCCCCGGGTCCTCGGCGAGTTCGAGCGTCTGGAAGTGGAGTTCCATCGGGCCGACCACGCTGTGCCGGAACGCCTTGACGCCGGCGTAGTGGCGTCGGACGTCGTGTGCCGCCCAGAGCTCGCGGAAGTCGTCGCTCCGCATCGACAGCTCGCCGATCAGTGCAGCGAGGTCCTTGTCGTTCGGCGTCCGGCCCGCTTCGCGGCGCAGGATCGCGACGTTCGTGTGCGCGGCCCGCTGCCAGTCCTGGTAGAAGTTCCGCGCCTGCGGGTCGAGGAAGATGAAGCGCGAGAAGTTCATCGGCCGTGCCGGTGCCGCGACCAGGTCCGAGTGCATCGCGAAGCCGAGCGCGTTCGCCGCGACGATGTCCTGCCGGTTGTTGATGATCATCGCCGGGGCGTCCGTGACCACGTCGAGCAGGTACTGCAGCTCGGGCCGGACGGCGGCCACCGGGACGACGCGACCGGCGCGGCGGGGGGTCTCGTTCTGGTGCCGCGCGAGGTCGCGCAGGTGCTCGTGCTCGGCGGCGTCGAGCTGCAGCGCCCGGCCGATGGCGTCGAGCACGCTGTCCGAGACGCCCTGCAGGTTCCCGCGTTCGAGCCGCGTGTAGTAGTCGATGCTGACGCCGGCCAGGCGTGCGACCTCTTCGCGACGCAGCCCGGTGACGCGACGCCGCGTGCCGAAGGTCTCGACGCCGGCCTGCTCGGGGGTGATGCGGGCGCGACGGCTGGAGAGGAAGTCGCGCGCTTCGTCGCGGTGGTTCATGCCGTCACGGTACTTCGCGCGGTTCCGCGCGAGCGAGGGGCTGCGGGAACCCCTTTCACGCGCGCGTGAACGGGACGGAGACGATCCGGTCGTCTCCGCTCGACGGTGTCCCGCGGCCGTCGGTGTTGTTCGTGACGAACCAGAGGGTGTCCGACGGGCCCTCGAGCACGGTGCGGATGCGGCCGAAGTCGCCCGCGAAGTACTCGGTCGCGGTGCCGGGTTCGTCGGCGGGGATCGCCCGCAGCACCTCGCCGCGCAGGTTGGCGACGAACACCGTGTCGTCGATGACGGCCAGGCCGCTCGGAGACGCCTCGTCGGTGGACCACTGCTGCACGGGGTCGACGAAGCCCTGGTCCTCGCCACCGGTGCCCTCGACCTCGGGCCAGCCGTAGTTCGACCCGGGCTCGATGACGTTGAGCTCGTCGCGGGTGTTCTCCCCGAACTCCGACGCGAACATCGTGCCGTCCGACGACCAGCCCATGCCCTGCACGTTGCGGTGTCCGAGGGTCCACACCGGCGACCCGTCGATCGGGTTGTCGGCGGGGACGTCGCCGTCCGGGGTGAGCCGCAGGATCTTGCCCGCGAGCGACTCCTCGTCCTGCGCGTCCGTGCTCGCACCGGCGTCCCCGACGCTCGCGTAGAGCATGTCGTCGGGCCCGAACGCGATCCGCCCGCCGTCGTGGAACGTGTTCTTCGGCAGGCCGTCGATGATCGTCGTCGCCTCGCCGAGCCCCCACGACCCGGTGCTCCCCGTCAGCTCGTACCGCTGGATCCGGTTGCCGTCGTCCGCCGTCGAGTACACGAACAGGTCGTCGTCGTGCAGTGCGAGTCCGAGCAGGCCGCCCTCGCCGCCGTGGCTGACGCCGTCGACCGTGCCGACCTCGCGGGTGGAGCCGTCGGACCGCAGCTCGAGCACCCGGGCCGAGTCGCGCTCGCTGACCAGCGCGTCGCCGTCGCGACCGGTCAGGACCACCGACCAGGGGGCCTCCAGGCCGGTGACCACGTCGGTGGTGTCACCGTCGAGCGCCACCTGACCGGCCGACAGGTCGGCGGGCGCGCTCGCGCGGGCCGACGGCGAACCGACCCGGTCGGATCCGTCCCGCTCTGCTCCGTCGCCACTCGTGCAGGCGGCGAGGGCCAGCGTCGCGACGGCGGCGAGGCCGGCCACCGACCAGAGGCGGCGGCTGCGGGGCGTTCCGGCGGGTGTGTCCACGATGATCCTCCCGGGTCGTGCGTCGATCACACACGCCGTCGTCGGGAAACCCCTGAGGGGGTCTGCCGGCACCTCCCGACGGTGCGCACACCGGCCTACCGTCGTCGGCATGCAGATCCAACCGAAGCAGCCGACCGTCAAGAACCCGGCGGCGCATTTCACCGGAGACGTGTACCTCGACGCGATCGCCTCGCCCCAGGAGCCCGGTCAGACGATGACCGTCGCCAAGGTCCGGTTCCTGCCCGGCGCCCGCACCGCCTGGCACGCGCACGCCAAGGGCCAGACCCTGCACGTCACCGAGGGCGTCGCGTGGATGGGCACCCGGGACGGCCGCGTCATCGAGGTGCAGGCTGGACAGACCGTCTACACGCCGGCCGGCGAGGAACACTGGCACGGCGCGACCCCGACGGACTACATGGAACACCTCGCGATGCTCGAGGCCGCCGACGACCCGGCGACCACCACCACCTGGCTCGAGCACGTGAGCGACGAGGAGTACACCGCATGACCACCATCGCCATCGTCGGGGCCGGCAAGGGCCTCGGCCTCGCCGTCGCCGAGCGCTTCGCCCGCGAGGGCTTCGCCGTCGCCCTGATCTCCCGCAACCAGGACCGCCTGGACGGGCTCGCCGCGGAACTGCGCGAACGCGGCCACACCGCAGCCGGCTTCGCCGCGAACGTCCGCGACGGGGACTCCCTGCGCACCGCACTCGAGCGCGCCACCGAGCAGCTCGGCCCCATCGAGGTGCTGCAGTACAGCCCACTGCCCGCCAAGGAGTACATGCGGCCCGTGCTCGAGACCACGGCGGACGACCTGGTCGGCCCGATCGAGTTCTCGGTCTACGGCTCGGTCAACGCCGTCCGCCAGGTGCTGCCCGGCATGCGCGCGCTCGGCCACGGCACGATCCTGTTCGTGAACGGCGGCAGCGCGGTCCGACCGGGAGCCCGCGTCACCGGCACGTCCGTCGCCTTCGCGGCCGAGAGCGCCTACGCGCAGCTGCTGCACGACGCCGTCCGCGACGAGGACGTCCACGTCGGCCAGCTCATCATCCCGTTCGGCATCGACGACGGGCAGCCCGAGCACTCCGGGGAGTCCATCGCCGACCGCCTGTGGGCGATCCACACGGAGCGCGGCGACTTCCGCACCTACGCGGAGGCGCTGCCCGAGCTCGCGTGAGCGCGGCGCTCGCCGCTTCGTGAGCAGGAATGGTCGGGTCCGGCACAGCGACCCGACCATTCCTGCTCACCATGTGACGGACTGGAGGCCCGTGGCGACGCCGCCACGGGCCTCCAGTCCGTCCCGTGTGTGCGTGACGCGAGTCAGTGCGCCCGTCGCACCGCCACCCGGCGCCGACCCCGCGAGGTCAGCCACGCCCCGGCGGTCACCACGAGGGGCAGGCCGATCGCGAGCAGGGCCAGTACCGGCCAGTCCGCCACGAAGGGCATGTGGTTCACCCCGACCGGACTCTCGGTGAACCGCAGGGTCAGGGCGCGGATCGGCAGGAGCCCGAGGAGCGTCCCGATCACCGAGCCGACCGTCGCCAGGATCGCCGCCTGCCAGGTCGACACCCCTCGGCGCAGGCGCGGGGCGGCACCGATGGCGTCGAGCACCTCGTCGTCCCGCCGGCCGTCGGACCGTGCGAGCCCGATCGCCACCGCCGTCGCTCCGATGGTGACGGCCGCGGCCAGGGCGAGCACGATCGCCCGGATGAGCGCATCGCTGTCGGTCGGACCGGCCTCGTAGGCGAACGCAGGGCCGCTCCACCGTGCACGGTCGTCGCCGCCGAAGCTCTGCCACGCCGAGCTCAGCTCGTCCGACTGCACCGGCTCAATGTCCTGCGGCAACGTCGTGACGAGCATGCCGTCGACCACGGGGACGCCGTAGTGCTCTGCGGTGGCCTTCGTCATGAAGACGCCGACCTGGATCCGCGGGGTCTGCACGTCGAGCACGGCCGGGATCGACACGCTGGCAGCCGGTCGGCTGCGCTCCGTGAGCGGCTTGCTGTCCCACGTGCGGTCGTGGAAGGTGTCGATGCGGACCGCACCGTCGTGGGCGTACTCCGGCCAGAGCGACACGGCCTGCCCGCCCTCGAGCGCGTCCCGCACGGCGGCGGACGGCCGGTGTCCGGTGAGCACGGCGTAGTCGTCGACGGTCCCGGTCCAGATGTGCGGGCTCGACACGCTCGCCGTGTCCAGGTAGTACGAGCAGCTCGTGGTGTCGTTCACCGGGCAGTCGTACGGGGTCCACCGGTGCGGGACCGTGATGGTCGACGGGGCCTCGCCGGGCGTCTCCTGCGCGACGCCGAGCACCCGGATGCGGTCCTGGTCGAACACCCCGGCCACCACCTTCGCCGCGTGCGCGGTCAGCGCTGCGTCGTGGCGGCCGGTGGCACCGCCCTCCTCCGTCTCGGTCTGCACCTCGGACGTCGCGACCCCGACGGCGGTCCGGTACTCGTAGCCGCGGACGTACTGGGCGTGGGTCGAGGCGCTCCACGTGATGACGACCGACGCCACGAACACGACGCTCATCACGCTCGCGAGCACCGGCACCGTGCGCACCGGGTTGCGACGGGCGTCACGGGCGGCCAGCCGTGCGGACAGCCCAGCCCGAGCGGTGAGCCGGGTCACCAGGGCGAGCAGCCACGGTGAGCAGACGGCGATCCCGAGCTGGATCAGGCACGGACCGATCGCGACGCCGGCACCGACGACGAACGCCCAGCGGTCCTCCTGCACCGGGCGGTCGTTGAGCATGAGCACGCCGACGCCGCACGCCATCGTCATCACGGCTCCGAGGACCATGAGCAGCGGACCCCAGATGCGCCGCCGACGACGGGCCGGACGGCTCACCGGCACGGGACGGAGCGAGCCCCGCAGCGCCGCGAGCACGTTGATCCGGGTGGCCGACCGTGCGGCGACGAGTGCGGAGACGAGTCCGGCGAGCACGCCGGCCACGGCGATCGACAGCAGCAGGAGCGGCGGCACGTGCAACCCGGGGAACGACACCACGTTGCCGTTGTCGATCAATCGGAACGCGAGCACGCCGATGCCGGTGCCGACCGCGACCCCGAGGACCGCGCCGACGAGCCCGAGCACCAGGCCGGAGCCGGCGACGATCGTGCGGACGAACCGCTTGTCACCGCCGACGCTCGTGACGATGGCGTAGGAGCGGGTGTCCGCCCGGGTGCCGACCAGGAACGCAGCCCCGGCGAGCAGGGCGACCTCGAACATCGCGAAGACGCCGAGCAGCGCCATCGCGCCGAGGTACCAGCCGAGCGACGAGCCCGCGGCACCACCCGGCAGGCGGGCGTCCGGCGGATCGAGCACGACCGGCCGCGACTGCACGACGATGCCGTGCGCGTTGAGCTGCCGGATCTCGGACCACGTCGGGGCGTCCGACGGCAGGTACACGGTGACGTCGGTGAGCCCGGCGTCGTCGGTGGTGTCGGTCGTCGAGAGCGTCGTGCCCCAGGGCAGGAACACGCCCTGCGAACCCGGGTCCGTCCCCAGGTCGGTCATGGTGCCGGTGATCGTGAAGCGCTTGGTGACCGGGTCGGTCAGGTCCACCGCGTCGCCGATCTGCGCCCCGAGCCGGTCGAGCGTCGCGGGCGTGACCATGAGCTCGCTGCGGGTGGTCGGCCTCGAGCCGTCGAGCACGTGCCAGTGCCCCTCGAGCGACGGGTCCCAGACGCTGCCTTCCACGGCCGTCAGCCCGATCGGACCCTTCGGCCCCTGGAGCACGACGGGCGCGCCGCCGACCGGGATCGCCAGCGCGCCGTCGGGCACGTGGGCCAGGACGTTCGCGAAGGGCGAGTCCTCGTCCGACTTCGTGACGGGGCTGTTCTTCTTCGAGTCCGTGGACTGCCACTCGACGGGGTCCTGCACCATGCCGGGCAGGTCCGGACCGGACACCCGCATCTGCGCCGATGCCTGGCCGAGGTCGTGGTCGAGCTGCTCGGTGACCGTGGCCTGCGTCGACTGCACCACGACGGCGACGGCGGCGAACCCGGCGGTGGGGATCCCGATGAGCGCGATGATCAGTGCCGCGCGGCCCGCCTTCGCGAACGCCAGCCGACGCCCCAGTCGGAGCGCCGGTCGGAGGGCGAACGGCGTCCGGGTGGTCCCGTCACGCCGACCGTGGCTCACGACGCGGTCCGGTCCGTCAGTGCTGCTTCGACACCCGAGTACACGGTCTCGTCGACCACACGGCCGTCGCGCAGGAACACGATGCGGTCCGCCCAGGCGGCGTGCCGGGCGTCGTGGGTGACCAGGAGCGCTCCGGCTCCGGCGTCGACGTGCCGACGGAGCATGCGGAGCACGACCTCGCCGGTCTGCGAGTCGAGCGCACCCGTCGGCTCGTCGGCGAGCACGAGTCGACGCTCACCGACCACGCCGCGGGCGATCGCCACGCGCTGCTGCTGTCCGCCGGACAGGTCGTCCGGGTAGGCGTCGGCACGGTGCGACAACTCGACGTTGTCGAGCGCGAGCTCCGCGGCACGGCGGGCCTGCGAGGCCTTCCACCCGTCGAGCTCGAGCGGCAGCGCCACGTTCTCGACCGCGGTCAGCGAGGGGATCAGGTTGAAGTCCTGGAACACGAAGCCGATCAGTCGGCGTCGCAGCGCCGCGAGCTCCTTGGCGGGACGGTCGGACACGAAGGCGCCGTCGATCAGCACCTCACCGCTCGTGGGCGGGAGCAGGGTGCCGGCGCAGGCGAGCAGCGTCGACTTCCCCGAGCCCGAGGTGCCCATCACGGCCACCATCTCGCCGCGCTCGACCCGCAGGTCGATGCCGGCCAGTGCCGTGACGGCCTTCGCACCGGATCCGTAGTGCACGCTCACGGCGTCGAGCTGCAGGAGCGGTGCGGCGGTCACCGTGCACTCCCCGCACCGGCAGGGGCAGCGGCAGACGATGCGGCAGCACCGGCAGCACCGGCAGCGGTCGGCGTCGCCGGGTGCTCGTCCGGCCGGTACCGCGCCACGCTCGACTCCACGTGGTCGAGCCAGCGCACCTCGGCCTCGGCCTGGAACACCATCGACTCGAGCACGAGCGACCATGCCAGGTCCGTCTCCGGATCGGTCGTGCGCTTCAGCCGGGTCAGGTCCTGCAGGTTGCGGATCGCGGCACCGCGCTGCACCTGCACCAGCCGGGCAACGTCGACCCCGGGCACCGTGACCGCGAGGGCGAACTTGATCGCCAGCTCGTCGCGGCCGCGCTTGGCCGGCACGGGCTCGCTGAACCAGCGGGCCACTTCCTCGCGGCCGGAGTCGGTCGCGGTGTAGACGACGTGTCCGTCGTCGTCGGTGTCGCCGCGGGCCACGAGGCCGTCGCGTTCCAGGCGGTCGAGGGTCGTGTAGACCTGGCCGATGTTCAGCGGCCAGCTCCCGCCGGTGCGGTGCTCGAACTCCCCCCGGAGCTGGTACCCGTAGCCGGGTCCGCCCACCAACAGCGCGAGTACGCCCATCCGAACGCTCATGACACTTCCCCTGTCTCGGGCCACCGTGGCCATACTGAGTATCCACATACCCGGTATGCCTGCGCAAGCGCGGATCTGGACAGGGCGGAAAAGCGGACGGGAGGCGCGGTGCCAGCTGGCACCGCGCCTCCCGTCCGTCTGCTGGTCACGTCCCGGGGTCAGTGACCCAGCTTCGCCAGCTCCTCGAACTCGTCGTCGGTCAGCTCGACGGTGGCACCCGCGAGGTTGTCCTCCAGGTGCGCGACGCTCGACGTGCCGGGGATCGGCAGCATCACCGGGGAGCGCTTGAGCAGCCAGGCGAGCGCGAGCTGCGCCGGGGTGGCGCCCTTGCGCTCGGCGATCTCGGTGAGCGGCGAGTCCTCGCCGGTCAGGCCGCCCGTGGCCAGGGGGAACCACGGGATGAAGCCGATGCCCTGCTCTTCGGACCAGTCGAGCAGTGCCTCCGAGGAACGGTCGGTGAGGTTGTAGAGGTTCTGCACGGAGACGATCGTGGCGATCTCCTGCGCGGCCTTGACCTCGTCGACGGAGACCTCGGAGAGACCGATGTGGCGGATCTTGCCCTCGTCCTGCAGCTTCTTCAGCTCACCGACCTGGTCCTCGAGCGGGACCTTCGGGTCGATGCGGTGCAGCTGGAACAGGTCGATGCGCTCGAGGCCCAGGCGGCGGAGGCTCATCTCGGCCTCCTGGCGCAGGTACTCCGGGCGGCCGACCGGCGGCCACTCGTTCGGGCCGGTGCGGGTCAGGCCGGCCTTCGTCGCGATCAGGACGTCGTCGCCGTACGGGTGCAGGGCCTCCTTGAGGAGTTCCTCGGCGACGTACGGGCCGTACGAGTCGGCGGTGTCGAAGAAGTTCACACCGAGCTCGACGGCACGCTTGAGGACGCGGATCGCCTCGTCGTGGTCCTTCGGCGGTCCCCAGACGCCGGGGCCCGTGAGCTGCATGGTGCCGTAGCCGAGTCGGTTGACCTCGAGGTCGCCGCCGATGCGGAAGGTGCCGGAGGACGCGGCCGGACGGTTCGTGGTGTCAGTGCCTGTGGTCATGTCCCCGGTCTACGCCCGAAGCGTTGCCGGTCCCTGAGTCGGTGTCCCCCGACCGCTTGCCGTGTTCGCAGGTCGCGGGCGTGCGTGTCACGGGCGGGTGGGCCGTGGGTACGGGGTCTCGCCCCGTTCGAGTCCGCCGACGAGCTTGGTGAGCCGGTTGCTCCGCACGGTGGCGTTCGGGGCGGTGGTGATGCGGTGCAGCACGGCGTACCGGTTCGTCGCGTCGAGCTCGGCGAACAGTGCGGCGGCTGCGGGGACGGCGTCGAGCGCGGCCTGCAGGTCTTCGGGAACCGTGGCGGTGGCCGAGCCGGCGTAGGCGCGGTCCCACCGACCGTCGCCCTTGGCGCGCTCGATCTCGGCGTGCCCGCGCTCCCGCATCCGCCCTTCGGCGATGAGTGCCGCGACCAGGCCGAGGTTCCGCTGCGACCACAGCGAGGCCTTCCGGCGCGGGGTGAACCGCTGCCGGAACGTGTTGTCGTCACGCCCGCGCCGCTGCCCGTCGATCCAGCCGGAGCACAGGGCCTCGTCGAGGGCCGTGTCGTACGTCAGGGTCGTCGGCTCCGTGACGCCCTTCTTCGCGAGGACGAGCCAGACGCCGTCGGGTTCGGCCTCGTGGTCGTCGAGCCAGGCGCGCCACGCGGCAGGGTCCGGCAGCACCAGGTCGACGATGTCCATGCGGTCATCGTAGGGCGCTGCCGGCCGTGGGCCCGGTCGAGTTTCGCGCTGAGCGACAGTTCACGGGGTGCAGGACGCGTGAGGTGTCGCTGGGGCCGAAACCCGGACCGCGCGCACCGTCCCCGGGCCGTCGTCAGACCCAGTGCGACCGACTCCGCCGGCGATGAGCGCGCGGCGTGAGGTGGCGGTCGTCCGGCGGGAGCCTGCTGGTTCGGTCACCGGACCTGTCTACGCCGCGCTGCTGCTGATCCGGGTCGCGCTCGCCCAGTCGTGCACCCAGTCCGGCACGGTCAGGTCACGGTCCGCCCCGCCCGCGGCCTCGAGCAGCTCCGCCGTCGACACCGTCCCACCGGAGCGCCGCAGGAACCGGGCCTGCACGACGGCACGAGCCATCACGGCACCTCGTCGCACGAACGTCTGCTCGAGGTACACGGCACGGTCGTCGACCCCGAGCACGTGGGTCCGGAGCTCGAACCGCTGCCCCAGTGTCAGCGACCGCTTGTACGTGATCGTCTGCGCGGACACGACCGGGTACCAGCCGTGCTCGGAGAGCGCCGCCCAGTACCCCGAGCGGAGCATCAGGTCGAGCCGACCGAGGTCGAGCATCGACAGGTACTTGCCGTTGTTGACGTGGCGCAGCGGGTCGAGGTCGGTGGGCACGACCCGGAACGGCGTCCGCACCTCGTCCCACAGCGATGTCCGGCGTCCGGCGACCCGGGGGCGCAGACGGATGCGGAGCTGCAGCAGGAGCAGTCGGAAGTACAGGTTCACGGGACGATCACACCAGTGCGCAGAGCACCCGTGCCAGCACCTTGGAGGAACCTCACGAAGCGCGAGCACCTCGGGTGACCGCCGACCGGCGGCTCCCGACAACCGCCGGAGCGGTCAGGTGGGTCAGCCCGGGAACATCCCGCCGGCGCCGCTGCCACCCGGGTGCGCGGCCTTCGAGACCCCTTCGGCCGTCGAGCGAGCCGCGTCCGCGTCGTGCATCGCGCGCGCGCCAGCAGTGGGGTCGGAGAAGTCCTCGAGGTCCGCGAGCGCTCGCCGCCGACGACGGTTCTGCACCTCGAGCACGATGAGCAGGGCGCCGAGCACGACGACCACGGCGATGACGATCCAGACGACGACCACGACATTCCCCCGAGCCCGGGGCGTCTGCCCCGTCCCTCGCAGCGTAGCGGTGCGGAGGCGGGTACAGCCAGTGCCTCCCGCCGTCCTGTGGACCGGGAGTAGACCTGCAGCATGCAGACACGCAAGCTCGCAGACCTCGAGGTCGGCCCGATCGGCCTCGGAACCATGGGCATGAGCGCCTTCTACACGGGCGCCGGCACCGACGACGACGAGTCGATCCGCACCATCCACCGCGCGATCGACCTCGGCGTCACCCTGTTCGACACCGCCGAGGCGTACGGCCCCTACACGAACGAGGAACTCCTGCGCCGCGCGCTCGAGGGCCGCCGGGACGACGTCGTCATCGCGACGAAGTTCGGGCTGTACCACCACGAAGCCGGCGAGGAGACGCCGACCCAGCAGCGCGGCATCTCCAGCCGGCCGGAGTCCGTGCGCGAGGCCCTCGAGGGCTCCCTCCGTCGCCTCGGCACCGACCACATCGACCTCTACTACCAGCACCGCGTCGACCCGGCCGTCCCGATCGAGGACGTGATCGGTCAGCTCGCCGGCTTCGTGCAGGAGGGCAAGATCCGGCACATCGGGCTGTCCGAGGCGAGCGCGGCGACCATCCGCAAGGCCCACGCCGTCCACCCGATCACCGCGCTGCAGAGCGAGTACTCGCTGTGGACGCGCGACCCCGAAGGCGACGTCCTCGACACGCTCCGCGAGCTCGGCATCGGGCTCGTGCCGTACTCGCCGCTCGGTCGTGGGTTCCTGACGGGTGCCATCACGAAGCCGTCCGACCTGGACTCCGACGACTTCCGCCTGGCGAACCCGCGCTTCCAGCAGGAGGCGTTCGAGCAGAACATGCGCATCGTCGAGGCGGTCAAGGAGATCGCGACCGAAGCCGGCGCCACCCCGGCGCAGGTGTCGCTCGCCTGGCTGCAGGCCCAGGGCGACGACGTCGTCCCGATCCCCGGCACGAAGCGGGTCTCCCGCCTCGAGGAGAACGTCGGCGCAGCCGACCTGACCCTCACCGCGGACCAGCTGTCGCGCCTGTCGGCGCTGCCCGTCCCGACCGGCGACCGCTACCCCGACATGTCGACCATCGGCCGGTAGACGCGACCACCTGACGGCCTGGAGGCCCGTGGCGGATCCGTCACGGGCCTCCCGTCCGTCGTTCAGTCGCGTTTGCGGACGCGAGACGCCGGCGTCAGCGTCAGACGCCCCCGAATTCGGCGGCGTCTCGCTGACTCGGCGGCGTCTTCCGAGGACGCCGGCGTCTCAGACCTCGGCGGCGAAGGACGCGGCCCGGAGCTGCAGGTCCTCGATGCGCCGGAGGCGTGCGGCCTCGACGTCGTAGCCCTCGTAGGCGGGCGGCGGCAGCTTCCGCACGTTCCGCGAGCACTGGAAGTCCTGGCAGACCAGGGTGCCGACGGTGTTGCCGTTCCGTCCAGCCGGCCCGGACCGCTTCGCGCTGTAGAACGCGACGTCGTTCGGCAGCGTGACGTCCTGGCACCACGAGCACTGCGCGCGGGAGCGGGGCGAGGCCTCGGCCTGCCGGAACAGGACGCCGATCAGCTCGCCGTCCAGGGTCGGCACGACGGCGTACGCACGCCGCCCGATCTTCGGGTCGCGCCAGCCGAGGTAGTCGAGCGCGTCCCAGTCGAGCGTCTCGAAGCCGGCGGGCAGCGTGAGGTCGGACACCTCCTTGCGTGAGGCGTTGACGAAGGACGTGCGGAGGGTCTTCTCCACGATGGGGAGCATGGATGATCGCTTTCGTGCGGGCCCGGGGCGTGCGGACGCACACCGCACCGGGCGGAGGAGGTCAGGGTTCGACGAGGGCGGCCGCACCCGAGGGCACGACCGAGGGCCTCACGCCCTGATGCCGGCGATACGGGCGCCGACCACCTCCTGGAAGCTCACCCGACCAGCCTACGACCGGGTGTCAAGCCCGGGCACGGTCGGGTCTGACCGGCCAGCGCCGCCGCTATGTTCGTCCGCGGTCAGTTCGGCGTCGCCGTGACCAGGACGAGCGACCCCTCGTACGTCGGGCGGATCCGGAGCGACCCGTGCCGTCGGTCCCACTCCCCCGATTCGAGCGCGGTCCGGAGCGCCGACACCGACCGCCGCACGGTGAACTCGTCGACCAGGCCCCACGCCGGGTCCGCCCGGCGCACGCCGGGGTCGAGCAGGCGCTCGGGGCGGGCGTAGTACGCCTCGGCGAACCCGTCGACGCACGTGAACGGGATCGGCAACGGGGTGCTCGTCACGGTGTCGTCGCCCAGTGCGTCGGCGATCCGCGGCAGTGCCGGATGGCGACGGGCGTCGGCCGACAGCACCTCGGGCGCGTACTCGGCGAGCCAGGAGCGCTCGATGCGGTCGGGGTCGAACGTCAGGACCACGATGGGGCCCCGGGTCACGCGACGCGCCTCGGCGAGCACGCGTTCGAGGTCGTGCCACTCGTGCAGCGAGAACGTCGTCATCGCGGCGTCGAAGGTGTCGTCGGCGAAGGGCAGTTCTCCGGCGGGCTCCACGGCGGTCACGTCGCGATCGGTCGGCGCGTACGAAGGGGAACCGGCACCGGCACCGATGTCGAGCACGGTCCGGGCGTCTCCGAGTGCCTTCGCGACCGCGCGGGCGAACGCGGGTTCGGGCCGGCGGTGCTGCCGGTGGTCCGCGTCCCCTGCTGAGCCGTCCGTGGTCCTCGTCACGTCCCCACCCTACGAACCCGCGCTGCTATGTTCGACGGATGCTCGCAGACAGTGGTCTCGGATTCGTCGTCGTCCTCTACGCCCTGTTCGTGCTGGCGCTCGCCGTGCTGGCCGTCGCCCTCATCGTGCTCGTGTTCGCCGCGATCCGTGTGCTGCGGTTGTCGGCGACGGAGCGGCAGCTGCGCATCGAGCGGATGCGCTCGCCGGAGCTGTTCGACGGCGACGTGCCGCCCCAGGCGTGACGGTCCGGCCTCGGGGCTGACGTTCCTGACGTTCCTGACGCTCCTGGCGGTCCGGGGTCGAGGTCAGTCGACCGACTCGGACTCGGACTCCGACTCGCGCAGGGCCGCGTACTGCTCGGCCCGCTCCGTCGCCGCCCAGCTGCCGAGCAGTGCGAGTGACCGCTCGGACTCGCTGCCCGGCTCGGCCGAGTACGAGAACAACGTCAGGCCCGGGTCGGCGACCAGGTCGAGCGCCTCGTAGGACAGCCGCAGCTCCCCCACGATCGGGTGGTCGATGCGCTTCTTGCCGGTCCGCTGCATCCGGACGTCGTGGGCAGCCCACCAGCCGCGGAACTCCTCGCTCCGGGTGGAGAGCTCACCGACGAGCGTGATGAGCCCGGGCTCGCAGGGGTTCGACACCGCGGCGGTCCGGAGCACGGCCACGGCGTCCTTCGCGGTCTGCGCCCAGTCCGGGAAGAAGTCGCGGGCCGCCGGGTCGAGGAACGTGAAGCGCGCGGTGTTCACCGGGCGTCCGGGGCCGGCGAAGAGCGGTGCGTAGAGCGCACGACCGAGCTCGTTCGTCGCGACGACGTCCCCGCGCTCGTTCCGCACCCAGGCGGGTGCGCCGGTGATGGCGTCGAGGAGCCGCTGGACCCCGGGGCGCACGCGGGTCGGCACGTTCCGGTGCATGACCTTGACGCCGGAGTTCGCCAGGCGCGTGAGGTCCCACAGGTGCGCGCGCTCGTCCTCGTCGAGCTGCAGGGCGCTCGCCAGACCTTCGAGCACGCTGTCCGAGACGCCCTTGAGCGAGCCGCGCTCGAGTCGCGTGTAGTAGTCGACGCTGACGCCGGCGAGCATCGCGACCTCGTGCCGACGTAGTCCGGGGACCCGTCGGACCCCGCCGCCGAACGACGGCATGCCGACCTGCTCGGGGGTGAGCCGCGCCCGCCTGGAGGACAGGAAGTCGCGGATCTCGTTGCGCACGTCGATACCCATGGGACGAGCGTACGTGCCCGGGCCGTGCGTCCGGCAGGCACGGGCGGTACCCGTCAGGCCCCGGTGCGCAGAAGCGACACTTCGCGGGTCGCCCTGCCGTCCGGTCGGCGAAAGCGACGGATCGTGCCCGAACGTTCGCGGGATTCTGTCGCTTCGACGGGGTGGACGCGACCAGGGCCGGTCGGGAGGGCCGTGGCGGGGCCGCCACGGGCCTCCCGTCCGACGCGGGGGCGCGATCAGGGCGCGGAGTCGGCTCCGATGCGCACGCGAGCCACGCGGTGACCGTCCATGGCGGTCACCTCGAGGCGGTGGGCTCCGACCAGGACGACGTCGCCGACCTCGGGCACGCGGTCGAGCTGCACCTGCACGAGCCCACCCACGGTCTCGTAGTCACCGTCCGGCAGCACCGGTCCCCCGTCGGCCGCCAGGTCCTCGAGCACGGTGGCGCCGTCGACGCCGTCGTGCTCGGCCACCGGTTCGTCGTACTCGTCCCGGATGCGGCCGACCAGGTCCTCGAGCAGTGCCTCGAGCGTGACCATGCCGGCGCTGCCGCCGTACTCGTCGACGACCAGGGCGATCTGGTGCCCGTCGGTGCGCATGTCCGCGATCGCGCTCGACAGCGACTTCGTCTCGGGCAGCGCGAGCACCGGGCGGACGAGCGTGGCGACCGGAGCAGCGGGGTCGACCGGACGGAGCAGGTCGCGGAGGTGCACGAAGCCATCGACCTCGTCGCGCCCACCGGAGGTCACGAGGTACCGGGTGTGCCCGGCCGCGATTGCCTGGTCGGTGGCCTCGGCGACGGACAGCCCGGCGTCGAGCGTCGACACGTCGTACCAGGGACGCATCGACTCGCGCAGGATGCGGTCACCGGCGTCCAGGGCGCTGCGGGCGATGCGGCGCCCCTGCTCGTCGACGCCGGTGTGCTCGTCGACCAGCCCGCGGAGTTCCTCGGTGCTCATCGACTCGCTGCGGGCGTCCGGGTCGCCGCCGAGCAGTCGCACCACGGTGTCGGTGGACTTCGAGAGCAGCCAGATCACCGGCCGCATCAGCACGGCGAAGCGCTCCAGGGTCGGGGCGACGGCCATCGAGAAGCCCTCGGCACGCTGCAGTGCGAGGCGCTTCGGCACGAGCTCGCCGAACACGAGCGACAGGTACGCGATGACGAGGGTCATGAGCACCAGCGCGACGGCTTCGGCCGTGCCCTGCTCGAGACCGAGACCCTGGAACAGCGGTGCGACGTCGGGCGCGATCGAGGACGCTCCGTACGCGGCGGAGAAGAACCCCGCGACGGTCACGCCGATCTGCACGGCGGACAGGAACCGGTTCGGGTCACGGCCGAGCTCGGCGACCCGCATCCCGCGGGGGCCACGGCGTTCGAGCTGCTGCAGCTGGGATTCGCGGAGGGAGACGAGTGCGATCTCGGCGGCCGCGAAGACCCCGCCGACGAGCACGAAGAGGATGACGAGCCCGAAGGCGATCCAGGTGTCGGCGCCCATCAGCGGGCTGCCGTTCCGGATCGACGACGGGCGGGCGGTCTGTGGGGATCGTCCATGCCTGTGAGTCTGCACAGGAGGACTGGGACATCACCGTGCTGCCGCTCGAAAGCGGCTGTGGATCCTGCCTCGCGACGGGGAGTGGTCGCTACAGCGTGAGCGAACGGCCGATGCGGGCTTCGAGCCACGCCTCGGGGTCGATCGGCGTGACGCCGTCCATCAGGACCTCGAGGTGCAGGTGTGCACCGGTCGAGACGCCGGACGACCCGACGAGCCCGATGAACTGCCCGGCAGCGACGGTGTCGCCGACCTTGAGCGGCGACGACCCGGGGATCATGTGGCCGTACAGCGTCGAGACCTGGCGGCCGTCGATCACGTGGTCGATGATGACCGCGTTGCCGTACGAGAAGTAGGTGCCGGAGACCCGGACCTTGCCGGCGGCGACGGCACCGATCGGCGTGCCCATGCCCGGAGTGAAGTCGAGTCCCTGGTGCAGGGACGAGCACGCGCCGCACGGAGCCGAGCGGTAGCCGAAGCCGGAGCTCATCTGCACCGGGCCGGGGAACGGCGAGCGGACGGCGCCACCGAACGAGACGGCACCGCCGGCGGTCCCGGTCGTGTCCGCGGAACCCGCGGTCTTCGCGGTGACGGTCGAGCCTCCGCCGACGGTGAACCCGTCGCGGTCGAACCCGGCGGCCGTGACCGCCTGGGTCACGGCGTAGTCCTGGGTGCGCACGATCGGCGCGATGGTCGAGGTGGCCATCGAGGTGCCGGCGCTGGCGTGTGCGGGCATCGCCGACGCGGCGAACATGGCGATGGCGGCGGCGGCGCTGGTGAGCGTGATGCGACCGGCGCGGGCCGACCGGGAGGCCCGGGGTGCGCTGGTCGCGCGCGTCACCTTGGGTGCCGGGCGGCGGACGACGCGCTGGATGCGGTCGTCGACGTGCTCGGTGGTGGCGCGGGCGGCGGCGGCACGGCGGCCGGTCGGCTCGGCGGTGGAGATGGTCGACGTCGTGGCGACGACGACGGTCTTCGTGGCCTTCGGTGCCTTGGCGGGCTTCGCGACCTTGGCGGGCTTCGCGACCTTCGCCGCCTTCGCGACCTTGGCGGGCTTCGCCGCCTTGGGGGCCTTCTCGACCTGGGGGACCGGGGCCGCCTTGCTGCGACGCTGCGGTCCGCGGGCTGCGGCGCGCTCGGCCTCGAGGGCAGCGCGACGGGACAGGTGCACCACCGGGGTCTCCGGGTGCTGGTCGAGTTCGGGTGCAGTCGTCATGGCCGCCCACCATTCTGCACGACTCTGTCGCTTTGTACAGGGCCTACCGTGATCTTTTCGTTACCGAGTGTGCTGAGAGGCGCCTGATCACTCCGGGCTGCGGCGTCCCCCGGACCCCGTCGATCGGTACCGTCATGGGAAAGCGACGGAAGGACCCGCACCATGGCCCGATCGCCGCGTGAGCGGTACGGAACGGTCGACCTGGCGTCGGCCGACGTCGTGCTGGCCGGCACCCAGGAACTCCTGCCCGTCCTGCGGGCAGCGGCCGTTCGGGCCGGGATCGACGCCGCGCGGATGCGGGTCGTCGGGGTGGACGACCTGCCGGATCCCGAGGGCACCTGGGACGCAGCGCTGGCGGTCATCGCGATCCGGCGTCCCGGTGACGACCCCGCCTTCCACCGAGCCCAGGAGGCGGCCGAACTGATCGCGCCGATGCTCGCCCCGCACGCCGTGCGCATCGTCGTCACGGTGTCCGGGGTGACCCGGCTCGCGCCGAAGCTCGAGCGCACCCTGACCTCCGAGGTCCTGCACCAGATCGATGCCGCGTCGGCGTCGTCCGGGTTCCGGCGTCCCTTCCGTCCCCTGCGCATGCGGCTCGGGCTCGCCGGGCTCCGTGCCGCGGGCGTCCGGGTGTTCCGCGTCTCGATCGGCGACTGAGGCTCAGGCTCCGTCGGGGCCCGGACCGTGGACGGCACCGGCCTGCACCGAGTGCTGCGGCGGTGCGGTGTGCGCGACGACGGAGACGCTGCCGACCGCGAGCACGAGCGCCAGTGCTCCGGCGGTGCAGGCCGTACCGACCCGCCGCCGTCTCGATCGGCTGCCACGCTGTCGCGGTGCGAACCGGCGAGCACTCCCCCGGGGCTCCGGGCCGACGAGCCAGGGGCCGGACCCGTCGGGGTCGTAGGAGAAGGGTCCGGAGCCGTCCGGCGCGTACCGGTAGGGGCCGCTGCCGTCCGAGGCGTATGCGGACCGCAGGTCCTCCGCCCTCCAGCCGAAGTCGTCCGGGGTCTGCCGTGTCGTGGTCATGCGCGCTCTCCCTCGCTCTGGTGCTGCGGGAGGCCAGTCCACGCACCGTTCCTATGTGTCGACGGTGTGCCTCCAGGGTGTGGGCCGAGCATCTGCCGCGCGGAAGCAGGGGCCATGTATCTTGATGTCGAGACATCCTGCGCCACGAGTACCGTGGACGTACCGACGGTCGAACAAGGGAGTACCCGCCAGCATGGCCAAGATCATCTACACCCTCACGGACGAGGCGCCGTTCCTCGCCACCCACTCCTTCCTCCCGGTCATCCAGGCCTTCGCCGGCACCGCGGGTGTCGACGTCGAGACCCGCGACATCTCGCTCGCCGGCCGGATCATCGCCCAGTTCCCGGAGCGGCTCACTGCCGAGCAGCGCCTGGACGACGCCCTCGCCGAGCTCGGCGACCTGGCGAAGACCCCCGAGGCGAACATCATCAAGCTGCCGAACATCTCGGCGTCGATCCCCCAGCTCAAGGTCGCGATCAAGGAACTGCAGGCGCAGGGCTACGACCTGCCCGACTACCCGGACGAGGCCACGACCGACGAGCAGCGCGACGTCCGCGCCCGCTACGGCCGCGTCCAGGGCAGCGCCGTCAACCCGGTCCTGCGCGAGGGCAACTCGGACCGCCGCGCACCGCTCTCCGTGAAGAACTACGCCCGCAAGCACCCGCACCGCATGGGTGCCTGGTCGCGTGACTCGAAGACGAACGTCAGCACCATGGGCGTCGACGACTTCCGGTCGAACGAGAAGTCCTGGATCGCCCCCGCCGACGACGTCCTGACGATCACCTTCGTGGCCGAGGACGGCACCGAGCAGGTCCTCAAGCAGTCGATCCCCGTGCTGCAGGGCGAGGTCGTCGACGGCACCGTGCTGCACGTGGCCGCACTCGAGTCGTTCCTGCGGGAGCAGATCGAGCGCGCCGCGGCCGAGGACGTCCTGTTCTCCGTGCACCTCAAGGCCACGATGATGAAGATCTCCGACCCGATCATCTTCGGCCACGTCATCAAGGCGTTCTTCCCGTCGGTGTTCGAGCGCTACGGCGCCGACCTCGCCGCCGCGGGCCTGACCCCGAACGACGGTCTCGGCTCGATCCTCGCCGGCCTCGGTGCACTGCCGAACGGCGCCGAGATCGAGCGCGCCTTCAAGCAGGGCATCGCCGACGGCCCCGAGCTCGCCATGGTCGACTCGGACAAGGGCATCACGAACCTGCACGTGCCGAGCGACGTCATCGTCGACGCGTCGATGCCCGCGATGATCCGCACCTCGGGGCACATGTGGGGTCCGGACGGCGACGAGCACGACACCCTCGCCGTCATCCCCGACTCGAGCTACGCCGGCATCTACCAGGCCGTGCTCGACGACTGCCGCGCCCATGGCGCCTTCGACCCGTCGACGATGGGCTCCGTGCCCAACGTCGGCCTGATGGCGCAGAAGGCCGAGGAGTACGGCTCGCACGACAAGACGTTCGAGCTCCCCGGTGCCGGCGTCGTCCGCGTCACGACCGCCTCGGGTGACGTCGTCATCGAGCACGACGTCGAGCCCGGCGACATCTGGCGTGCCTGCCAGACCAAGGACGTCGCCATCCGCGACTGGGTGAAGCTCGCCGTCACCCGCGCCCGTGCCTCCGCGACGCCCGCCGTGTTCTGGCTCGACGAGACCCGCGCCCACGACGCCAACCTCATCGGGCTGGTCCGCACGTACCTCGGCGAGCACGACACCGAGGGCCTGCAGATCGAGATCCTCGCGCCCGAGGACGCCATGCGCTTCTCGCTCGAGCGCATCCGACGTGGCGAGGACACCATCTCCGTCACCGGCAACGTCCTGCGCGACTACCTGACCGACCTGTTCCCGATCATGGAGCTCGGCACCTCGGCGAAGATGCTCTCCGTCGTCCCGCTGCTGGGCGGCGGCGGCCTGTTCGAGACCGGTGCCGGTGGTTCCGCGCCGAAGCACGTGCAGCAGCTCGTGCAGCAGAACTACCTGCGCTGGGACAGCCTGGGCGAGTTCCTCGCGCTGGCCGTCAGCCTCGAGCACCTCGCGGGGGTGACGGGCAACGAGCGGGCGAAGATCCTCGGCGAGACCCTCGACCGCGCCACCGGCACCTTCCTCGAGGAGGACAAGTCCCCCGGGCGGAAGCTCGGCTCGATCGACAACCGCGGCAGCCACTTCTACCTGGCGAAGTACTGGGCCGAGGAGCTCGCGGCGCAGACCCAGGACACCGAGCTCGCGGCGTCGTTCGCGGACCTCGCGGCGAAGCTCGGTGAGCAGGAGCGCACCATCGTCGACGAGCTCGTCTCGGTGCAGGGGCACCCGGCCGACATCGGCGGCTACTACCGCCCCGACGACGCGAAGACGAGCGCGGTCATGCGCCCGTCCGCCACGTTGAACGCGGCGCTGGCAGCGCTCTAGCAGCGACCGGCCACGGACGGGAGGCCCGGTGCCAGCTGGCACCGGGCCTCCCGTCCGTCCGTGGTCGCCACCGCGGCCGCGCTTCGTGAGCAGGAATGGTCGGGTCCGCACCACGAACCCGACCATTGCTGCTCACGAAGTGACGCGTGGGGACGCGCGGGGGCGCGCGCTCAGCCGCGGGGCGGCACGGGCGGTCCGGCGGCCAGCAGCCCCGTGAAGACCAGGGCGACGGCCACGACCCCGATGCCGGCGGCCAGCGCGGGGCGACGCACCACGAAGAACAGCAGGCGGTCCCAGAACCCGGATTGAGCGTCGGGTGAGCGGCGCCAGGAGCCCTCGAGCATGCCGCGGCGGGCGACGGCGACCTCGAACGGCACCGTGGCGTACGGCACGACGGCACTGGCCCAGCCGAGCACGAGCGCACCGAACGACCACCGCTGGTTCACCGCGACGACGGTCGTGACCACCAGGTACGCCAGGAACACGAAGCCGTGCACACCGCCACCGATGCGGACGGCCCAGTCGCCGGCGTCCAGGCCGTACTTCAGCACCATCCCGAGGATGAGCAGGGTCCAGGTCACGAGTTCGGCGACCGCGGCGGCGCGGAACAGGGAGCGTGGGGTCATGGCGTCCATGGTGGCGGACCCTGGTTGACAGACAGCAGGACGCTCCGGCGGACAGCAGGGCGCCCCGGGCCGTTCGACCCGGGGCGCCCTCGACGTCCGATCAGTGCTGCACGACCACCGTCTGGCCGAGCCGGTTCACGCCGGTGTCCGCGTCCCACGTGCCCGTGTTCGCCGTCTGGATCGCGAACGCGGGGTCCGCGGTTACCGAGGCCTCCGGGGCGGGCAGGGCGAGGGCGACGCTCCAGCGTCCGTTCGGCACGTCCGCCAGCGACGCCCGGACCGTCACGGTCTGGCCCGGCTGCCAGGACGACGCGTCGGCGTCCACCGGCACGGTCACCCGGCGGTCGCCGTCGGTCAGCACGAGCTGCACCGGACGGCTGTTGTACGGCGCCGCCCAGCCGTCGTTCCGGATCGACACGGCCACCGACGCCTGCGCACCCGAGGTGGCGGTGCTCGAGGTCATCGTGAAGCGGTAGCCGAGCTTCTTGGCGGCGTCGGTCATGCCAGCCGTACCCCAGCTCGCCAGCACGTCCTTGTTGTAGTCGAGGTTGAGGTAGCTGTAGTGGTACTTCGCCATCTCGGCCGAGGCGGACGGGTACAGGGTCCGCGGAGCGTTCACGGCGCAGGTCTCACCACCGACTGGGACGTACCGCGACTCGGCCGCCAGGTAGTCCTGGTCGAGGGACAGCGGGTTGCTCAGGAACGTGCCGAAGTCGTCCGGCGAGGCGAGGAAGCAGTCGTTGTGGTGCCCGACGCGTGACGCTGCCGAGCCGTCGTGCGCCTGCTCCGGGGTGAGTGCCCCGGCCGTGCCCGACGGGGTGCGGAGGGCGTCCTGCTTCATCTGCATGGTGCGGGCCTGGACCGAGCGGCTCGACGGCAGGGCGGCGAGTTCGGCCTGGAGCACCTGGCGTCGGGCGTCCTTGTCGGCCTCGGTCAGCACGCCCGGGTTCGCCGGGTCGCTGGCGAAGTGGTCGGTGTAGTAGCCCTCGCCCCAGAGCCCGATGAAGCCCCCCTGCAGGGTCGGGATGACGTCGGCGTTCCGGCGGAGCGTCGGGGTGAGCTGCTCGATGTGCCCGAGCACGGTCGGCAGGTCGGCGTCGCCGTAGGGCGCGGTGTACGGCCCCGAGCCGCCCTGGACGTACGCGAACCGGGTGATCACGCCCACACCCGCTTGCCGTGCGGTGTCGTAGTCGTGCTGCACGAGGTCGAGCCAGGCCTGGCTGAGCTGTCGCTGCTCGGCGAAGGCCTCCATGTAGAACACCCGGACGACCTGCGTGACGCCGTCGGCCCGGTAGCCGCGCAGCGTCGCGGCGTCGAGCGGTGTGTACCCGGTGCCGTCGGCGCGGTAGTGCGTCTCGGTGGTGTGGTCGAACCCGCGTGAGGGGTTCGGGATGACCGCGTCGCTCGCCGTGTAGGTCACGGTCGAGGTGGTCGCGGTGCGGGTCGGGTGGTGACCGGTGGGCGAGGATGCCCATGCGGTGGTCGGTACGGCGAGTGCGAGTACCGCCGCGAGCGCGACGGTGGAGATGGTGCGGTGCTGCATCGGACGAGCCCCTGTCCTCGGCGCGGACGGTGATCGACGCCCCCTGGCGTCGCCGTCTGCGCGATAGTGATCCGAAGGTAGGTCAAACGATCAGAAAACGCCAGTGCCTGCGCGTACCGATCACGGGTAGCGTGGGCGCATGTCGCCGTCGACCGAGAACCGTCCCCTGAACATCGTCGTCTGGAACGAGAACGTGCACGAGACCCGCGGTGACGCGACGGTCGTCGGGCACTACCCCGACGGCATGCACGCCGTGATCGCCGAGGCGCTCCGGCGGCTGCAGCCCGGGGCCGACGTCTCGACCGCCACCCTGCAGGAACCCGACCACGGCATCACCGCCGAACGCCTGGCCGCCACGGACGTGCTGTTCTGGTGGGGGCACGCCGCCCACGACGAGGTGAGCGACGCCGCCGTCGACCTGGTCGTCGACGCCGTGCACGCCGGCATGGGCCTGGTGGTGCTGCACTCCGGCCACTACTCCAAGCCGTTCAAGCGCCTGATGGGCACGACCTGCTCGCTGAAGTGGCGGAACGACGGTGAGCGCGAACTCGTCTGGACCGTCGCACCCGAACACCCGATCGCCGCGGGGGTGCCGCACCCGATCGTCATCGACCGGCAGGAGATGTACGGCGAGTACTTCGACATCCCGCGCCCCGACGAAGAGGTGTTCCTGTCGACCTTCGCCGGCGGCGAGGTCTTCCGCTCCGGCGTCGCGTACCGCCGGGGCCTGGGGAAGGTCTTCTACTTCTCGCCGGGCGACCAGGAGTACCCCGTCTACCACCACCCGGACATCCAGCGCGTGCTGTCGAACGCCGCCGTGTGGGCTGCCCCGGTGTCCGAGCGCCGCGAGCTGACGGCCGACCCCCACCCGCGGGACTGGTTCCTGTCGGACGATCGGGGTAGACAGGCCGGGTGACCAACCATCTCCACGGTGCGGACAGGCGCACCGCGGTGGTCGAGGCGCTCGCCATCTTGGGATCAGGACCCGAGGAGCGTTTCGACCGCATCACCCGCATGGCCCACGAGGCGTTCGACGTCCCGTTGACCTTCCTCAACCTCGTCCACCACGACCTCGTCACCACGCAGTCGACGTTCGGCTGGCACCAGGGGTCGAGCGTCCCCGCCAGCGAGCAGTTCTGTGCGACGACGGTCCTCGCTCGCGAGCCCATGGTGATCCCGGACGCGTCGCTCGACGCCCGGTTCGCCGACACGGCGGCGGTGGCGGAGCACGGCATCCGGTTCTACGCCGGGGCACCGTTGACCATGGTCGACGGCACCCGGGTGGGCACGCTGTGCCTGATGGACGCCGTGCCGCGGGTGTTCTCGGACGAGGACCTCGCCCTGCTGCGCGACCTGGCCCGGTGGACCGAGCGGGAGCTCGGCGTCGCGATCGACCGCGGGCGGGTGCGCCGGGCGCTCGACGGCCTGGTGCCCGACCCGGTCGACGTCCCCGGGTACGCCCTCGACTCCCTGGTCGCCCAGCACGACGGCGGCGGAGGTGACGTCGCCGACTGGCGCGTCGCGCCGGACGGCGCCCTGCACGTGACCGTCGGTCGCGTCAGCGCCGCCGGACCGGCCTCGGGGCTGCTCGCCGCGGCGGTCCGCGGAGCGGTGGCGGCACGGACCGCGACCGGTATGCAGGACGCGATCGGCGGCCTGGAGGCGCAGGTCACCGCCGACCTGTCGGCTGCGGACGCCGTCGGCTCGCTCTTCCACCTGCGGCTCGACCCGACGTCGGGTCACGTCGACTTCGGCGACGCCGGGCACGGGCTGGCGGTGCTCGTCCGGGCGGACGGCTCCGCCCGGGTCCTGCACCCCCTCGACCTGCCGCTCGGCCTGCAGCCGGAGTCGATCCCCCGGTCGCCCGGGGCACTCGACCTCGCGCCGGGCGACCGGCTCGCGGTGTGCACCCAGGGCGTCCTGACGTTGGACGGGCTCCGGCACCTGGACGACCTCGCCGCGCTGGTGCGCTCGGCTCCGGACGGGGCCGCCGCGGTCGAACGGGTGCGCACGGCCGTCCCCACGGACGCAGTGGTCGACGTCACGCTGGTGGTGCTCACGCGGCACTGAGCGTGCGTGCCGCGCCATCCGGTCGTGCCGCGCCACCTGATCGTGCCGCGCGCGTCAGGAGCGGAAGCGGTCCTGCCGCGGGCGCGGAGTGCCGGTCAGCGCGACCACGAGCAGCGTGGCGAGCAGGGCGAACCCGGCGAGCTCGATGCCCAGGCCGGCAAGCTGCCAGTACGCGCTGCCGACGTGCTGCGGCTGCGTGATCGATTCCGGCCACCACGACTGGATGAGCGGGAACGAGCCCGGGAACGGGTCGAGGCCGAACACGACGAGCCCGCCGAGCAGCATCACCACGCCGAGGCCGGCCATCGCACCGCGCGACCGGCCGAGCATGTGCACGACGAGCGCCGCTGCCATGCCGGCGAGTCCGACGACGGCGATCAGGAAGGCCAGCACCACGATGGTCTGCGGCGCGAGCGCGACCCAGTCGAGCACCGCGATCGGCAGCAGCAGCCACCGCCCCGTCCGTGCCCAGCGCGCAGGGTTCCGCCATCCGTCCATGGCGACCGACCGTAGGGCACCCGGCCGAACGCCTGCCGAATGCGGCCAGGGAACCCCGGCCGTCGGATGCGCTGACTACGATCGGACCCCATGGCGCAGGACCGACCGACCCGGCAAGAGCGATCGCTCGCGACCCGCACCGCGATCATCGAGGGCGCGGCCGCGGAGTTCGACGAACGCGGGTACGTCGGCGCCTCGATGGACGGCATCGCCGAGCGCATCGGGATGACCAAGGGCGCGCTGTACTTCCACTTCACCTCGAAGGCCGACATGGCGGGCGCCGTGGTCGCCGAGCAGCACGCGATCTCCCGCCGGTACGGCGAGGCAGCGCTGGCTCGGGGCGCCACCCCGCTCGAGTCGATCATGTGGCTGTGCCAGGGGCTCGCGGTCCAGATGACCGCCGAGGTCGTCGTGAGCGCCGGTGTCCGGCTGTCGACCGACGTGGCCGCGAGCGACGTCGACCGGCGGGACCCGTACACCGACTGGACCGAGGTGATCGCCGGCTTCGCGCGCAAGGCGATCGACGCGGGTGAGATCGACCCGCGGTGGGACCCAGAGCTCGTCGGCCGGGTCGTCGTGCGTGCGTACACGGGCGTGCAGACGGTGTCGGACGCGATGACCCGCCGATCCGACATCTTCGAGCAACTGCGGGAACTCTGGACGGTCCTGCTGGACGCGTTCGTCTCCGAACGGCTGCGTCCGGAGATCCCGCGGCTCGTCGCGGTGATCGCTCCGGAGTGACGCGGGTCCCCCCAGGGAAACACCCACGTCACCTCGCTACGACAATACCGAGAAGGGTGTCGCGCCAACGGCCCCAGTTCGCGGGCGTGTGTCGTCCGGCCCACTAGCCTGACCCGGTGCCCACCCCGTCCGCCGAGGTCGACGTCGACGTCCCGCTCGTCCGGTCCCTGCTGCGCGACCAGCACCCGGACCTGGCCGGCCAGCCGCTCGAGGTCGTCGCGAACGGCTGGGACAACGTCGTGCTGCGCCTGGGCGACGACCTGGCCGTGCGGGTCCCCCGCCGGGCGATGGCCGCGCGCCTGGTCGAACACGAGCAACGCTGGCTGCCGGAGATCGCCGCCCGGGTCGGTCCGGTCGTGCCGGTCCCGGCACCGGTCCGCACGGGACGTCCCGCCCTCGGTTACCCGTGGTCGTGGAGCATCGTGCCGTGGCTGCCCGGCGCGCCCATCGGTGCACGGGCTGCCGGGGTGTCCGTGGCCGAGGCGCTCGCCGCGTTCGTCGGTCGCCTGCACGTCCCGGCTCCGGCCGACGCTCCCGCGAACCCGTTCCGCGGCGTCCCGCTCGCATCGCGCAGCGACGCCGTGCTGGCGCGACTCGACGGGCACGACGTGCCCCGTGCCGGAGAGCTGGCCACGCTGTGGCGGACCGCAGCGGCCGCGCCCGCGCACGCCGGGCCTCCCGTCTGGGTGCACGGCGACCTGCACCCCTTCAACCTGCTCGTCGACCGGGCACCGGACGGCGTCGACCGCCTGTCGGCGGTGATCGACTTCGGCGACGTCACCGCGGGGGATCCCGCCGTCGACCTCGCGACCGCCTGGCTGACGCTCGACCAGCGGGGGCGTCGCGCGTTCCGGACGCACGTCGTCGCCACGGACGTCACCTGGCAGCGCGCACGCGGGTGGGCCGTCGCGCTCGCGTCCGCGCTCGCGACCGCCGACGAACGCGCCTTCCGGAGCGTCGCACGACGGAGCATCGACGCGGTGCTGGACGACTGAGTCCCGGCGGGGCTATCGTGACCGCACCATCCGTGCACAGCCGATCGGAGGGGCCGCCATGACCCTCGAGCTCCGCGTCCAGCACGACGTCGCCACCGACGCCTCCCCCGTCCACGTCCGGCCCGAACGACGGGGACTCCGCGGTCTCCTCGACCGGCTCGCGGACCGTCGCGCCGCCGCACGCGCGCGTCGGGTCGACGACCGGGTCCGGGAACTCGCCGAACTCGTCCACCTGCTCTCCGACGCCCGCGCCGTCGTCGAACGCGGTTGGATCCAGCACGCCTGGTTCGCCTACCTCGACGAGCACGGCCGGGAGCGGAAGGCCTCGAGTGCCGCTGCGATGGACGTGCAGGGACGGCCGCTCGTCGGCGCCTGCCTGGTGGGGGCCGTCGTGTCCGCCGCCGGCGGGCCGCACGCGGTGCACGCGCCACGGGTGCAGCACGCGCTCGACGTCGTGTGGCACGCCCTCGCCCGCGACGAGGGCGAGCCCGTGCTGTGGTGCCCCGCGCCGGACATCCGGATGGGCCGCGTGCGTGACCTGACGAGCTGGAACGACGCCCCGGCACGCACCGGCGCCGAGGTCGCCGGGCTGCTGCTGACCGCCGAACGGGTCGCCGTGCAGGAGTCGACGCGCCTGCAGGAGCTCCGGGTGGCACGATCGGGGGCATGAGCGACGTCGAAGCGGTCCCCGAGGTGCACCCCGCGAGCACCAGCACCCTGGCCGCGAGCGGCAACGCCCTGCTGTCGGACGAAGGGTCCACGCGGAACCCCGACGCCGCGACGGTCGCGGACGGCGCGGTCACCGACGCCGCTGCCGCCGACGCCGCGGTGAAGCGGACGCTGCACCGGTACCTGCAGAAGCACCGTGCGGCCCTGCTGGCCAAGCTCGACGGGCTCGCGGAGCGGCAGGCCCGCTGGCCGGTGACGCCGACGGGGACGAACGTCCTCGGGCTGGTGAAGCACGTCGCCGGGGTCCAGGCCGGCTACTTCGGCGAGGTGTTCGGGCGGCCGTTGCCGGACCAGCCCGCCTGGCTCGAGTCGAAGGACGGCGAGGACATGTACGCCTCGCTCGACGAGACCATGGCCGACATCGTGGCCTTCCACCACCGGAGTGCCGCCCACGCCGACGCCACGATCGAGGCGCTCGACCTCACCGCCACCGGGACCGTGCCGTGGTGGCCGGAGGAGCACCGGGACGTCACGCTGCACCGCATCCTGGTGCACATGGCCTACGAGACCGCCCGGCACGCAGGCCACGCCGACATCGTGCGCGAGATGCTCGACGGCCTGGCGGGCGACGGCGACGGCAACCTGGCCGACAAGACCCCGGACGAGTGGGTCCGGTGGCGCGAGCAACTCGTCGACATCGCGGAGCGGGCCGGGTTGCGCAACCTCGACGCATAGCCGAGTGCGCTGGCCGATCGTTACCGTTCTCCCAGGCTCGGCAGGGTGAACCGGCCCTGACCAGGGGTTGTCTTCATCGCAACTGCGAGGGAAACCGCGGTCCTGACGGGGTTGCGTTGTACAACCGGTCCAGGTGTTGCATAGCTTTGGCCGAGCTCGTGCCCCGATCTGTGGGCAGTTCAGCCGACCGGAAGGGGAGCACCCACCCGTGTTCCAGTACGTCGTGGAGCGATGGAACCAGATCTGGTTCGCATCGTGGCAGCACTTCTCACTGGTCGTCCAGTGCGTCGTCCTCGCCACGGTCATCGCCGTGGTGCTCGCCACACTCGTCTACCGCAGCCCCCGCCTGACCTCGGTCGCGAACGGGGTGTCCGCCATCGGCCTCACCCTGCCGTCCTTCGCGGTCATCGGCCTGCTCATCGTCCCGCTCGGCTTCGGCGTCCTGCCGTCGGTCGTGACGGTCGTCTTCTTCGCCGCGCTGCCGATCCTGCGCAACGCGGTCGTCGGCCTCGCCGAGATCCCGCCTGCCGTCGTCGAGTCGGCGCGCGGCATCGGCATGGGGCGGTTCCGCACCCTGCTGCAGGTCGAACTGCCGATGGCGTGGCCGATCATCCTCAGCGGCGTCCGTGTGTCCGCGCAGATGGTGATGGGCATCGCCGCCATCGCCGCCTACGCGCTCGGCCCGGGACTCGGCGGCTTCATCTTCTCCGGGCTCTCCCGCCTCGGCGGCGCCAACGCGCTGTCCTCCGTCGTGGTCGGGGTGGTCGGCGTCGTCCTGCTCGCCCTCGTCCTCGACCTGCTCCTCCTCGGCCTCGGCCGCCTGACCATCTCGAGAGGTATCCGTGTCCAGCACTGACTCCGCCACCACCACCGCGCCCGACGGGGACGTCACCGGACGCAGCATCCTGCTCGACGAGGTCACGAAGCGGTACCCCGGGCAGTCGAAGCCCGCCGTCGACGGCATCACGCTCGAGATCCCGGCCGGCAAGATCGTCATGCTCGTCGGCCCGTCCGGTTGCGGCAAGACGACGACCCTCAAGATGATCAACCGCCTGATCGAGCCCACCCAGGGCCGGATCGTCGTCGGCGACGACGACGTCACCGGCATCGACGGCGACGAACTCCGCCGCCGCATGGGCTACGTGATCCAGGCCGGCGGACTCTTCCCGCACATGACCGTCGCGGCGAACATCGCGATCGTGCCGAAGATGCTCGGCTGGTCGAAGGAGAAGATCGCGGCGCGCGTCGACGAGCTGCTCGACCTGGTCTCGCTCGACCCCGACACCTACCGCGACCGGTTCCCCCGCGAACTCTCCGGTGGGCAGCAGCAGCGCGTCGGCGTGGCCCGTGCGCTCGCGGCGGACCCGCCCGTTCTGCTCATGGACGAGCCGTTCGGCGCCGTCGACCCGATCACCCGCCAGCGCCTGCAGGACGAGCTCCTGCGCATCCAGGAGGAGCTGCACAAGACGATCGTCATCGTCACGCACGACTTCGACGAGGCCGTGAAGCTCGGCGACTGGATCGTCATCTTCACCGAGGGCGCACACATCGTGCAGTACGACACCCCCGAGCGGATCCTGGCCGAGCCGGCGAACGAGTTCGTCGAGAACTTCATCGGTTCCGGCGCCGGCCTGAAGCAGCTCACGCTGAACCGCGTGCGCGACGTCGAGGTCGAGTCCGCTGTGACCTGCTCCCCGGGCGAAGAGGTCAAGGCCGTGCTGCAGCGGATGAACGAGGCCGGCGGGCACCAGCACGCCGTCGTCGTCGACCACCGCCAGCGTCCGATCGGGTGGCCCTCGCGCCGCCAGCTCGAGCGCCTCGACCGCATCCCCGACGGTGTCGAGCCCGGCCTGCCCGTCGTGGGCGAGGCCGCGACCCTCAACGACGCGCTCGACACCATGCTCGTCTCGAGCGCCGGCGCCGCACTGGTCACCGGTCGTCGTGACGCCTTCCGCGGGGTCATCACCGTCGAGACCGTGATGGAGGCGATCACCCGCTCCCGCGCGACCGCCGCCGGTGACCAGGCCTACACGCCGGTCGGCACGAACACGAACCCGATCGAGACCATGCCGTCGTCGCCGGTGTCGGCGATGCCCACCGGAGAAGACCTGTGAGCGCAGTCGCCGTCGCCGGCCCCGCCACCGGTGCGAGCACCTCGTGGAAGGGCCTGCTGTTCCAGCCGATCGCGATCCTGGTCGTCCTGGCCGGCTTCGCGGTGTGGCTCGCGACGGCGGACCTGACCCCGACGGAGCGCACGACGCTCAACCCGGCGGACATCCTCGCCCTGACCGGCCAGCACCTCGTGCTGACGCTCCAGTCGACGGTCCTGGTGCTCTTGATCGGCATCCCGCTCGGTGTCGTCCTCACCCGCGGGCCGCTGCGCCGGGCGAGCCCGTACGTCCTCGCCGTCGCGAACTTCGGGCAGGCGGCCCCGGCCGTCGGCCTCATCGTGCTGCTCGCCGCCTGGCTCGGCCTGAACAGCTCGTCGGCCGTCATCGCGCTCGTGCTCTACGCGATCCTGCCGGTCCTCCGGAACACCATGATCGGCGTGCAGAGCGTCGACGCGCGGCTGGTCGAGGCCGGTCGGGGCATGGGCATGAGCGCCTTCAGCGTGCTGATGCGCGTCGAACTGCCGCTCGCGGTGCCCGTGATGCTCTCGGGCATCCGGACCGCACTGGTGCTGCTCGTCGGCACGGCGAGCCTCGCCACCTTCGTCGGTGCGGGTGGCCTCGGCCTGCTCATCACCACGGGCGTGACGCTGTTCCTGCCGAAGGTGCTCATCGCCGGGGCGCTCCTGGTGGCCCTGCTCGCCCTCTCCATCGACTGGCTCGGCCGCGTGGTCGAGACGGTCGCACGACCGAAGGGACTCCGATGACCCGCCGCACCCGCAGCACCCGCCGCACCCGTACCCGGGTCGGAGCCGCCGCGTTCGTCGCCGGTGCCACCGCCCTCGTCCTGACCGGCTGCGGCCTGCAGCCCGCCACCTCGTTCGTGCCGGAGGCCGGTGCCGGCTCCATCCAGCGCATCGACGACCTGCCGGCCGACGCACACATCACCGTGACGTCGAAGAACTTCACCGAGCAGCTCGTGCTCGGCAAGATCGCCGTGCTCGCCGCCAAGGCCGCCGGGTTCGACGTCACCGACGAGACGAACGTGCCCGGCAGCGTCGCGGTCCGTGAGCTCATGACCTCACACGCGGCCGACTTCACGTACGAGTACACCGGCACCGCCTGGCTGACCTTCATGGGCCACGCGGAGGGGATCCCGGACAAGACCGAGCAGTGGACGGCGGTGAAGAAGGAGGACGCCGGCAACGGGCTGACCTGGCTCAATCCGGCGCCGATGAACAACACCTACGCGTTCGCGGTCCGCGACGAAGCGGTCAAGGAGCTCGGGGACGTCAAGACGCTCTCCGACATCACGAAGCTGCCGGTCGACCAGCGCACGTTCTGTGTCGAGTCGGAGTTCAACTCGCGTGCCGACGGCTTCAAGCCGATGCTCAAGAAGTACGGCTTGGAGCTCGGTGGATCGGGCGCGAACGGGGTGCCGAGCCGCAACGTCAGCATCCTCGACACCGGCACGGTCTACACGGCCACCGATCGCGGCAAGTGCAACTTCGGCGAGGTCTTCACGACCGACGGCCGCATCAAGTCGCTCGGGCTGACGGTGCTCGACGACGACCAGGGCTTCTTCCCGGCGTACAACGTCGCTCCGGTCATCGACTCGGAGACGCTCAAGGAGTACCCGCAGCTCGAGGGGATCTACGACCAGATCTCGCCGAAGCTCACCGACGCCGTGCTGCAGGAGCTGAACCGCCAGGTCGACGTCGAGGGGCGTGAGCCGGCCGACGTCGCCTTCGACTGGATGGTGAAGGAGGGCTTCATCACGAAGCCCTGACCGTTCTCGACGCACCCACCGACGGACGGGAGGCGCGGTGCCAGCCGGCACCGTCCCTCCAGGCACGGCCGTCACCCCGCTGGCGCGGTGTGCCGGTACCGGCTGGTGGGGCCCACCTCCAGGCACGGCCGTCACCCCGCTGGCGCGGTGTGCCGGTACCGGCTGGTGGGGCCCACCTCCCGTCCGTTCGTGGTCGCGTCTCAGGCCGCGGCGATGCGCGCTGCCGTGTCGCGGATCGACGCGACCACCGCGGCCCGCACCTGCTCCGGGTCGGACCCCTCGTGCCGGGCCGAGCTCCGCAACCCCGTCATGCACATGCCGAGCAGCATCTCCGCCGCCTGCGGGGTCGCGGCCTCGGGGCCCCAGGCCGGGTCGCGCTCGAGGATGGTGCGCACCGCGCCGGTCATCGCCTCGGCGACCGTGGTCATCCGCGCCACCTGCCGCCGCATCAGCTGGGGGAACCGCACGATGACCTCCTTGCGCTCGAGTCGCTCGTGCTCGTCACCGAACGACGACCCGAACACCAGGAACGCCAGGTCGACCACGGCCTGCGCCGCCGGTTCGCCCGCGACGGCTGCCAGGTGCGCCTCGAGGGTGGCGGGATCGAGGTCGAGCTCGGTGTGCCCGAGGACCGCGTCCTCCTTGCTCTCGAAGTAGTTGAAGAACGTCCGCGGGGACACGTCGGCGCGGGCGGCGATCTGCTCGATCGTGGTGCCGTCGACGCCCTGCTCGAGCGCCAGGGACCGAGCCGCGTCGGCGATGCGGTTGCGGGTCTCGATGCGCTTGCGGTCACGGAGACCGAGTTCGGACGGCGTCGCGGAGTCGGGCATGGCCCGACTGTAACCGGAACGTCACATGATCTACGGCAAACGCAAACTTGCAGTCGTGCACCGGACACTACGGTGAACCCATGACCACTCCCGTGCTCGAGGCCCGTGACCTCGCCAGGACCTACGGCCGCGGCGCGACGCGGTTCGACGCCCTCAAGGGGGTGTCGCTGGCGGTGCACCAGGGCGAGAGCCTGGCCATCGTCGGCAAGTCCGGCTCCGGCAAGTCGACGCTCATGCACCTGCTGGCGCTGCTGGACAAGCCGTCGGCCGGGCAGGTGCTGCTCGACGGCACCGACGCGGCGACGCTGGGCGCGCGACAGGTGAACCGCACCCGCAACAGCACCTTCGGGTTCGTGTTCCAGCAGTTCTTCCTGACGCCGAAGACCTCGGTGCTCGACAACGTCGTGCTCCCGCTCAAGATCGCCGGTGTCTCCGGCGCCGAGCGGAAGCGCCGGGGCATGGCGGCGCTCGACGCCCTCGGCCTGGCCGACAAGGCGAAGAACGACGCGAACGACCTGTCCGGTGGGCAGAAGCAGCGCGTGGTCATCGCCCGTGCGCTGGTCGGCGAGCCGAGCGTCATCTTCGCCGACGAGCCGACCGGCAACCTCGACACGAACACCGGGCAGGTGGTCGAGGACATGCTGTTCGGGCTGCAGCGCGAGCGGGGGATCACGCTCGTCGTGGTCACGCACGACGAAGAGCTCGCCGCACGTTGCGACCGCAGCGTGAACGTCCGCGACGGCCTGATCGTCGGCGGCTCGGACGACGCGGTCGACGCGTCGGCCACCCACGGAAGGCACTCCGCATGAACGTCCTCGACCTCCTGCGCACCGCGGTCGCCAACACCTTCCGCTCGAAGCTGCGCACGACCCTGACCGTCATCGCGATCTTCATCGGCGCGTTCACGATCACGCTCACCTCGGCCATCGGCACGGGCGTCAGCAACTACATCGACAGCCAGGTCTCCTCGATCGGTGACGACGGCACCCTCGTCGTCACGAAGGCCGTGGACAGCACCTCGACCGACAGCGGCCCGGCCAAGTACGACCCCGAGGCGTCCGGTCAGAGCGTCGACCGCGGGCCGGCGTCGTTCGCGTACCTGTCGCAGTCGGACATCGACGCCATCGAGAAGACCGACGGCATCACGAGCCTCCGCCCCGCGGTCGCCCTCGCGCCGAAGTACGCCGAGTACGGCGACCAGGGCAAGTACGTCGTCTCGCTCACGGCCAACGCCGGGGAGCTCGACGCCGACCTGGCGAGCGGGAAGCAGCTCGACGACCAGACCGACACCAACCAGGTGATGCTGCCGACCGACTACCTGAAGAACATGGGCCTCGGCAGCGCCTCCGCCGCCGTGGGCAAGGAGCTCACGTTCGCCGTCGACGACTACCAGGGCAAGGCGCACACGCTCACCGCCACGGTCGTCGGGGTGCAGAACGAGTCGCTGTTCGGCAGCGGAGCCGGTGCGAACGCCGCACTGACCGACGCGATGCAGGCCGCGCAGGAGATCGGCAAGCCCGACTCGATCGCGACGTCCTACGCAAGCGCCACCGCGACGCTCGACTCCGACGCCTCCGTCACCGCGGTCAAGAAGTCCCTGGCCGACGACGGGTACCTCGGCCAGACCATCCAGGACCAGCTCGGCCAGTTCCAGACGGTCATCAGCGGCATCGTGGGGGTCCTGAACGCCTTCGCGGTGATCGCCCTCATCGCCGCCGGCTTCGGCATCATCAACACCCTGCTCATGAGCGTGCAGGAGCGCACCCGCGAGATCGGCCTGATGAAGGCGATGGGCATGGGCGGCGGCAAGGTCTACACGCTGTTCTCGCTCGAGGCGGTGTTCATCGGGTTCCTCGGCAGCGCGATCGGGGCCGGGGCCGCGATCCTGCTCGGCACGGGCATCTCGAACGTCCTGGCCGGCACGCTGCTGAAGGACCTGCCGGGGCTGCAGATCATGCAGTTCGCGCCGGGATCGGTCGCGACGATCATCCTCGTCGTGATGTTCATCGCGTTCCTGGCGGGCACCCTGCCGGCACGACGAGCCGCACGGCAGAACCCGATCGAGGCGCTCCGGTACGAGTGACAGGCAGGGGTGCCTAGCGCCGGAACGCGAGGCCATCGCCCTGCACACGGAGCGGCTGCTCGGTCAGTTCGCGAAGGACCGCGCGCTGCCCTGCGCCGTCCGCGCGGACCACCGGGTCTTCATCGCTCGGCTACTGGGTGGACGCCGGACAGGAGGGCCGTGGTGTCGTCCGGCGGGCCACCACCGTGCTGATCGGGGTCGCCCGGGCGCGCGGGTTCGCACGGATGGAGATCAAGGTCCTCACCTTGCGCAAGCCCGACCCGCCCCAGCCACCGGACCACGACAGATGCGATCCGTGTCAGACCGCGATGTCCTGCCACGGCGACCAGTGACGTGTGGGCCGGCCCTTCGCTTGCCCCACGAACAGCAGCCGGCCACGCACGCGTCGACCGGTGCCCTCCATACCTACCCGAACCGCTTCGAGGTAGCGGTGCAGCTGCTCCGTATCGCGCTGGATGACCCACTCTGGCGGCTTAGCGTTGCCGAACTTGAGATCCACTACCTCAACATCGCCATCCGACCGGTAGATCAGCAGATCCGCACGCAAGTGCTCTGCATCTGGTGACAACACACCGTGAGTCCCAGCGATCGCGAACAGCGGCACCTCGCTCCACGCGTGGGTAAAGGGCTTTCCCGTAACTGAGCGTGTGCCGAATCGGACGGCCAACGCCTGCGCAGCGTTCGCAACCATCGGCCGCAACCCGTCCAATACCGCGTCCCGCTGGCTCGCAGAGAGCTTCCGCCACTCCGCGACGAACGAGTCAGCCCCATCGTTGGGGCCATCGACGTTCAACAGCCCCTGTGCGACGTGCCGCCGCGGCTCAGACGAGGGCTCCGCGGTCACCGCCCGGAGCGCTGCCTCGAGCACATCGACTGCGACATCCGTCTCACCTACGAAATGCTCGCCGTCATGGAAGAACTCGAACCGCTTCCCATACAGCGGCCTCACGAACGGCCAGAGCACCGCTCGGTGCGCCAGGATGCCCTTCATTGTGAACTCCGTGTGTCGATCCACCATGCCACCAACCTTGCACACACCCGCCGACACAGCGTTCGCGTTATCGAACTCCGTACCTACTGATGAGGCGTGAACTCCTGCCTCCGTCGAACCTTCGGAGCCCCACACCGCCCGGTGTACGGTTCAAAAACGGTCAACTACCTCGATGATCGGCGGAGACTAGACGAGGGGGATTGGGTCACCCTCTACAAAAAGTCAATGCGTAGGACGGCCCGGGAACACCTCTGCGGCTGACCGACTTCGCAGCGGGAGAAGAAGGGTACGCCACGGGCCGCCGGAACGTTTACAAGGATTCGTATGATTCGGATTCAGCGTTGCTGCGCCGTGGTGACGAATCGTTGGTAGAACCGACCTACAAGGGCGAATACCAGATCGACGACGACAGCATTAGCCGTCAGAAGTAGTCCGGCAAAAAGTGGAATTGCCGATAGCTCTTTCGGACGTTGAACCTGCCGCCATCGAGACGGCGCTGCACAAGCACAACGATGGTGTCGACGTCGTTCGGACGCATGCCCAGCGCGCGGCACTTTGCGCGGACCTGATCAGGCGAGACGCCGTCCCATCGGGACCTGCGGTTCATGAGATCCGCCTTGAGCTTGTCTTCCTCGTTCCACTTCAGCCCCGACGAGTAGCCCGCTGCCTGCGACGCGAGGTACTCGAGGATCCCATCGATGCCGTTCGGCAGAGCCTGCAGGGGGTCGGCCAGGATCGGCGCAGTCGGGTGTAGGCCATCGGCGAGCAGCCGCGTCGGTTGCGCATCCTCAATCCAGTCGTGGGTGTCCCGCTGACCGTGCTCAATGACCGCGAGGGCGTCCAGCTGTATGCCCCACAGTCCATTGAGGAGGTCCCGATCGGGCCAGGCGAGGAGGACGCGGCTTCGTGTGAGCGACCCTATCGAGAGACCACGCCACGACAGGTGCGTCACTCCAGCCGACGCCGCGAACGCTTTGACGACACCGCGAACGTCTTTCCGCGGTGTGACGACGACAACCGGGCCGCCCTTCTGCGCACGCAACCACGCGATTGCGCGGGCGTCGCGCGCGGCAGGGGTATCGCCTTCACTCACCTGCGACACCGCGGCGGGGTATGGATAGCTTTCGGTCGGCATCACGGCCCTCCCGGTCCCTGGGCACGCTACCGGCCCCCTCCGACATCCCTTCCCTTACCCTGCGAGCCCATTGCCTGATCGACTCGGAGGCCAAGGGTACGAGTCACGACAATGACCGCTCCCACGGCGATGACGCCCAACGGGACCCAGGAAAGGAGTCCTCCGTCGCCGCCGTGCAGGAAGCCAGTGATCAGCAGGCCGTAGAGGGCGGCCATGAGCGAGAGTGTTGAGAGCAGTTCACTTGTCAGCGTCTGTGATCGCCGTCCGATTACGCGGAGCACCACGAACTGAACCTCATCCGAGGCTCGGAGAAAACACCGCACGTCGTCGCGCGTGACATGGTGCGTCCGCCCCTTGGAAGGAGCGTTGCAACAGGCGCTATCCGCGACCATTCCCACGTCTTGCTCACCGCCCGTACGTCCTGCGATCGGCGACCGCGGTCACGGACTGGAGCTCGCCGACCTTGACCGTGGTCTGTGACTGCACGTTCAGGGCCGCGATCGGGCCGTCCACGTCGCCACCGCGCCCCCCCCAGGGCGAAGTCGCCGTAACAGGGAACGTGCCGCCCTTGGACGGGTGTTCGGCGGTCGTGTGGGCTGTGGCTCGCGGGGTGTCTGTGGCTGTTTGTGCTGCGGTGGTGGGGAATCGGGTTGCGACGGATTCGCCGTCGTGTGGGCTCCGGCATCAGCACAGAACTGCTGAACTGCTGAACACGTCACTGGACTACGGAAATACTCCACACACGGAGCTACAACACCCCCCACCGCGACAAGATGAGGGATGGCTATCTCTCTTAGTGCGCAGCACGAGGCCGGGCTTCGACACCTTGTGTTGCTCGAGTTCGCGACCGACCGTCATGTGGCCGCTGCCGCCGTGGCACAAGTCAGTCCCTTTCGTGGACTCGGACTGTCCGGCGTCTTCGGGCTTCACCACATCGCTGACGATTTAGTGGCGCTAGGCCTCGCGACGAGCGAGCGCGGCGGCTATGTACCCACGGATGCTGGACACCGGGCGCTCGCAAATATTGACGCCGCGACAGAGGCCGCCGCACGCCGCACGCCCGACAGTGCGCCGGTGGCCGTCATTGGCGTGGCACGAGAGCGTGTGTTCTACACCGCCATCCTCGGACAGCTCATCGACCTCACCGACGTGCTCGTCGTCGACCCGTACCTTGGCGCAGACGACGTGCAGGTACTCACGCGCATCACGTCGGTGTCCCGCGTCCTGACCGGACCCCGACCCGTGCGGGACCGCAACGAAAAGGACGAGACCTCACGACGCGACCACCTAGCACTCGCTGCGGGTAGCCGACCAGGCTTGGAGGTCCGGCTGACGACCGCGATCCACGATCGATACATGCTGCCGAGCGAGGGGGCCGGCCTCATGCTCGGCGCGTCCCTCGGCGGCTCCAAGGTGACCACCGCGGTCGAGCTCTCCGACGACACCACCGCGGAGCACCGGAGCACGTTCGACACGATCTGGGCCGGCGCCGACCCGGTGGATCCGATCATCATCCCGGCTAAGTACTGACCTGCTGAGATGAAGTCTTCGCCCGGGAGTCGGCGACTGAGCTCCCACGTAGCCATCCTGAACGAATCGAGGCATCTGATGCTGCTTCATAATGCGTGGGTCAGTATCTACAGGGTTCAGTGGCTACTGACCTGTGGCGCTGATGTGCCGGAGCTGGGGTGTCGGTGGGTGCTGGCACAATGCACCCTATGCCTTGGGAGTCGGTGGAATCGGAGTGCGTCGTGAAGCGCTGCTCGGAGCAGGCCACGCATTTGTGGGACGCGTACCTGGTCTGTGGCTTCCACGCGACTGCGTTGAGCGAGGGTGAGCTCTACGCGATCGAGGACATGAACGTGCTCCCCATGAACCTGCTGATGGGTCAGGATATGCCGCCAGAGGTCGTCAGCGTGCAGCTGCACCAGTCGATGAAGAGTACGCCGGTGGCCGTGTTGCAGGTTGGGCACGACGGTGTGCACGAGCGTGACATCACTTTGCGGATCAGTCTCGCGCAAGCCCGCGGGCTGGTCTTCATGCTCGAGCGGTGGGACACCCGGCCCGATAGTCAGCCCGAATAGCGCCCCGCACGTAGGGCACTGAGCACTGACCTGTGGGCGAAGACGACCGACAGAGCTAGGGACCCCGGCAGTTCCGGGGGTTGGAGGGACCAGGGGATCAATGTTCGAAGCGCGCAACGGGATCACCGACGACACAATCACCGCGCAAGAATTCGAGCACGCCGCCGATCGCCAAGCGATCGCTCTGCGCCTGACTTGCCTCGGCTGCGGTGCGGACGCGATGTTCCGACGCCAGTCGATCGATGGGCGCAAGGCGACGTTCTGGGCTCGTCATGCAAAGAGTGATTGCCTCTACGCATCGGGCGGTGCGGGCGACACCGAGTATCGGGCGCTCCAAGAGACCGAACCGAGAACTCCAGCCGAGAACGTGGTCAAGGTCCGCCCGGCCCAGCGCGGAGGGGCCGCGGCAATGGGTCCGCGCCTCGAGCATGATCCCGACGCTCCCCCAGCTGAGCCGGGAACGCGCAGCCGTCGCACCGCGCCTGGTGAGACTGCTACCGAAGCCATCCCGACTCAAGGGCTTCGTGCGATCCTGCGTTCGCTGATCCGCAACCCGAAATACCGCACCAGCTCGAAACAGCTCCTCTTGCCCGGACGCGACAAGGATTACACCCAGCTGGTTCGACGGGCTTGCGTGCGCACGCTCGACGTCACAACCGAGCATGTCGAACTGCCTCGGAGGCGGCTGTACTGGGGTGAGATCCGCTGGGCCGCCGCCGCCGGTGGCTCCTACTGGCTCAACACCGAACGCTGGGGCACCCTCACTGTGCGCGTCCCCCCGGATGCGATGGCGGACCTGCTCACGACCTACCGGCTCGACGACGTCGAAGACCTCATCGGTGCCCGTTTCATTGTCTACGGCTGGCTGAATACCAAGGACGATCGCTCGTTCGTGCACGTCAAGGACCCGGAGTGGTTCGACGTCCGGCTCCCTGCCGAAGATCCCGCGATCGCGTAGCGACGCTGAAGAATCATTCGATAGGAGCAACACTCAATGGACAAACCCCCGCCGACGTGGGACAAATTCAAGTCCGCTGTGCGCAAGATAGATCGTGACAGTTTGCTTGTGCATGCCGCTGCAACGAGCGCGTTGCTCGCGAGCGACGAAATACCCGAGGATTTGCGGCGCCGTGGCTTTACTCCGTGGAACGTGGCAGATGTGGCGCGGACAGCATTAGCTTGGGGACGGTTTCAGGCCAAGCGTGCCGACAGCGAAACCTTGCTCCGGCTCGCGAACATGAACGTCCAGATCACTGACGCACCGCCCGCGAAAATTGACCCCTCCGAACGACTAGCGCGGATCCTGGCGCGCATATTCTTCGAGCAATTCCCGTCACAACGCTCAGATCTAGCAGAGTTTGTGCGGACCATCCTCCTATTCGGCTCAGCAGCAGAGACGCCGCACAACTTCAATCCCGAGGCAATGACACAAGGGTGGTTCGAGAACGCCGCGGACGGGCTCACCCTCGATGAGTATGTCGAGTCCATATTTCTCATTTCTGTGGGCGCAATTAGTAACAACGGCCAGTTTGACCCCAGCTGGCTCGATGGCCCCCAGTTCAAGCCGATCGGAGACCTCGTTTCCCTCGAAGCCCTGGGAAACCGTTTAGAGACCGACTCCTCACAACAGTGGGCGGTTTCAAAGCGGCGAATAGAGCAAGTCAGGCGTCACTGCCTGACAATGAAAAGAAATTTGCCTTCAATCCGCTCGATGATAAGCCTTTCATCGCGGATGTTGCGGCCACGCCGATCACCCCTGCAGTTCACGCAGTGATCGCGAAAGCGCGACCGCCGGCGATTTACCATCTCGGGGTCGAGGCATATGGGGTAGCTTTCACCCGTGACCTCGGACACGTCTTCCAGCATTACACCGGGCGGCAGCTTGAACTCATCAGTGGTGATCGAACGGTCCTACCGGAGGTCCCCTACGGCCCGCGCAAGGAGCGCTTGGACTCTTGCGACTGGTTCCTCGATCTTCCTGACCTACTAGTTCTGATTGAGTGCAAAGCCCGGCAACCGATTGAATCACTTAGGACGGGCGGCGCCGATTGGCTGCAATCAGTTGAGGGAAGTATCGGTAAGGGCATCAGGCAGCTCAATCGTTCAAACGCTCATATTGACCGTATCAGCGATGCGTCGGAGGCCATCGACCGCACTAAGCGGCGCGTGGGACTTGTCGTGACTCTTGAGCCGTTTTATTTGAACCAAAACCGGTTCGTTTGGGATCGTTTAGGGGCGCGGGATCTGCCCATCGGCGTTATCTCGATCAGTGAACTCGAATCTCTGGTGTGCCTCGACGCGGAGGAGCTCGCACAGGTTCTGACGGACGCGGCCAACACAGCCGTCGAGGGGGCTCTTTTGCTGGTGGACGCTCTCAACACAGTGGCCGCTACCGATCGGGAGAATTCGCTGCTTGTCGAGACCTGGGATGCGGTTGGAATGTTCACCCGTTTGGATGGCGTCGCCGAATCACTCGGGTCATCACCTGAATAGTGCAGACACGTTCGGGATGAGAAACCGCAGAGCAGTCCTCCCTTGATGGGTGGAGGGGCGCTCTAGGGTGACGACTACGCCTTGTCGCAGTTCGCGCCGGGGTCCGTCGCCACGATCATCCTCGTCGTGATGTTCATCGCGTTCCTGGCGGGCACCCTGCCGGCACGACGAGCCGCTCGGCAGAACCCGATCGAGGCGCTCCGGTACGAGTGACAGGCAGGGGTGCCTAGTGTCTGGGCGGTGACGACGTTCGGACGCGACCTCGGTGACGGCTACGCGCTGACGCTGCGCGACCTGACGACGGTCGACCAGGTACTCGCACTGGTGCACGCCAACACCGATCGTCTGCGGGCCGCGGAGCCCTGGGCCTGGGATCCCCAGACCCGCGAGGCCATCGCCCTGCACACGGAGCGGCTGCTCGGCCAGTTCGCGATGGACCGCGCGCTGCCCTGCGTCATCCGCGCCCACGACCGGATCGTCGGGGTGGCCTCGCTGACGTTCGACCCGTACCTGGGACAGGCATCGCTCGGCTACTGGGTTGACGCCGGACAGGAGGGCCGGGGTGTCGCCCGGCGGGCCGCCACCGTCCTGATCGGGGTCGCCGGGGCGCGCGGCGTGGCACGCATGGAGATCCGGACGGCCGTCGACAACGTCCGGAGTCGCGGGCTCGCCGAGCGGCTCGGCTTCGCGCACGAGGGCACCCTGCGCGGCGCCCTGCCGCTCGGACCGGAGCGGGTCGACGTGGCGGTCTACGGCCTGCTGCTCTGAGCCAGCCCGCCCTCGTGCAGACGGACCGACACCGGTCGCCGGTATCGTCGGAGCATGGCCCTGTTCGGACGACGCAACCACGACGTGCGCGATCGACCCATCAGCCAGGTCGAACTGAAGCGGGCGGTCGACGAGGGCTTCCTCATCGCGAAGGCCGCCGTCACGATCGCGGTGGCCAACCGCATCATCACGAACGCCCTGCGCGACCAGGGGTACTTCGACCACGCGCTCATCGCCGAGGCCACGCGGCAGGAACTCCACCGCATGGCCGAGGAACAGCGGGGTGACGCCGAACGCATGCGCGCGATCCGGTCCACCTCGAGCAAGCAGAAGGGCCGCTCCCGCCACCAGCACGACTACCGGCGGGGCGACGATCTGAAGCTCCGGATGCGCGAGGCCACGTACGAGCAGCTCGCTACCATGCTCGACAAACGACGCGACGACCAGCACTTCGTCGACGGCATCGTCCTCGCCGCCCGGGCCCGGGCCTGGGACGACATCGGCACCACCGTCGTGGGTCGGCTGGGGTGGGCGCAGCGCCCGGCGGACGACTACGAGATCGGTCGCGACGACCGGCTGCAGCAGATGCTCGACGAGGACTTCGCCGAGCTGCTCGCCGAGCACCCGGTCGGCTCGACCCCGGTCGGCTCCGACGAGCCCGACGACGCGGACGGTGACCAGGACGAGTCCGACCCGGCCGATCCGGACGCGTCGCGCACCTGACCGGTACTTGATATACCGACTCGTCTTCGATACGCTCATCGAGTAACGCCCCAGGACCATTCGGCTCGCCGGACTCCTGGGGCGATTGCTGTGTCAGAGGGGTGCGACGAGGGGCGCGATGATCGATCCAGCCACGCTGCAGGCACTCCCGAGGCTGCTCAGCGCAGCGCGTTTCGGCCGTTACGCCGCTCGCTACGACGGCCGTACCGACCTCGCTGCCCGGCTCTACGCCTGGAACTCAGAGATCGCGTCGGCGTTCTGGGGTCCCGTCGGTTGCCTCGAAGTGTTCGTCCGGAATGCCCTCCACGACGAACTCCGCCGGGGGCGTCGGGACGACTGGTGGAACGACCCCGCAGTGCACCTGCTGGAACGCGAACGCAGAGCGGTCGACGACGCCACTCGAACCCTGCGTCGACGGGGCTTCTCCGATCCAGAACCGGATCAGGTGGTCGCTGCGACGAGCTTCGGTTTCTGGGTCGGCCTCACCGATGCGGGCATCCCCCGAGACCCGATCTGGAGCTACGAGACGACGCTCTGGCAGCCCCGGCTCGTGCACGCGTTCCCCGGCCTGGGGGCGGTCCGACGCAAGCAGCTGCACCGGCGACTCGATGCCGTGCGGAGATTCCGGAACCGGCTCGCTCACCACGAACCCATCCACAACGCGCCGTTGGCGGCCATCCGCGACGACATCGTCGCGATCGCCGGAGCGATCGATCCCGACGCAGCGGCCTTCATCACCGGTGCGCACCGTATCGACGACGTCCTGGCTCGGAAGCGGATGGCGGTGTCGACAGGCGCTTCGGTGATCTGACCGACACCACACGCAGTCACGAGTCCCTAGGCTCGGTGCATGGTTGATGCGGTGGTCGTCGGTGCCGGACCCAACGGGCTCGCGGCAGCGGTGACGCTCGCGCGCGCCGGGCTGTCGGTCGAGGTCGTCGAACGGAACGACACGATCGGCGGCGGCGCCCGCACGGCCGAGCTCACCCTGCCCGGCTTCCTGCACGACGTCTGCTCCGCCGTGCACCCGATGGCCCTGCAGTCCGAGTTCTTCCGGCTGTTCCGCATGGAGGAGCGCATCGAGCTCCGCCTGCCCGAGGTGCAGTACGGCCACCCGCTCGACGGCGGCCGCGCGGGCATCGCGTACCAGGACCTCGACCGCACCGCCGCTGAACTCGGTGTCGACGGACCGGCCTTCAAGCACCTGATGGCCCCGCTGTCCCGGAACGCCGACCAGGTCGCCGACTTCGCGACCGACGCGCTCCTGCACGTGCCGCGCCACCCCCTCACCGTGCTGCGGTTCGGTCTTCGGGCGCTCGAGCAGGGCACCGCCGCCTGGAACCTGCGCTTCCGTGGTGAGGCCGCGCCCGCGATGGTGTCCGGCGTCGCCGCACACTCGATCCAGCACCTGCCCTCGCTCTCCACCGCCGCGGCCGCCCTGTCGCTCGGCTCGTACGCGCACGCCCGCGGGTGGCCGGTGCCGATCGGCGGCAGCCAGGCGATCGTCGACGCGCTCGCCGCGGACCTCGTCGCGCACGGCGGTCGGATCGTCACGGGGCAGGAGGTCCGGTCGCTCGGCGACCTGACCCCGGCCAAGGCGGTGCTGTTCGACACGAGCGTCCCGGGCATGCTCCGGATCGCTGGCAAGCAGATCCCGACGCCGAAGCGCGGCGCACTCCGCCGCTTCCGGTTCGGCAACGCGGCGGCGAAGGTCGACTTCGCGCTGTCGGACCCGGTGCCGTGGACCAACGACGACCTCCGCCGCGCCGGGACGGTGCACATCGGCGGCACCCGGGCGGAGATCGCGGCAGCCGAACGCGCCGTCGCGCACGGGCAGCACGCCGAGCGCCCGTACGTGCTCGGCGCGGAGCCGACGGTGGTCGACCCGACCCGGGCCCCGAAGGGCAAGCACGTCTTCTGGGCCTACGCACACGTCCCCGCCGGGTCGGACGTCGACCCCACTGAGGCCGTCACCCGCCAGATCGAGCGCTTCGCGCCGGGGTTCCGCGACACGATCCTGTCGTCGAGCTCGCGCACGGCCGTGCAGATGGGCGAGTACAACCCGAACTACGTCGGCGGCGACATCGCCGCCGGTGCCGCGAGCTTCTGGCAGCTCGTCAAGCGGCCCGTCCTGTCCAGTGACCCGTGGCGGATGGGCGGTGGCATGTACCTGTGCTCCGAGTCGTCCGCCCCCGGCCCCGGTGTGCACGGCATGGCCGGGTGGCACGCCGCGAAGAGCGCACTCCGGCACACCTTCGGGTTGCCGGAGGACGTCGACCTCACCCCGGAAGGCTGAACCACATGGCGAAGAACGTCCGCATCCTGCACTGCCGCCCCGAAGCCGTCTTCGACGTGCTCGGTGACGGCTGGCTCTACACGACCTGGGTGGTCGGGGCCTCGCGCATGCGCCAGGAGGAGTCCGAGTGGCCCCAGGTCGGCGCCCGGCTGCACCACTCGTTCGGCGCGTGGCCGATCGTGATCAACGACGTCACCACCTCGCTCGTCTGGGATCCGCCCCGCCGCATGGTCATCCAGCCCCAGGGCTGGCCGATCGGTGAAGCCCGCGTCGAACTCACGGTCGAGCCGCACCGGCACGGCTGCAAGGTCACGATCGTGGAGAACGCCGTGGCCGGTCCCGGCTCGTACGTGCCCGACTTCCTCATGCAGCCGCTCATCTGGATCCGCAACCGCGAGACGCTCCGCCGCCTCGAGTGGGTGTCCGTCGGGCGCGCGGCCAACGCCTGAGACGTCCCAGCAGACGGACGGGAGGCCCGTGGCGGCGTCGCCACGGGCCTCCCGTCCGTCCTGTGGGTGCGTCGACTACTCAGCCCGCGAGAACTCGCTGGCGCGCGCCACCTGGTCGTCGGTCAGGGCGACGCCTGTGTACCGCTCGAACTGGCGCGCTGCCTGCAGGGCGATGACCTCGGCGCCGGTGATGACGTGCTTGCCGGCATCGCGGCCTGCGCGCACGAGCGGGGTCTCCGACGGGAACGCGACCACGTCGAAGACGGTGTGTGCCGCCTCGATCCGTTCCGGCGCGAAGGCGAGCGCGTCCTGCTGATCGCCGCGCATGCCGAGCGGGGTGACGTTGACCACCAGGTCCGTCTCCCCCGCCTCGCGTTCCTCGGCGACCCACTCGTAGCCGTACTGCGACGCGAGCGCCGGGCCGGTCTGCTCGTTCCGGGCGACGACCGTCAACCGGTCGAAGCCGGCACCGCGGAACGCCGCGGTGACGGCCTTGGCCATGCCGCCGGAACCACGCAGCAGCACGCGCGACGTGGGGTCGACCCGGTGGGAGCCGAGGAGCGCGGCGATCGCCTCGTAGTCGGTGTTCGACGCGGTGAGCACACCGTCGTCGTTCACGACCGTGTTGACCGACTGGATGGCGGCGGCGGAGTCCTCGATGTGGTCGACGAGCGGGATGATCGCCTCCTTGAAGGGCATCGACACCGAGCAGCCGCGGATCCCGAGCGCGCGGATGCCGGCGACGGCGCCCGGCAGGTCGGTCGTGGTGAACGCCTTGTACAGGAAGTTGAGCCCCAGCTCGTCGTACAGGAAGTTGTGGAACCGGGTGCCGATGTTGCTCGGTCGGGCGGCCAGCGACATGCAGACCCGCATGTCCTTGTTCAGGATGGGCATGTCCACAGTCTCCCACTCCCCCGCCGATGGAGCGGTCCACACGGACCGGTCGCGGCGCTCCGGGGTAGCGTCGGGGGTGATGACTGAGATCCCGGAGACCATGCGCGCTGTCCGCTTCGACGAGTGGGGTGACCGATCGGTCCTGCACGTCGCCGAGGTGCCCGTCCCCGAGGTGTCGCCCGGTCGGGTGCTCGTCCGCGTGCGCGCGGCGGGCATCAACCCCGGCGAGTCGGCGATCCGCCAGGGCGCGTTCGGCGGCGACCTCCCGTCCGGGCAGGGCACCGACTTCGCCGGCATCGTCGTGGCCGTCGGCGCCGAGGTCGACGGCGTCGACGAGGGCGAAGAGGTCATCGGCTGGTCGTGGGACCGTGCGAGCCAGGCCGAGTACGTCTCCGTGCCGGCCGTCCAGGTCGTGCAGAAGCCTCGCTTGCTCGACTGGACCGTCGCCGGCGGGCTCGACGTGGTCGCGACCACCGCGGCCGCCGCCGTCCGCGCCGTGGATCCGCGTCCCGGCGAGACCGTCGTGGTGTCCGGCGCCGCCGGTGGGGTGGGCGGCTTCGTCACCCAGCTGCTCGCGAACGAGGGCATCGACGTCATCGCCGTCGCGTCCGAGGCGAACCACGAGTGGCTCCGGTCCAAGCGTGCGCGGCCGGTCGCGTACGGCGACGGGCTGCAGGAGCGCATCACCGAACTCGCGACGAACGGCGTCGACGCGGTGATCGACACCCACGGCGCCGAGTACGTCCGGCTCGGCATCGCCCTCGGGGTACCGGTCGACCGCATCGAGACGATCATCGCGTTCGACGAGGCCGCCGAGGTCGGGGCGAAGACCTCGGGCAGCGCGGACACCGCCGACCCGGAGATCCTCGGGGCGCTCGCGCTCGAGGTCGCGAACGGCGCGATCGAGGTGCCCGTCGCCGCGACCTACCCGCTCGACCGCGTGCAGGACGCCTTCGCTGAGCTCGAGCAGGGCCACACCCGCGGCAAGATCGTCCTCATCCCCTGATCGTCCGCCCGGCGGACCCGGGGGTTTCCCCCACCACACTCGGGGTGCGCCCCGGATGCGCGGGGTCGGCGGGGTTGCGTAGCGTCGTCCCCATGAGCACACTCTCCCGTCCCCGCAACGGTCGTCTCCTCGCCGGTGTCTGCGCCGGTCTCGCCGACCGCTTCAACCTGTCCCGCACGCTGCTCCGGGTGGTCTGGGTCATCCTGAGCTTCTTCCCCGGACCGCTGTGGATCGCCTACGTCGTGCTGTGGTTCGTGATGCCGCCCGAGGGTGGCCGTCGGCGCTGAGTCCTTCCGCGCCGGGCGCTGGGCACCGCGCCGTCCGGACGGGTTAGTGTGGCCGCGTGCCGGTCTCCGTCTTCGATCTGTTCAGCGTCGGTGTCGGCCCCTCGAGCTCGCACACCGTCGGGCCGATGCGGGCCGGTGCCGAGTTCGCCGCCCTCGTCCGTGACCTCCCGGTCGCGTCCGTCGTGGTCGACCTGTACGGGTCCCTCGCATCGACCGGGCAGGGTCACGGCACCCTCGGCGCCGTCGTCGCCGGGCTCATGGGGTCGCACCCGGAGACCGTCGACCCCGATGCGATGGTCCTCGCGCTCGAGACCCTCGAGCGCGACGGTGTCCTGCGGCTCGACGGTCGTGCGACCGTGCCGTTCCGCCTCGCCGACATCGTCCTGCACCCCCTGACGATGCTGCCCCGACATCCCAACGCCATGCGGCTGCGCGCCCGTGACGCCGCGGGCACCGACCTGGCCGACGAGACGTACTACTCGATCGGTGGTGGGTTCATCGCCCGGGACGAGGAGGCCGAACCCCGGGGCCGCACGGATGCCGACGGCGCGTCGGCCGCTGTCGCCGGGGCCGCCATCCCCGTGGACGACACCGTGCCGTACCCGTTCTCGAGCGGTGCCGAGCTGCTCGCCGCCTGTGCGCGCTCGGGCCTGCCGATCAGCGGCGTCGCGCTCGCCAACGAGGCCGTCACCCGCTCGGTCCCCGAGGTCCGCTCCGGGCTGCTCGGCATCCACGGTGTGATGGAGTCGTGCGTCGAGCGCTCCGTGCTCCGCGGTGGCTGCCTGCCCGGCGGGCTCGACGTCCGACGTCGAGCCGCCACCTGGTACGAGCAGCTCACCCGCGAGGACCCCGACCACGACCCGCTGTTCGCGATGGAGTGGGTGAACCTCGTCGCCATGGCCGTCAACGAGGAGAACGCCACCGGTGGCCGCGTCGTCACCGCTCCGACGAACGGCGCCGCCGGCATCATCCCCGCGGTGCTGTACTACGTGCTCACGTACGTGCCGACGGTCTCCGGGGCCTCCACGGCGGAGCGGGACGACGCCGTGGTCCGGTTCCTGCTCACCGCCGGGGCGATCGGGTCGATCTACAAGGAACGGGCGTCGATCTCCGGAGCCGAGGTCGGGTGCCAGGGCGAGGTCGGGTCGGCCGCCTCGATGGCCGCGGCCGGGCTCGCCGAGGTCCTCGGCGGCACCCCGGAGCAGGTCGAGAACGCCGCCGAGATCGCGATGGAGCACAACCTCGGGCTGACCTGCGACCCGATTGGCGGCCTCGTGCAGATCCCGTGCATCGAGCGGAACGCGATCGCCGCGAACAAGGCCGTCAACGCCGCACGGATGGCCCTGCGCGGCGACGGGGTGCACCACGTCTCGCTCGACCAGGTCGTCGAGACGATGCGGCAGACCGGGGCGGACATGTCGTCGAAGTACAAGGAGACCGCGATGGGCGGGCTCGCGGTGAACGTCCCGCTCTGCTGAGCGTCGCGGTCGCGCCTCAGGCGTGCAGGAGCGTCAGCAGCCGTGCGGTCTCGGTGGCGATCGCGTCGCGGCCCGCCGACACGTACTTGCGCGGGTCGACGATGTCCGGCCGCTCGTCGAGCACGGTACGGAGCGCCCGGGTGAACAGGCCGTTCAGGTGCGTCGAGATGTTGATCTTCGTCATCCCGGCGTGCACGGCGCCGCGGAGTTCGTCGTCGGACAGACCCGAGGACCCGTGCAGCACGAGCGGCACCGGCACCGTGGCACGGAGCCGCTCGACGAGGTCACGGTCCACCGAGGCCTCGCGCGTCTGCATCGCGTGCGAGGTCCCCACCGCGACCGCCAGGGCATCGACCCCGGTGTCGGCCACGAACGCGGCGGCGTCGGTCGGATCGGTCCGGACGCCCGGCGCGTGCACGCCGTCCTTGCCGCCGACCTCACCGAGCTCCGCCTCGATCGCGACGCCGGCGACGTGGCAGCGCTCGGCGAGTTCGCGGGTCGCAGCCACGTTGGCCGCGAAGTCCAGGTGCGAACCGTCGTACATGATCGAGTCGACGCCGAGGTCGACCCCGGCGACGACGAGTTCCGGGTCCTCGATGTGGTCGAGGTGCACGAGGACCTCGACGTCGGCGGCGCGGGCGATGGCCTGGGTCGCGGTCGTGATCGGTGCGAGACCGCCGTGGTACCGGACGCAGTTCTCACTGATCTGCAGGATGACCGGCAGTCCGGCCAGTTCGGCGCCGGACACGATCGCCTCGGCGTGCTCGAGCAGGACGACGTTGAACGCGCCGACGCCGCGGCGGGCCGAGCGGGCGGTGTCGAGCAAGCCGGTGAGGGCGAGGTCGGTGATCATGCTGGGGTCCTCGTTCGGTCGTGGGCGGGATCGGGCGGGGTGGACAGGAACCGGTCGACGTCGGCCGGGTCGACCTCGCCCGCCACCGGTCGGAGGACGGCGGCGGCCCCGAACGCTGCGGCCGACCGCAGTGCGCGGAGCAGGGTCGCGTCGTCGGTTGCGATGTCGGTCTCGGCACTCGTGAGGGCACGGACGAGCCCGGCGGTCGCGGCGTCACCGGCACCGGTCGGGTTGCCCGAGACCCCCGCGACCGCCGGGACCTCGAGGACGTGCTGGGTGGTGTGGGCGGCGATGCCCTCCGAGCCGCGTGAGACCACGACGACGGTCGCGCCGAGTCCGAGGAGACGGAGTGCCCCGGCGCGTTCGTCGTCGGTGCCGGTGGCGTCGAGCAGTTCCTCGCGGTTGGGCTTGCAGACGGTCACGCCGGCCGAAGCGGCTGCCACCAGTGCCGCACCGGAGCAGTCGACCACGGAGGGGACGCCACTTCGGCGAGCGGCGGCGACCCAGCGGGCGACGACCGCGGGATCGGTGTCCCGGGGCAGGGAACCGGACACGACCAGGGCAGTGGCGTGGGGGGCACCGGATGCACCGCCGTCGAGCAGCGTTCCGACCGCGGTGGTGACGGCGTCCCACTCGTCCGGGCTGAGCACGGGTCCGGGCTCACCGAACATCGTCGGGTGTGCGAGGTCGTCCACCACCGTCACGGTCGTGCGGGTCTCGCCGAGCACGTCGACGTCGGTGTGGGCGAGTCCGAGGGCGTCGAGGGTGTGGCTGATCCAGCGCCCGCCGTCGCCGCCGAGGGGCAGCACGGCGTGGGTCGGGACTCCGGTGGCCGCGAGGACCCGGCCGACGTTCAGCCCCTTGCCGCCGGGTCGCCGCTGGACCTCGAGCACGCGCTGGGTCTCGCCGATGCGCTGTTCGGCGACCCGGTAGGTCACGTCGACCGCCGGGTTCGGGGTGACGACGAGGATCACGCGACCACCGCCGTCGGCAGGGCTCGGACGCTGCCGTGCACCGGGTCGACCACGAGCAGGTCCGCCGGGGCACCCACGCTGAGCGGTGCCGGCGACCCGAGCAGCTGCGCCGCACGCCCCGCGGACGCGGCCACGACCTCGGGAAGGGGTGTCCCCGCCTCGAGCAGGTGGCGGACCGCGTCGGCGACCGTGATCGTGCTGCCCGCCAGCGATGAGCCGTCGGCGAGGACGGCGACACCGTCACGGACGGACACTGCCGACCCGGCGACCGTGTAGGAGCCGTCCGGGCAACCGGTGGCGGCCATGGCGTCCGAGACCAGGACCATCCGACCCGGAGCGCTGCGCTGGACGACGTCGACGGTCACCGGGTCGAGGTGGTGCCCGTCGACGATGCACTCGAGCAGCACACGGTCGTCGGACAGGGCGACCCCGACCGGCCCGGGTGCACGGTGGTGGAGCGGCGGCATCCCGTTGAACAGGTGGGTGACGAGCGAGGCACCGGCGTCGATCGCGCGGCGGGTCTGCTCGGCGGTGGCGTCGGTGTGGCCGATGGCGACGACGATCCCGGCCGCGACGAAGCGGGCGACGGCGTCGAGCGCGCCCGGGAGCTCCGGTGCCAGCGTGACGATCCGCAGTGCGCCGTCCGCTGCGTCGCAGTAGGCGTCGACCTCGGCCGGCTCCGGTGCGTGCAGCAGGTCGACGCGGTGAGCCCCGCGCCGGGCCGGAGCGAGCCACGGCCCCTCCAGGTGCAGTCCGGCGAGCGTGCCGTCCGCCACGAGCGGCCGGAGTCGTGTGAGGGCTGCGACGGTGTCCGCGCGCTCCCCCGTGGCGACCGACCCGACCAGGGTGGTGGTGCCGCGCGACCGGTGGTGCGCGGCGGCGGCGCGGGCGTCCTCGGCGGAGCACCCGGCGAAGTCGTGCCCCAGGGCCCCGTGGGCGTGCAGGTCGACGAACCCGGGCAGGACCGCGCCGTCGACCGTGACGGCGGTGTCCGTGCGCATCGGGGACCCGGTGCCGGTCGCCAGGACGGTGTCGTCGTCGCCGATGACGAGCCAGCCGTCGTGCAGGTCGGCTCCGGCCGTCACGATGCGCGGGGCGCGGACGAGGGTCGTCACAGCAGGACCCCCGTGTCGAGCAGCGCCCGTGCGAGGAGCCCCGCGCCGATGGCACCGGCTGCATCGCCGTGCCGGGCCGGGGCGATGACGGGGACGCGGACGCCCTGGAGGCGTGCCGTCACGGCGGCGCGCAGCGGGTCGAGCAGCAGCGGGCCGGACTCGGCGAGTCCCCCGCCGACGATGATCGTGTGGCAGCCGGCGACCGCGGTGGTCCAGGCGAGGGCATCGGCGAGCACCCCGACGCAGTCGTCCCAGACGGCGGTGGCTGCGGGGTCGCCGTCGCGGACCCGGAGCATCACGGCGTGCGCGGACGGAGCCCCGGCACGGCGTGCGACTCCCCCGGCGGACGCGATCTCCTCGACGCGGCTGCCCGCGTGCGGCCCGCTCTGGATCCGGACCTGTCCGATCTCCCCGGCCCAGCCACCGCCGGGGACGACGGCGCCGTCGACCACGAGGGCGCTCGCCAGCCCGGTGCCGACCGGCACGAAGGAGACCGACCCCCGAGCGAGTTCGGGGTCGCCGGCGCGGACCTCGGCCAGTGCGCCGGCGCGGACGTCGTGGCCGAAGGCGAGCGGGACGTCGATCCCCCGACGCAGGAGTTCGGCGCGGACGACACCACGCACGGGCACGTCCCGCCATCCGAGGTTGACCGACAGGACCACGGTGCCGCGGGTCTCCTCGACGACGCCCGGGGTCACCAGTCCGATCGCCCCGAGCGGCGTGCGCTGCGAGGCCCGTACAGCCAGTTCGGCGACGACCGTGGCGAGCCGTCCGCCGTCCGGGTCGTCGCGAGGCGTCGGTACCCGGGTCTCGTCGAGGACGAGTCCGTCGGCATCCGTCAGCCGGGCCTTGATGCCCGTGCCGCCGACGTCGACGCCGAGCACCGCGCCTGCGCCGCCCATCAGGTGAGGATGACCGACCGGGTCAGCGACCGGGGGTTGTCCGGGTCGAGGCCGCGCCCTTCGGCCAGGGCGACGGCGAACCGGTGCACCACGACGAGTCCGGCGATCGGGTCGAGGTCGTGCTGGACGAAGCGGGCGCCGGTGGCTGCGACCTCGTCGGCCAGGCCGTCGGGTGCGGCACCGAGCGACCACACGAGCCGGCCGGGCTGCGCGATCGCGATGGGTCCGTGCCGGTAGTCCATCGCCGGGTAGGACTCCGCCCAGAACTGTGCGGCCTCACGCGTCTTCAGCGCGGCCTCGAACGTCAGGCCGACGGCGGCACCACGACCGACGAACGAGACCTGCTCGGCGTCGAGCAGGTCGTCGATGGGCAGCGTGAGCGCGGTCTCGGCCTGGGCCGCGAGCGCGTCGACGTCGTCACCGATGGACGCCCGCAGCAGCGCGAGCGCCGTGGTGGCGAAGCGGGTCTGGACGACCGAGCGCTCGTCGGCGAAGGGCAGCGCGACCACCTGGTCGGCGACGGCTGCGGCGGGGCTGTCTGCGACGGCGGTGATCAGGACGGTCCGCTGGGACGGCAGGGCCTGCAGCAGGTCGACGATCTCGGTCGTCGTGCCCGAGCGGCTGATCGTGAGCACGCGGTCGTACTCACGGGACGCGGGGTACTCGGACCCGGCGAAGGCGTCGGTCACGCCGAGGCCTGCCTGCTCACGTGCGACGGCGTAGCTCATGGCGATGAACCAGCTCGTACCGCAGCCGACCACGGCCACGCGTTCGCCCGGCTGGGGGAGCGCGTCGGCGAACGTCGGCAGGAGTGCGGCGGCTGCGCGCCAGGTCTCCGGCTGCGAGGCCAGTTCAGCGCTCACGAAGGTGTCGGTCATGGGAGCCTTCCGGGTCCGGATCGATCCGGGTGATCGATGATCAGGAAGCGTAGCGAGCGATCGTGCGCAAGGGAAGGGCAAAACGTCATTTCCGATCACCGGGCGTCGGTGGCGACGCCGTAGGATGACGGGCATGACCCCCCAACAGCGGCTCAACGCCCTGCTCGAACTGGTGAGCGAACGCGGCAACGTGTCGATCGCCGAGATCGGGGAGCTGCTCGGGATCTCCGCCGCGACGGCCCGACGCGACCTCGCCATGCTGGCCGACCAACGGCTCGTCACGCGCACGCACGGGGGAGCGGCAGCACTCGGCGCCGGGTACGAGCTGCCGCTGCAGTACAAGATCGCCCGCCAGGCCGAGGCCAAGACGGCGATCGCCCGTGCCGCGGCCCGGCTGGTGCAGCCCGGCGAGACGGTCGGGCTGAACGGCGGGACGACGACGACCGAGGTCGCGCGTGAACTCGGCAAGAGCGAGCGGTTCATCCGCGCCGACGGCGAGTTCGGCATCACGATCGTGACGAACGCCCTGAACGTCGGGTACGAGCTCTCCGTCCGCGCGAACGTCAAGATCGTGGTCACCGGCGGTGTCGCCAGGCGGCAGTCCTACGAGCTCGTCGGGCCGCTGGTCCGGGACACCCTCGACGAGTTCGCCCTCGACCTCGTGGTCCTCGGCGTCGACGGGCTCACCGGGCAGTACGGGGCGACGACCATGCACGAGGGCGAGGCCGAGGTCAGCCGGCACTTCGCCTCGGTCGGGCGACGCGTGGTCGTTGTCGCCGACTCCACGAAGATCGAACGCGCGACCTTCGCCCGGATCTGCCCGCTGGACCGCATCGACGTCCTGGTCACGGACCAGCCGGTGCCGTCGTCGTTCGCCGCCGACCTCTCGGCCGCCGGCGTGGAGCTCGTCGTCGCGGACTGACCGTTCTGCCCGCCCCGGCGGGACCGGACCCGACGTTTCCATCGTGTAAAACCCTGCTCGGCGTGGATGCGTGAGCGATCCGTGAGCGCCTATTGTGCATTCATGATCGATTCGGCATCATGGTCGTCACATTCACGCAAGGGAGCGATGAGCATGGGCGCTGACAACGCAGGACTCCGCGTCGCGGTGATCGGGATGGGCCAGCGGTCCGCCATCGCGCGGCACGTGGCCGACGCCACGGCCACCGACCCGGCGCTGGCCGCACGGGTCGTCGCCGTCGCGGACGTCACCGCGGCGGGCCGGGAGCGTGGGCACGCCGAGTACCCGGACGCCGTGGTGGTCGGACACCACCGCGACCTCACCGGCCACGTGGACGCCGCGATCGTCACCACGCCGGACTGGACCCACGCCGAGATCGCGATCGACCTGCTCCGCGCGGGGATCGCCGTCTACCTCGAGAAGCCACTGGCCATCACGGTCGAGGACGCCGACGCGGTGCTGAACACCGCGGCCGAGACCGGGACGCCGCTGTACGTCGGCCACAACTTCCGGCACGCCGCCGTGGTCCGCCTGATGCGCGAGGTCATCGCCCGTGGCGAGATCGGCGAGGTCAAGGCCGTCTGGTGCCGGCACTTCGTCGGCAACGGCGGTGACTACTACTTCAAGGACTGGCACGCCGACCGCACCAAGGTGAACTCCCTGCTCCTGCAGAAGGCGAGCCACGACCTCGACGTGATCCACGCCCTCGGCGGTGGCGACACGGCCCGCGTCGTCGGCATGGGCTCGCTGTCCGTGTACGGCGAGGTGACCGATCGGCGCGACCGCAGCGGTGAGCTCATGGGGGACTGGTTCTCCCACGACAACTGGCCGCCGCTCGCCCAGACCGGGCTCAACCCCGTCGTCGACGTCGAGGACGTCTCGATGGTGATGATGACGCTCGACAACGGCGTGCAGGCCAGCTACGAGCAGTGCCACTTCACCCCCGACTACTGGCGGAACTACACCGTCATCGGCACCGAGGGGCGTCTCGAGAACATCGGCGACACCGGCGGCGGCGTCGTGAAGGTCTGGACCCACCGACGCGGCTGGGACACCGCGGGGGACCGGGAGTACCCGATCGACGGCGTCGAGGACGGCCACGCCGACGCCGACCTGCTCACCATGACCGAGTTCCTGCGGTCCGTCGCCCTCGGCGAACCGGCGGAGCTCTCCCCGATCGCGGCCCGCGCCGCGGTCGCCGCCGGCGCGCTGGCCACGCGCTCGCTCCGCACCGGGTCCGTCCCCATCGACGTCCCGCCGCTGCCGGCCGAGACCATCGCGCACTTCACCCACCCCACCACCACCCACCCCGCCCAGACCGTCGGCTCCTGACGGCCGTGCGAAAGGACCTCCCGATGACCGCACACATGCCCACCCGAGGAACCGGCGTGCGCCGCGCCCTCCTCGGTGCCGTCGCCGCACTCGGCGCGGCCGCACTCCTCGCCGGCTGCTCCTCGTCGTCCGGGGCGTCGAGCTCCGGCGACTACGAGGCCGCGCCGAAGGACACCAAGGCGTCCCTGACGTACGCCGTCTGGGACGAGAACCAGGTCAAGGCGATCAAGGCCAACCTGAAGGGCTTCAACGAGGAGTACCCGGACATCAAGGTCAGCGTCGACGTCACGCCGTACGCCAACTACTGGACGAAGCTGCAGACGCAGGGCTCGAGCAACACGCTGCCCGACCTGTTCTGGATGAACGGCCCGAACTTCCAGCTCTACGCAGCCAACGGCAAGCTCGCGCCGATCACCGGCGAGGTCGAGTCCGGTGACATCGACGCGTCGAAGTACTCGAGCGCGCTCAACGACCTGTACACGTACGAGGACACCCAGTACGGCGTGCCGAAGGACTTCGACACCATCGGTGTCTGGGTCAACAAGTCGCTGTTCGAGCAGGCCGGCATGGACCTGCCGTCGAAGGACTGGACCTGGGACGACTTCCAGCAGACCAGCGCCGAACTGTCCGAGAAGCTCAAGGCGAAGGGCGCCTACGGGGCGGCCGGCGGCATGGACGGGCAGACCACGTACTACAACACGATCCTGCAGGCCGGGGGAGCGGTCCTGAACGCGGACGGCACGGAGTCCGAGTACGCCACGAAGGCCTCCGAGGACGGCCTGCGGTTCTGGACCGACCTGATCGACTCCGGCGCCTCGCCGTCGATCAAGCAGCTCACCGACACCACCGCCGACCAGTGGTTCACCTCGGGCAAGCTCGCGATGTACCAGGGCGGCAGCTGGTTCCGATCGGCCCTGACCGGCACCGAGCTCGAGCAGGACGTCGTCGCCTACCCGCTGCCGAAGGGCAAAGAGCAGGCGACCGTCATCCACGGCGTCTCGAACGTCGTGTCCGAGGCGAGCAAGGACAAGGCCGCGGCGCAGGCGCTGCAGGTCTACCTCGCGGGCAAGACGGCCCAGCAGCAGCAGGGCGACATGGGCGCGGTCATCCCCGCGTACGAAGGCACGCAGGGCGCGTTCACGAAGACGATGCCCGACGCGGACCTGCAGGTGTTCCTCGACGCGGTCGACTACGCGAAGCCGCTGCCGGTGTCGAAGAACACCGCCGCGTGGAACACCCTCGAGACCACCCTGCTGCCGAGCGCCTTCGACGGGTCGAAGCCCGTCGACCAGGTGGCGGAGGACCTCGCACAGAAGATGGACGCCGCCCTCGCCAAGGAGAAGTAGGTCCCACCCGTGACGATCAACACCGAGCGGCCCCCGGCCGCAGCCACCCCCGCCCGGACGACGCGTTCGTCCGGGCGGGGTGCCCCCGGCCCACGAGCCGACGGCGGGCGAGCACCGCGACGGACCGACGGCTGGTGGCCGTGGCTCTTCGTCCTCCCGCTGCTCGTCGGAATCGGCACCTTCTACATCTGGCCGATCATCCAGACGTTCTGGTACTCGTTCACCAGCTGGGGCGTCTTCGGCGGAGCGACGTTCACCGGGGTCGCGAACTACGTCCGGCTGGTCGGCGACCCGCAGCTGTACCAGTCGCTGCTCAACACGGTGATCTACACGCTCGTCGTCCTCGCCGGCATCCCGATCGCGGTGTGGCTCGCCAGCCTGCTGAACACCCCGGGGCTGCGGTTCGCCCAGTTCTACCGGGTGCTCTTCTTCCTGCCGTACGTCGCCATGCCCGCGGCGATCGCCCTGGTCTGGCGGATCATGTACAACGGCGACTACGGCATCGTGAACTGGTTCCTCGGGAACTTCGGCATCGACGGCCCGTACTGGATCTCGACGCCCGGGTTCGCGCTCGTCGCGGTGAGCCTCGTCGGCCTCTGGTCGTCCCTCGGGTTCTCGATGATCATCCTCGGCGCCGGACTCAAGGACATCCCGCCGGAACTCTACGAGGCCGCGGAGCTCGACGGCGCGAGCCGGTGGCGGCAGTTCCGGTCGGTGACCGTGCCCCTGCTCAGCCCGAGCATCTTCTTCGTGGTGATCGTCACGACGATCTCGAGCTTCCAGCTCTTCGACCTGCTGTACGCCATCCTCGGCAGCACCAACCCGGTGATCCCGAAGACGATGTCGCTCGTCTTCTACTTCTACAGCGCCGGGTTCATCGACAACGACAAGGGCTTCGCGGCCGCGATCGCCATGGTGATCTTCCTGCTCATCGGCATCGTCACGCTCGTGCAGTTCCGCGTCCAACGGAAGTGGGTGCAGGGATGACCGCCACCGTCACACCTCCTCGGGCCGCACGTCGGCCGGGCCGTCGCGGCGGCAGCCACTGGTGGATCCACGTCGTCCTCGGCATCGGCGGGTTCGCGATGGCGTTCCCGTTCCTGTGGCAGATCATCATGTCGTTGTCCACGAACACGCAGGTGCAGTCCGTCACGCCGGTCTTCTGGCCGGGCGAGCTGCAGTGGCAGAACTACGCGCAGGTCTTCGAACGCCTGCCGTTCCTCAGTCAGCTCGGCACGTCGGTGTACGTCACGATCATCCGGACGCTCGCGCAGATCGTCCTCTGCACGCTCGCCGGGTACGCCTTCGCGCGGATGCGGTTCCGCGGCCGGGCGGCCCTGCTCGCGATCGTGCTGTCGATCCTGCTCGTGCCCTCGCAGGTCTACCTGATCTCGCAGTACCAGATCGTGCAGGGGCTGGGCTGGCTCGACACCCTGATGGGGATCGTGGCGCCCGGACTGTTCAGCGCGTTCGGCACCTTCCTGATGCGGACCGCGTTCCTGAACATGCCGCCCGAGCTCGAAGAGGCCGCGCGGATGGACGGCGCGAACCCGTTCCAGACGTTCTGGCGGATCATGCTGCCCCTGGCCCGGCCCTCGATCAGCGTGCTCGCGATCACGACCGTGCTGTGGTCGTGGAACGAGCTGCTCTGGCCGCTCGTGGTCTCCACCCGAGCCGAGGACATGCCCCTCGCGGCTGGCCTGGCGACGCTGTCCAGCGACCGCACGATCGACTACCCGGTGCTGATGGCCGCCAGCCTGATGGCGATGGCGCCGGTGCTCATCATGTTCGTCGTGCTGCAGCGTCGGGTGATGGACGGGCTCGCGTCGTCCGGTCTGAAGTGACCCCCGCGACCCCCGGCCTGGAGGCCCGTCCCGCGTCCGTCGCGGTCCTCGCCGCCGCCGTGGGGTCACCGGACGACTCCGCCACGGTGGCGGCCGCGCTGGCCGCCACCGTGGCCGACGCCCGACCCGCGGAGCGGGACGCGCTGCTGGTCGCAGCGCTCCGCGCCGCCGTGCCGGACACCGCCGTCGCCCTCGCGGAGCGAGGGTTCCCGCGGAGCCTGGCCGAGGCGTCGGTCGCCGACGTCGACCGGAAGCTCGCACGCTACGGGCTGCAGGGCACGGGGCTGGAGTGGCTCGTCGCGGTGGCGACCGGGCGCGTGGTGGCCGTGGGGCGCCTCCAGTTCGAACTCGGCGACCACCTGGCGGACGGCACGCCTGCCTGGGGCGTGCACGTGCCGGAGACCGGCCCGCTCGACCCCGCCGCCTGTGACCGGTCGTTCGCCCGCGCACCCGAGGTCCTGCGTGGCCTCGCGCCGCAGCTCGCCGCGGACCGGTGGCAGTGCCGCTCCTGGATGCTCGATCCGGGGCTGCCCGCCGCGCTCGGTCCCGACGCCAACCTCGTGCGCTTCGCCCGGCGCTTCCGCCTCGTCGCGCCAGGGGAGCACGACGCGACCGAGGGGGACGCCAGCGTGGCCAAGTTCGTCTTCGGGGTCCCGCTGGTGACCGCACGTGCCGCGGCGCCGACCGGCCGGTTGCGTGCGGCCGTGCTCGACCGGTGGGCGAGCGGCGCGCACTGGACCGAACGGACCGGCACCGCACCGGTGACCTGATCACCCGACGCCGAGGCCGCGTACCGTGCACGGCATGACGAAGCCCGACCACGACCACCTCGACGACGGCGTCGACATGACCTTCGAGGAACGCCGGCAGGACACGTTCCGCCGCATGTCCGGATCCGACGAGCACGACGCCGATCCGCGGGTCGAGGTCTCCCGTGCCGAGGACGGCGACGTCCGCATCGACGTCGCCGACACCGCGGCGGTCCGACCCGGCGAGTGACGCCCGTTCCTGCCCTGGTCCGTCGGGGTCGGTGGGGCACGGCATGATCGTGTCGTGCACCTCGTCCTCCGCCGCGTCGACGGCGGCGTCCTCGCGACGCCCCTGACCGACGCGGGGACCGCCGGGGGCGAGCCGGTCCGCCTGGACGAGCCGGGCCTCCCGGCCTTCGTCGCGGCCCACGACGCACCGGGCGTGCGCTGGGTGTGGGACGACACCGCGCGCTGGTACCCGGCCGTGCTGGCCGCGGGCGGCCGGGTCGGTCGCTGCGTCGACCTGCGGCTCGGTCGTCGCGTGCTGCGTGCTGCGCTCGCAGCACGGGGGTCAGCGCTGGCCGCGGCACCCCCCGATGCCCTCGACGCGCCCGTCGCGGAGGCCCGGGTCGTCCGGCCGACGCAGGCCCAGCTCTTCGACGACGCCCTGTTCACCGCCTCCGTGCCGGACGACGAGGTCGACCCGGTCGCGGAGTTCCGGGCGCAGCTCGCCGCCGTGGCCGGGTCGACCGCTCCCGGAGCGCTCCGCCTGCTGCTCACCGCCGAGTCCGCAGGGGCCCTCGTCGCGGCCGAGATGTTGCACGCCGGATTGCCGTGGCGCGCCGACGTGCACGAGCGCCTGCTCGAGGACGCCCTCGGACCGCGCGTGCCCTACGGCGTCCGGCCGCGTCGCCTCGAGGAGATCGCCGCCGTCGTGCGCGAGCGCCTCGACGACCCCGGGCTCAACCCGGACTCGCCCGCCGACGTCCTGAAGGCGCTCCGCCGGGTCGGCCTGATGGTCACCAGCACCCGGAAGTGGGAGCTGCAGGAGATCGAGCACCCCGTCATCGAGCCGCTGCTCGAGTACAAGCGGCTGGCACGGCTGCTCACCGCCAACGGTTGGACCTGGCTGGACGACTGGATCCGCGACGGCCGGTTCCACCCGAAGTACGTCGTCGGTGGCGTCGTCACCGGGCGCTGGGCGGCCGACGGTGGGGGAGCGATGCAGTTGCCGAAGGGCATCCGCGGGGCGGTCGTCGCCGACCCGGGGTGGAAGCTCGTCGTGGCCGACGCCGCGCAGCTGGAGCCCCGGGTGCTCGCCGCGATGTCCGGCGACCGGGCGATGGCGGCGGCCGGCGACGGGCGCGACCTGTACGACGGCGTGGTTGCCTCGGGCGCCGTCGAGACCCGGCAGCAGGCGAAGGTGGCGATGCTCGGCGCGATGTACGGGGCGACCCAGGGCGAGGGCGGTCGGCTCGTGCCACGCCTGGTCCGGGCGTTCCCGCAGGCGCTCGACATGGTGGAACGGGCCGCACGGGCGGGGGAGCGCGGTGAACCCGTGACGACGCTGCTCGGGCGGACCTCGCCGGTGCCCGAGGACTCGTGGTTCGAGGCGCGGAACCAGGCGTACACGGTCGAGGGCACACCGGCGATGCAGCGTGCGGTCGAGTCCCGTGCCCGGAGCTGGGGGCGGTTCACCCGGAACTTCGTGGTGCAGGGGACCGCCGCGGAGTGGGCGCTCGCGTGGATGGGGTCCCTGCGGTCACGGTTGCTCGCGCGGTTCCCCGGCGCGGTGACGGACGGGCCGCACCTGGTGTTCTTCGTGCACGACGAGATCGTGGTGCACGCGCCGGCGGAGCACGCCGAGTGGGTGGCGCAGCAGATCCGGGAGGCCGCGGTCGATGCCGGACGGCTGTTGTTCCAGGACTTCCCGGTGACGTTCCCACTGTCGGTCGGGGTGGTGGGGGCGTACTCGGAGGCGAAGGACTGACGCGGCCGGGACGGCTCCCGGCGGCTTCGGGCAGGGTGGACGGATGCACACCGAACACGGGGACGCCGCCGACCGCACCGTCGGCGAAGTCGACCTGACCCGCTGGCGCTCCCGTGCCGGCCGCAGTGTCGCCGGTGCGTGGACCGCGCTCGGCAAGCGCTTCGGGGCCATGCCGCTCCTGCTGTTGACGCTCGCCATCGGGCTGGGTGTCGCCGTCCTCGCCACGTGGATCGCCTCCGAGGTCTACGACGCCGTCCGTGAAGCCGACGACGTCGCGGTGCTCGACCGACCCGTCCTCGACTGGGCGCTCACACTCCGATCACCCACGGCGGACACCCTCGTCACCTGGTGGACCGACATCGCGGGGACGATCGGGATGCCGATCGTCGCGCTCGGGTTCCTGGTCGGCTTCACGATCCAGCGCCGTGCGTGGACGCCGCTGGTGCTCCTGGTCGCCGCGAGCGGTGGTTCGCTGCTCATGACGATCGCGGGCAAGGACCTCATCGGTCGGGCTCGTCCGCCGCTGTCCGACGCGGTGCCGCCGTACGAGACGTCGCCGTCGTTCCCGTCGGGGCACACGCTCAACTCCACGGTGATCGTGGGCACCATCGTGTACCTGCTGCTCCTGCGGCAGTCGCGCGTCGTCACCCGGGTGTGGACGATCGTCGTGGGCACCCTGTTCGTGCTGTCGGTCGGGGCGTCGCGGGTGTTCCTCGGGCACCACTGGCTGACCGACGTGCTGGCGGCGTGGGCGCTCGGGCTCGCCTGGCTCGCCCTCGTGATCACGGCGCACCGGTTGTACCTGACGGCGCTTCACCGCGGTGCCGAGCCCGCGCCGGACGTCGACCGCATCACCTCGTGAGCAGAAGACGTCGGGTCGTTCGGCCGCACCCGACATCTTCTGCTCACGAAGTCGCCAAGCCCCGCCCCGCGCACCCGGCCCAACGGCAGAGCGCCGTCAGCCGCGACCGGTAGGTTGCCGGGCATGGAAGAACGGGTCTTCGGCGGCAGGTACCGCGTCACGGGCACGCTCGGACACGGTGGCATGGCGTCCGTGTACCGGGCGGTCGACGAGCAGCTCGGTCGCGAGGTCGCGGTCAAGGTGTTCCGCATCGGCCCCGTCGACCGCGGTGAGCGCGCCCGCGCCGAGGCGGAGATCCAGACCCTCGCGACGCTGCGTGCCCCGGAACTCGTCACGCTCTACGACGCCGCACTCGACGACGTCGACGGTGACTCGTACCTCGTCATGGAGCTCGTGCCGGGCAGCGACCTCGCCACCCGTCTGCGCGAAGGGCCCCTCGACCCCGCGACCGCCGCCCGCCTGGGTGCGCAGGTCGCCGACGGCCTGGCCGCCGTGCACGCGCAGGGGATCGTCCACCGTGACGTGAAGCCCGCGAACGTGCTGCTCGAGAGCGACGGCCGGCACGTCAAGCTCGCCGACTTCGGGATCGCCCTGCTCCGGGACGCCTCACGCGTGACGGGGACGGGGACCGTGATGGGGACGGCCGCGTACCTGGCCCCGGAGCAGGTCCTGGCGAAGGAGATCACCGGCAAGGCCGACGTCTACTCGCTCGGGCTCGTGCTGCTCGAGTGCATGACCGGTCGTCAGCCGTTCCCGGGCAGCGCCGTCGAGTCGGCCACCGCTCGGCTCACCCGTTCGCCCGAGATCGACCGGCAGCTGCCCACGGCCTGGCGCACCCTGCTGCACGTGATGACGGCGCAGGACCCGGCGGAGCGACCGACCGCTGCCGAGGCCGCCGAGCGTCTGCGTGCGCTGGGCCGTGACGAGCCGACGAACGCCACGCAGCTCCTGCCCGGCACACCCGGCGCGGTGACCGCAGCGGCTGCCGGTGCGGCGGGTGCCGCAGTCGGGGCCGGTGCCGCAGCCGCCGCGAACGCCGACGACCGGACGCAGGCGATGGCGGCGAGCGAACTGCCGAACGGCGGCGCGCGTCCTGGCGACGACGCCACGCGTGTCCTCGACACCCAGCGGCCGAACCCCGCCGACGACGTCTCGACGACCGTCCTCGGTGCCCAGGCGAACGACCGCGGCGCATCGGGTCCGAGCGGGCCGACCCCGCCGCCGGTCGCGCCCCGCCCGGTCCGGGGCGATCTGCCAGACGACCAGCCGGAGAAGAAGAAGCGCGGGCCGCTCGTCGCCGCCATCGTCGTGATCGTCCTGGTGCTCATCGGCATCGGGGTCGCGGTGTTCGCCCTGAACGGCGACGACGACGGCACACCGGCCCCGACGGACACCACCTCGACGGCTCCGACCGAGCAGCAGCCGAGCGAGGACCCGGGCGAGGAGCAGCAGCCGAGCGAACCGGCCGAGGAGCAGCCGTCACAGCCTGAGCAGCAACCGTCGCAGCCTGCCGAGCAGCCGAGCGAGGAGCCGAGCGAACCGACCGAGCCGGAGCAGCCCACGCAGGACCCGCCCGTCGGCCCCGAGCCGAGCGCCCCGGCGTCGAACCCCGTGCAGGAGCCGCAGGACGGCACCGGCGCGGTCGACACCTCGTCGGACACCGCTCCCGGCAAGTCCGGCAGCGCCCCAGGGAAGAACAAGGACTGACACGCTGGGGTTTTCGTCCAGTCCCTGGAGCAAATAGGCTCGATCCGTGCGAGAACTGCAACGGAGCGGTGGTCCGACGACGGCCGTGGCCGCTCGGAACGGTGTCGGCTTCGACTGTGCAGAAGGTTGGCTCGTCGAACGACCGGCGGGCGTGTCCGTGGCCGAGGCGATCGTCCCCGGGTTCTCCGGTCGAACGATCGCGTCCGGTGACGAGCTCTCCTGGGTCTGGTTCCCCGAGCGGACCCTGCCCGACGGGGCATCGGAACCGACCGAAGCCGACCTGCTGCACTTCTGGGACGCCACCGCCTTCGCCGTCGACGTCGTCTTCACCGACGGCTCGCGGCTTCGTGACCACGTGGCGACCCGAGACCAGTACGGCGATGCGGTCACCCCGGACGCGCAGGACGCGGCCCGCAAGCAGTGGGTGGACCAGTGGAACCGTCGCGTGGTCGACCTCACGCCGTTCGCGGGGTTGGTCGTCGACCGCCTGGAGGCCCGGCTCGGCTCCGATGCACCGGCTACGGACGCCGACGGTGCGCGTCCGGCGCTGCGCGGCTGGCTCGACGCCGTCCGCATCGCCCCCGCGCGCCCGATCCCGACGACCCCGCTCGACCACGTCCGGACGACCCGCGGCACCCAGGCGTCCTCGCGGTTCTCCCGCGGGAACAACGCTCCGCTCGTCGGCGTCCCGCACGGTGGGGTGTTCGGCCTGCCGATGACGGACGCGTCGAGCAACCGCTGGCCGTACGCGTACCAGGAGCACGACCGGCTCGACGACCATGGACGACTCCGTCCGGCGATCCAGGCCTTCGCGACGAGCCACATCCCGTCGCCGTGGATGGGGGACCGCGGGGTGTTCCAGGTGATGCCCTCGCCGCTCGACACCCCCGACGTCGACCGGGCCGCCCGCGCGCTCGGGTTCGACCACGAGGACGAGCAGGACGGCCCGCACCGCTACCGCGTCGCCCTCGAGCACGGTGTGACCGCCGAGCTGACCGCGGGGGAGTTCGCCCTCGGGTTCCGGTTCACCGGCACCCGCAGCGTCGTGCTCGACCACCACGGCCGGGTCTCCGACGTCTCCGTGACGATCACCGACGGCACCGCCGTGGTCGAGGCGGTCCTCGACGACCGACCAGGCACCCCGCCGCACCACGTGCACCTCCGGATCGCGGGGGTCACCGCCGACCACACGACGATCGGCGAGCACGAGCTGCGCGGCTGGCTGTCCGTCGGGGAGGCCGGGGGCACGGACGGTCCGGTCGACGTCCTGCTCGGCATCTCGACCGTCTCGATCGAGGACGCCCGCGCGAACCTCGACGTCGCCGGCTCGTTCGACGCCATGTGCTCCCGGGCCGAGGCGCTGTGGACGGAGAAGCTCGCGACGCTGACCTTCGACGGCGCGACACCCGACCAGTTGACGAGCCTGTACTCCGGCCTCTACCGGCTGTTCCTCTACCCGAACCGCGCCGGGGAGACCGCCCTGACCGGCACCCCGCGGCACCGCTCCCCGTACGGCGACGTGCTGGCGGAACCGATCCGCGACGAGCCCGGACCAGAGGTCGTGGAGGGCCCGTTCACCACCACGAACGGCTTCTGGGACACCTACCGCACGGCCTGGCCGCTCCTCGGACTCCTGACCCCCGAGACCGCGGGCGAGCTCGCGCAGGGTTTCGTCGAGCACCACCACGACGGCGGGTGGACGCCCCGCTGGAGTGCCCCCGGAGCCGAGGACTGCATGACCGGCACCACGAGCGACACCGTCTTCGCCGACCTCGCGGTGAAGGGCGTGCGCGGCTTCGACCTGGCCGAGGCGTACCGGAGCGCGGTGCGGAACGCGACCGTCCCGCCGCGCGACGAGCGCGTCGGACGCAAGGGGAGCCTCCCGGGCGCCTTCCGCGGCCACGTCGACACGGCGACCCACGAGGGGATGTCGTGGACCCTGGACGCGGCCATCAACGACTGGGGTCTGGCCGTCATGGCGGGCCTGCTCGCGTCACGGGCGCGGACGCCCGCCGACCTGTCGCGCCACGAGGCCGAGGCCGAGTGGTTCGCCCGCCGGTCCCTGCAGTACCGGCACGTCTTCGACTCCGAGCGCGGGTTCTTCATCGGGCGCGACCCCGACGGTTCGTGGCGGGTCGGCACCGAGTTCGACCCGCGCGACTGGGGTGACGACTACACGGAGACGAACGCGTGGGGCACCGCGTTCACGGCGCCGCACGACGGTGCCGGCGTCGTGGACCTGCACGGCGGCCCCGAGCGGTTCGACGCGGCGCTCGACGCGTTCTTCGCGACCCCCGAGACCGGCGCCCTGGCACGCTCCGGCTCGTACGGGTTCCCGATCCACGAGATGACCGAGGCCCGCGACGTCCGGATGGGCATGCTCGGGCTGTCGAACCAGCCCGCGCACCACATCCCCTTCTTCCCGATGTTCACGGGGCGGCACGACGACGCACACCGCATCGTCCGCGAATCGCTCGAGCGGCTGTTCGTCGGATCCGACCTCGGGCAGGGCTACCCGGGCGACGAGGACAACGGTGAGATGAGCGCGTGGTACGTCTTCGCCACCATCGGCCTGTACCCGCTGGCGCCGTCGACCGGTACCTACGTGCTCGTACCGCCGTCGGTCCGCAGGACGGTGCTGCGACAGCTGGGAGGAACGGAGACGGTCATCGAGATCGCCACCGGCTCCGCAGGCGCCTACGTGGCGTCGGTGACGGTCGACGGCTCGCCCTGGACGTCCGTCACCATCCCGCACAGCGTGGTCCTGGCCGCGTCGCGGGTCGAGTTCACCCTGTCCGACGAACCGCAGGGATGGGCCTCGGACACCCGCCCCGTCTCGGCCTCCGACGTGCACGGCTACCGGGACGCCCCGGCGGACGTCCTGCCCGTCGGGGTCTCGGCGCTCACCGACGACACCGGCCGCACCGTCACGGCGCTCGCCGTGGGGGAGTCCGTGTCCTTCGACGTGACGTGCCCCGCCGCCTCGCTGTACACCGTGACGGTCGCATCGCCGGGCTCCTACTCGTGGCAGGTCGCCCTCGACGACGCCGTCACCGCGGTCGACGGCGCCGAGTTCACGTGGGCCGGGCAGACCCGGGTGTTCCGGATCATCGGCGGTGGTTCGTCGTTCGTGTTCACCGCCGGGACGGACCTGCCGCTCACGCAGCTCGAACTCATCGCGGCCGACGGACAGCGTTGACCCGGCGTTCACCGAGCGGGAGCATGCTCGGCCCATGTCGATGAGCGCACCGTTCGATCCCGAACAGCAGGGCCGGTCCATCCCCGTGGACGGCAGTGACGAGTCCGAGCTCGAGATGGAGGAGGACCGCGGCGCCGACGTCGGCGACGACTCCGCCGACCCGAGTGTCTCGCCCGTCGGTCACCACGACGAGGACGAGGCCGGTGGCGGCCCGGTGTTCCGGCGTCCGCAGGTCGGTGAGCGCCTCCGGCCGGAGGACCTCGCCGACTGATCGGTACCGCAGGGCCTGTTCGGAGGCGACGCTCATGCGCGACCGGCATGCTCGTCGGCATGTCGATTGCGAACACGTTCGATCCGTCCGGTGGCCGTGCGATCCCGGAGGACCAGGTCCGCGAGGACGGGCTCGAACTCGACGAGGACCCGGCGATGCTGGGGATCTCGTTCGACGTCGTGGGTGGTGCTTCGGCCGATCCCGCCGGGGTGTCCCCGGTCGACGTGAACGTGCCGACGCCGCGGTCTGCGGACTCCGCCTCCGGCGACTAGCGCGCGCCCGGTCGTATCGGGCGAGTGGCCCCACCTGGCCGGTAGTATTCCGGAATGGTACCGACGGCCTACGTGGACGAGTCCGAGCCCGGAGACGAACGTGACCCCGGCGCGGACATCCTCGGGGCGGTGACAGTTGCCGACAGCGATGCTGAGCGGTTCCGGGACTCGCTCTGCGCCATCAAGCCACGGTCGGCGCGGAAGCTGCACTGGTCCGAGAGTGACGCTCGGCACCGCACCGGGATCGTCGGGATGCTGTGCGACCATCCGTTCGAAGCCATCGGGGTCGTGAGCGTGACTGACCGATCCGTCCGGAGCGAGCGTCGTCGCCGTCTTGCTCTTGAGCACTTGATCCTCGAACTCCGCGCGGGCGGTGTCGACCGAGTCGTCCTCGAATCTCGCGGGCCCTCGGACCGGAACGATCGCGCGCACCTCGACGCCCTGCGGTCACGCAAGTTGGTTCACGGGCTGGTGTTCGAGCACCTGCCGGGTGGCCGCGAGCCACTTCTCTGGGCGGCGGATGCGGTCTGCGGCGTGGTCGCGCTGGCCCGGCGAGGGAAACGGCCTACCTCGAGCAGCTGGACCATGTGCTGAGCGTCCACGAGCACCGTCGGTGAACGCGCGAATCCCCGGGCCCCGCTATACCGCAGGATCTCCCGGGGATCACTTCCGCACCCACCTCGATGGGGCGACTGGTCTCAGTGTGACATATCAGGCGGGATGGCGGAAGGGTCGGAGACCCGGTACTTGAACCCGACGTGTGAGCCGGTGAAGCCGAGGCGCTCGTAGAACCGGTGCGCATCGGTCCGTGCAGCGTCCGACGTGAGCTGCACGAGCGGGGTCCCGAGGGCCGGAGCGGCGACGTCGGTCACCCAGCGCACCAGCGCGCTCCCGATGCCGCCGGAGCGCAGAGCACTGCTGACACGCACCGCCTCGACGAGCAGCCGCGTGGCACCACGACGAGCCATCCCAGGGATCCGGGTGAGTTGCAGCGTCCCGACGAGCCGCCCGTCGGCGTCCTCGGCGACGAGCAGCGCATTCGCCGGGTCGTCCACGATCGACCGGAGTGCCTCGGCGTACTGCGGACGGTCCTCCGGCGCGGCGACATCACCACGTGCGGCGCTGATCGGGTCGTCGGACAGGAGCGCCATGAGTGCGTCGAGATCCTCGTCCACGGCGTTCCGCAGCGTCACCTCGCCACTGCCTGCGGACAGACGGACGGGCAGGGCGAGGTCGTGGAGCACGACCCCACCCTGCCCGACCCGACGGAGCGGTCCCGGTTCAGGGAACGGTGTGTCCTGCCGCGGTGAAGATCCGGTACCACTCCTCGCGTGACAGCTCGACGTCCGAGCCGGCGGCCGAGTCCCGCACGCGCTGCGGGTTCGTCGTGCCGAGGACGACCTGGAAGTGCGCGGGGTGGCGGGTGATCCATGCGACCGCGATGCCGGTGGGGGTGACCCCGTGCGCGGTGGCGACCGCCTCGAGCACGTCGTTCAGCTCGGCGTACTGCTCACGGTCGCCCAGGAAGACGCCGTCGAAGAAGCCCTTCTGGAACGGCGACCAGGCCTGCAGGGTGATGTCGTTGATCCGCGAGTAGTTGAGGATGTCGTTGTCGCGATCGACCGACTGCTCGAGGCCACCCATGTTCGCTGTCAAGCCCTGCGAGATCACGTTGGCGTGCGTGATGCTCAGCTGCACCTGGTTGAACGCGAGCGGCTGGCGGACGTGCTTCTTGAGCAGGTCGACCTGGCCGGGGGTGTGGTTCGAGACGCCGAAGTGGTGCACCTTGCCGGCGGCGTGCAGCTCGTCGAAGGCCTTCGCGACCTCTTCCGGCTCGACCAGGGCGTCGGGGCGGTGCAGCAGCAGGACGTCGACGTACTCGGTCTGCAGCGCCTCGAGCGATTCGTGCACGGACTCGAGGATGTGCTCGTACGAGAAGTCGAAGTACGCGCCCTTCGGCGTCGGCCGGATGCCGACCTTGGTCTGCAGCACGATCTCGGCGCGTTCCGCGGGCGTCAGCGTGACCGCGGCGCCGAACCGCTCCTCGCAGCCGTGCCACTCGCCGTAGACCGCGGCGTGGTCGAACATGTTCACGCCCGCATCACGCGAGGCGCTGTAGAGCGAGCGGATGTCCTCGTCGCTCATGTCGTTGATCCGCATCAGTCCGACGACGACGTCGGAGGCGGTGAGGTCCGTCTGTGGCAACTCCAGTGTCTTCACGCCCTCGATCCTGCCAGCCGGTCCCCGGTGCAGGCAGGCCCTGCCAGTACCTCAGGCGACGCCCGGACCTGCCGTCGGCGCACCTCGAGGTCAGTGGACGGAGAACCCGCCGTCCACCGCGATGGCCTGCCCGGTGACGTAGGCCGACCCGGGTCCGGCGAGGAACACCGCCGCCGCGGCGAAGTCCGACGCGAGCCCGTTCCGCCCGACCAGCGTCCGCGCGGCGAGGGCCGCGACCGTCGCCGGGTCGGACCCGAGACGCTCGTTGAGTGGGGTGCGCACGAAACCGGGGACGAGGACGTTGGAGGTGACCCCCTGCGCGGACCAGGCCTCTGCCTGGGACCGGGCCAGCGCCTCCAGGCCGGCCTTGGAGACCCCGTACGCGCCGCTGGCGGCGAAGGGGCGGTGGGCCTGCTGTGAACTGATCGACACGATCCGCCCGTACCCACGGGCCGCCATGCCGGGTGCGAGCCGCTGCCCGAGCACGAACGGTGCGTCGAGGTTGACGGCCATCGTGGCGTCCCAGGTGGCCTCGTCGAGTTCCGGCATCGGCGGCCGCAGGTTGATCCCGGCGGAGTTCACCAGCACGTCGACGTCTCCGGCGGCGTCCGCGAGTGCGTGTGCGCCAGCGCGGGAGGAGAGGTCCGCGACGATGCCCTCAGCCGAGCGGCCCGTCTGGCGGATGCCGGCGACGGTGGTGTCGATGGTCGCGGACGTCCGGGCGGCGACGAGGACGCGGGCACCCGCATCGGCGAGTGCGGTGGCGATCGCTCGACCGATGCCGGAGCTGCCTCCCGTCACGAGTGCGGTGCGGCCGTCGAGGCCGAAGAGCTGCTGCAGCGACATCCGGTCAGGCTACCGAGGCCCGTACGCTGGGCCGGTGCGTGACGACCTGCTGCCGATGCTCGCCTGCCCTGTGTGCGCCGAGCCCCTCGGCCGCGTCGACGGCGGCCAGGTCGGCTGCCCGAACGGTCACCGGTTCGACGAGGCGAAGCAGGGCCACCTGACGCTCCTGCCCGCGAAGCGGCGCGCACTCACCGCGGACACCCCGGAGATGGTGGACGCGCGGCTGCGGTTCCTGGGGCGCGGGCACTACGCGCCCGTCGAGCGGGCGCTCGCCGCGATCGTCGCGGACGCCACCGCGCCCGGCATCGTGCTCGATGTCGGTTCGGGCCCGGGGACCTACCTGGCGCATGCGCTGCGCGCGGCGGACGGGAGGCTCGGGGTCGCGTTGGACTTGTCGGCCGTCGCGATCCGGCGTGCGGCACGCGCCCACGAGCGCGCGGGGGCCGTCGTCGGGGACGTGACCGAGCGCCTCCCGGTCGTCGACAGCGCTGCCGCCGTGCTGCTCGACGTCTTCGCACCCCGCAACCAGACCGAGTACGCCCGCGTCCTGCATGCCGACGGCGTGCTAGCGGTGGTGACCCCGCGGACCGGTCACCTGGCGGAGCTCGCCGAGGCGACGATCAGCGTGGACCCGGAGAAGGAGCGCCGTCTGCACGACTCCCTGACGCCGTCGTTCGCGCTGCGGTCCTCCGAGGACCTGACGTGGACCATGGATCTGTCGGCGGAGGACGTCCACGACGTCGTGCACATGGGGCCGAGCCACCACCACGTCGCGCCGGACGCCGCGTTCGAGCCGGCGACGGTGACGGCCGCGGTCGCCGTGTCGACGTGGACGCCGACCCGCTGACCGCGACCGTCAGGACCGACTAGTCGCCAGCCGGGGCGACGTCGAGCTGCCAGACCACGCCGAAGCGGTCGCGCAGCTGCCCGGCCAACGGCGCCCAGGCCGAGGGCTCCAGGGGCTGCCGGACCTCGGCGCCGTCGGACAGCGCCGCCCAGTAACGCTCGATCTCGGCGGTGTCGTCGCCGTGCACGAACACGTAGAAGGCGTTCGAGCCCTGGTCGTAGGGCTGCCCGGGCCAGACGTCGAAGGCCATGACGCGGAAGCCGGCGGCCGTGGAGACCTGACCGAACACGATCCGGTCCGCCCAGGCCGGGTCGTCCAGGGCACCCATCTGGCCGTAGGTGGCGACGGTGACCTCGCCGCCGAAGACCGATGCGTAGAAGTCGAGCGCCGCGCGGGCGTCGCCGTCGAAGTTGAGGTGGGTTGTCGTTTCGATGCTCATGGGACGAGGATGACGGGCAATGCGGTCAGATCGTGTCCGCTTCTGCGACGAGGATGAACGACATGGCCGGACCCTCCGCACGCATGCTCGCGCTGCTCTCCCTGCTGCAGGTGCACCGCGAGTGGCCGGGCGACGAACTCGCCGGTCGCCTCGAGGTGAGTCCCCGCACCGTCCGCCGCGACGTGGATCGGCTCCGCGGCCTCGGGTACCGGGTCGAGGCGCTCCGCGGGCCCGCTGGCGGCTACCGGCTCGAGGCGGGCTCCGACCTGCCGCCGCTGCTCTTCGACGACGACCAGGCGGTCGCGATCGCCCTGGCGCTCGCCGTGGCCCCGGCGTCGGGGGCGGACGTCGCCGAGTCGGCGGCCCGCGCACTCGCGACGGTCCGGCAGGTGATGCCCGCGCGATTGCGGTCCCGGGTCGACGCGGTGCAGGCCGTGACCGCGACGAGCCGGACCACGACCGACCCCGACGTCCTGGTGGCGGTGAGCGAGGCCGTCCACCTGCGGGAGGTGTTCCGCTTCGGGTACGGCGAGGACGAGACGCCGCACCGGGTGGAACCGCACGCCGTCGTCGCCCGGAGCGGTCGCTGGTACCTGCTCGACTGGGATGCCGACCGTGACGACTGGCGCACGCACCGCATCGACCGGATCACGCCCCGGATGCGCACCCACGTCCCCTTCACGCCGCGACCGATCCCCGGTGGCGATGCGGCCGCGTTCGTGTCCGCGCGCTTCAAGGGGTCGGCGGTCGACGACGTGTGGCCGTGCACCGGGTCGGTGACCACGACGGCGGACGACGCGCGGACGATCAGGCCGTACCTGCCCGAGGACGCCGTGGTCGAGCGGATCGAGGACGACCGCTGCCGCATCACCCTCGGGTCGTGGTCGTGGGACGGACTCGCGGGTGTCGTCTCCGGGCTGGCCGTACCGGTCCGGGTCGAGGGGCCGGAGGAACTGCGCCATGCCGTACAGGACCTGTCCAGACGACTCGCGACCGCGGCTGGCTGAGGAGTGCCCGCGTCAGAGGCTCGCGACGGGTCCGCCGAAGAGCGTCGCCACCGGCTCGGCGTGACGAACACGATGCACCGACCGTGCGCCGAGGGGCCGTGACACCACGACGGTCGAGCGGGCAGATCGTGCTTATATAGCGAGGTGTATAGTTGAAGTCCGACGTGCACAGGCACGCACTTGCGAGGAGGTCGAGATGGCGGTCACGACGATCGACCTGGACCAGGCAGTGCTCGACACGGCGAAGGAGCTCACCGGCGCCCGGACGAACCGCGACGTGGTGAACCGGGCGTTGCAGACCCTGATCGCGGTGCGACGTCAACCCGCCGCCGTCGAGCGCATCATGGCTCGCGATTTCACGGACGACCAGACACACGCATCGGTCGTTCGTTACACGGCACCGGGCGTCCCTGCCGACGACGCGTGAGCGCGTACATCGTCGACAACTCCGTGTGGTGGAAGGCCCGACGCTTCCCTGGTATCGCGGGACGGCTGCGGACGGTCTCGACACAGGATCTGATCCTCACCTGCCCACCTCAGGTGCTCGAGTACTGCTTCTCAGCGCGGGATCCCGCCGAGCACAGCGAACTGCAGCAGGACATGGCCGTGTTCTTCCCAGCCGACGAGCATCCCACCAAGGACGACGCACTCGCGATCCAGACCGCCCTCTGGAACGGCGGCTACGTCCGCGGAGCCGGAACGATCGACACGCTCATCGCCGCGTACGCGATCGCCAACGACGCAATCGTGCTCGCCGCGGACCACGACTACGACCACATCGCCGCCGTCGTACCCGAGTTCCTGCACGAGTACCTCCCCGAGCAGTAGTCCGACACGGGGCCGCGGCCGGCTGAGGAGCGCCGGGGGTGTCAGACGCCCGTGACGGGCCCGCCGAAGAACATCGCCACCGGCGCGAGCACCACGAACACGACACACCCGACGGTCAGCGCCGCACGGCTCCTGCCACCACCGCGGGACCACCCCACCGCGGCGAGCAAGAGCGCCGCGACGGCCGCGAGCCACGGCACGACGGACAACGGTTCCGCCCAGAACCAGAACAGCAGTTGCCGCCGTTCGCCGAAGAGCCACAGCGGCGCGAAAACCGTCCCCCAGAGCACACCGAACGCGACGCCGGCGACCGCCAGCAGTCCGGCCGCCACGACGGACGCCGTCGCACCGGGACGGGCAGGGACCACCGGGATCGTCACGTCTCGATCGTAGGACGCCGGAACGCGTTAGGAGCGTGCATGCGTCCGCCAGGGCGGCGTCAGGGATCCGTTAGGAGCGGTCTGGAGGCCCGGCGCAGGATCCAGCATCGGACCGGCACCACAAGTGGTGCCGGTCCGCGTCACCCGGCGCGGACACCGCAGATCTTCTGGAGTCCCTCGTGTTCGACGTGTTCGTCGTCGCCGGTGTCCTCGCCGTGTTCGGCGTGGTGGCACTGATCGCCAAGGGGGTGGAACGGCTGTGATCGGCATCACCATCGCGGCCGCCGTCCTCGGCATCGCCGCAGTCGTGTACCTCGTCTGGGCGCTCGTGCGTCCGGAGCGCTTCTAGTGGGCGCCGTGGGCGCTTCGGGCGCCGCGGACGTCTGGGCGGGCATCGCCCAGGTCGCCACGCTCGTCCTGCTGCTCGTCGTCGCCTACCGACCCGTCGGCGACTGGATGGCGAAGGTCTTCACGCCCGTCCGGCACAACCGCGTCGAGCGCGGGGTCTACCGCCTGATCGGGGTCGACCCCGACGCCGAGCAGTCCTGGCCCGTGTACCTGCGCGGCGTGCTGCTCTTCAGCGTCGCCGGGCTCCTGCTCGTCTACCTGCTGCAGCGCATCCAGGTCGTCCTGCCCGGCGACCTCGGGCTGCCGGCCGTCGGACCCTCGCTCGCGTTCAACACCGCGGCGTCGTTCGTCGCGAACACGAACTGGCAGTCCTACTCGCCCGAGGCCACCGTCGGCTACGCGGTGCAGATGGCCGGGCTCGCGGTGCAGAACTTCCTGTCCGCCGCCGTCGGGCTCGCGGTCGCCGTGGCCCTGGTGCGCGGGTTCGCCCGTCGGAAGTCCGGCACGCTCGGCAACGTCTGGGTGGACGTCGTCCGCGGCGTCGGCCGGCTGCTGCTGCCGGGGGCGTTCGTCTTCGCGATCGTGCTCGTCGCCGGCGGGGTCGTCCAGTCGTGGGGGAGCGGCACCGACGTCACCACGCTCATCGGCGGAACGCAGCACATCCCGGACGGGTTCGTCGCCTCGCAGGAGGCGATCAAGGAACTCGGCACGAACGGTGGCGGCTACTTCAACGCGAACTCGGCGCACCCGTTCGAGAACCCGCAGGCGTGGACGAACCTCGTCGAGATCTTCCTGATGCTCGTCATCCCGTTCTCGCTGCCGCGCACCTTCGGCCGCCTGGTCGGCGACGACCGCCAGGGCTACGCGATCCTCGCCGTGATGGGCGCGATCTTCCTGGTGTCGCTGTCGGTCATGTCGATCGCCGAGCTCGGCGGCGGCGGTGTCGCCACGCACGCCGCGGGCGCCGCGATGGAGGGCAAGGAGACCCGTTTCGGGATCCTCGGCACGACGCTCTTCGGGACGACGTCGACCGCCACCTCGACCGGTGCGGTGAACGGCATGTTCGACAGCTTCACGCCGATCGGCGGGATGATGGCGATGCTCAACATGATGCTCGGCGAGGTCACCCCCGGCGGTGTCGGATCGGGTCTGTACGGCATGCTCGTGCTCGCCGTCATCACGGTGTTCATCGGCGGCCTGCTGGTCGGTCGCACCCCGGAGTACCTCGGCAAGAAGATCCGCGCCAAGGAGATGACGTTCGCGGCGCTGTACATCCTCGTCACGCCGACGCTCGTGCTCCTCGCCACCGCCCTCTCGCTCGTGATCCCCGGGGTTCGCGAACAGGTGCTCGGGACGTCGATCTTCAACCCCGGCAACCACGGGTTGTCCGAGTTGCTCTACGCCTTCACCTCGGGCGCGAACAACAACGGGTCGGCCTTCGGCGGGCTCACCGCGAACACGACGTGGATGAACTCCGCGCTCGGTGTCGTGATGCTGCTCGGTCGCTTCCTGCCGATGGTGTTCGTCCTGGCGCTCGCCGGGTCCCTCGCCGCCCAGGACCGGGTGCCCGAGACCGTCGGCACGCTGCCCACCCACCGCCCGCTCTTCATCGGGCTGCTCGGCGGCGTCGCCGTCATCGTCACCGCACTCACCTACTTCCCGGTGCTCGCACTGGGTCCGCTCGCAGAAGGACTGTCATGACCATCGTGACCTCCGAGCACGAGGCGACCACCGCCTCCAGGCCGGCCACCCGCTCGTCCGCATTCGGACCCCGCCAACTGGTGGCGGGCCTCCCGGGAGCCCTGCGGAAACTCGATCCGCGACTCATGTGGCGGAACCCCGTCATGTTCATCGTCGAGGTCGGCGCGGCGCTGACGACGGTGGCCGCCGTCGTCGAGCCGTCCGCGTTCACCATCGCGATCGCCGTGTGGCTCTGGCTCACCGTCGTCTTCGCCAACCTGGCGGAGTCGGTCGCCGAGGGCCGCGGCAAGGCGCAGGCCGACACCCTGCGGAAGACCCGCTCGACCACGAGCGCCCGCCGGGTGCTCGGGTTCGCGACGACCGACGCGGCCGCGACCGGCAACGAGACCGAGGAGGTCGCGTCCGTCGACCTGGCGAAGGGCGACGTGGTCGTGGTCGTCGCCGGCGAGGTCATCCCCGGCGACGGCGACGTCATCGACGGCATCGCGTCGGTCGACGAGTCGGCCGTCACGGGTGAGTCCGCGCCGGTCATCCGCGAGTCCGGCGGTGACCGCAGTGCGGTCACCGGCGGCACCCGGGTGCTGTCGGACCGGATCGTGGTGCGCATCACCTCGACCCCGGGCGAGACCTTCATCGACCGGATGATCCGCCTGGTCGAGGGCGCGGCACGGCAGAAGACGCCGAACGAGATCGCGCTGAACATCCTGCTCGCCTCGCTCTCGATCGTGTTCGTGATCGTCTGCCTGACGATGCAGCCCATCGCGGGACTCGTCGGCGCGACCGTCAGTGTGCCGGTGCTCATCGCCCTGCTCGTCTGCCTCATCCCGACCACCATCGGGGCCCTGCTCTCCGCCATCGGCATCGCCGGCATGGACCGGCTCGTGCAGCACAACGTGCTCGCGATGTCGGGTCGTGCCGTCGAGGCCGCCGGAGACATCACGACGCTGCTGCTCGACAAGACCGGCACGATCACCTACGGCAACCGCCGGGCATCCCGCGTGGTGCCGGTGCCGGGCGTGACGACCGCCGACCTGCTCGAGGCGGCGGCGCTGTCGAGTGCCGCCGACAGCACCCCGGAAGGACGCTCGATCGTCGACCTGGCGCGCGAGGACGGAGCCGCCGTGGGCCTGCCGGACGGAGCCGTCGAGGTGCCGTTCACGGCGCAGACGCGCATGTCCGGTCTCGACCTGCCGGACGGGTCGCAGATCCGGAAGGGCGCTGCTGCGGCAGTGCTCGCCTGGGCGGACACCACCGAAGCCGGTGTGGTGTCGGCCATCGACGCGACCGTCGCGGAGATCTCCGATCAGGGCGGCACCCCGCTCGTCGTCGGGCGTCGCTCCTCGACCGGCGCGGTCACGCTGCTCGGTGTCGTGCACCTGAAGGACGTCGTGAAGGACGGCATGGCGTCGCGGTTCGCCGAGCTCCGGTCGATGGGCATCCGCACGGTGATGATCACCGGCGACAACCCCCGCACCGCTGCCGCCATCGCCCACGAGGCCGGCGTCGACGACTTCCTCGCCGAGGCCACGCCGGAGGACAAGCTCTCCTACATCAAGCGCGAGCAGGAGGGCGGCAACCTCGTCGCCATGACCGGTGACGGCACCAACGACGCCCCGGCCCTGGCGCAGGCGGACGTCGGCGTCGCGATGAACACCGGCACGACGGCGGCGAAGGAGGCGGGCAACATGGTCGACCTCGACTCCGACCCGACCAAGCTCATCGACGTCGTCCGCATCGGCAAGCAGCTGCTCATCACCCGCGGTGCCCTGACCACCTTCTCCATCGCCAACGACGTCGCGAAGTACTTCGCGATCATCCCGGCGATGTTCCAGGCGGCCTTCCCCGGGCTCGCGGCGCTCAACATCATGGGGCTGCACAGCCCGTCGTCCGCCATCCTGTCGGCTGTCATCTTCAACGCGCTCGTCATCGTTGCGCTCATCCCGCTGTCCCTGCGCGGCGTCAAGTACCGCGCGGCCGCAGCGTCGTCGATCCTCGGCCGCAACCTGCTCGTCTACGGGCTGGGCGGCGTGGTCGTCCCCTTCATCGGCATCAAACTGATCGACCTCGTGGTCGGTCTCATCCCGGGGTTCTAGTCATGGCATCTGCACGTTCCACCTTCCGTTCCGCCGGTGTGGCCATCCGCCTCACCCTCGTCGCCACCGTCGTCCTGGGCGTCGGCTACCCGCTCGCTGTCTGGGGCGTCGGCCAGGCGGCGTTCCACGACCAGGCCAACGGCTCGATGGTCACGGACTCGTCCGGCGAGGTCGTCGGTTCCTCGCTGATCGGGCAGTCGTTCACGGGCGAGCAGGCGGACCGCTGGTTCCAGTCGCGGCCGTCCGCCGCCGGGGACGGGTACGACGCCGGGGCGTCCTCCGGCTCGAACCTCGGGCCGAACAACCCCGACCTGCTCAAGGCTGTGCAGGAACGCCGGGCGGCACTGGCAGAGGCCGACGGGGTCCCCGCCGCGCAGGTGCCCGCGGACGCGGTCACGGCGTCGGGTTCGGGCCTGGACCCGGACATCAGCCCCTCGTACGCGTCCCAGCAGGTGTCCCGTGTGGCGTCGGCACGGGGGTTGTCGGAGGACACCGTGCGGGCGCTCGTGCAGTCGCACACCGAGTCGCGGCAGCTCGGGTTCCTCGGTGAGCCCGTGGTGAACGTGCTCGCGCTGAACCTGGCGCTGGCGAAGGCGTCCTGACCGTGGGTGACCCCTCCGCAAGACACCGGTGCTCGCGCGTCGAACACCCGCAGACCGCGGTGTGACAGGTGAACACCGGTGTTTTGCGGGGAGCGGCCCCCCGACGCGAGAGGATGAGCACGTGAAGCGCGGGAAGCTGCGGGTCCTGCTCGGTGCGGCGCCCGGTGTCGGCAAGACCTACACGATGCTCGAAGAGGGGCGTCGGCTGCTCGACGAGGGTCGCGACGTGGTCGTCGCCGTCGTCGAGACGCACGAGCGCGCCGCCACCGCAGCACTGGTGAACGGGCTCGAGGTCGTCCCCCGACGCACCGTCTCGCACCGCGGTGTGGAGCTCGACGACCTCGACCTCGACGCCGTGATCGCCCGGGCCCCAGAGGTCGCGCTCGTCGACGAACTCGCGCACACGAACGCCCCCGGCAGCCCGAACGAGAAGCGCTGGCAGGACGTCGAGGCGCTGCGGGACGCCGGCATCGACGTCATCTCGACCGTCAACGTGCAGCACATGCAGTCCCTCGGCGACGTGGTCCGCGAGATCACCGGCACCGTGCAGCGCGAGACCGTCCCCGACGCCGTGGTGCGTGCGGCCGACCAGATCGAGGTCGTCGACCTTGCCCCGGCGGCGTTGCGCGAGCGGCTCTCCGACGGGCTCGTCTACCCGGCGGCCCGGATCGACGCCGCGCTGTCGAACTACTTCCGCCTCGGCAACCTCACCGCCCTGCGCGAGATCGCCCTCCTCTGGCTCGCCGACGAGGTCGACGACGCGCTCAAGGCCTACCGCGCCGAGCACGGCATCGAGCACCGGTGGGAGACCCGGGAGCGCGTGCTCGTCGCCCTGACCGGCGGCCCCGAGGGTGAGACCCTGCTGCGCCGCGGCGCGCGCATCGCCGCCCGCAGCGCCGGCGGTGAGCTCGCCGCCGTGCACGTCACGACGAACGACGGCCTGCGCGAGCGGCACCCCGGTGCGCTCGGCAAGCAGCGGACCCTGCTCGAGCAGCTGGGCGGCACCTACCACCAGGTCGTCGGCGACGACGTGCCGAGCACCCTCGTGCGCTTCGCGCGGTCGATCGACGCCACGCAGATCGTGATCGGGGTGAGCCGTCGCAGTCGCCTCGCGGCCGCCATGACCGGCCCGGGCATCGGCAACACCGTGATCCGCGAGTCCGGCGACATCGACGTGCACGTCGTCACGCACGAGCGGGCCGGCGGCGGGATCACCCTGCCCAAGCTCGGCGGCAGCCTGTCGCGTGGCCGGGTGATCGCCGCGTTCGTCCTCTCGGTCCTGGTCGGGCCACTGCTCACGTGGGTGCTCTCGATCGGCAGCGACCCGGACGCCATCACGGTGGACGTCCTGGCGTACCAGCTGCTCGTGCTCGTCGTCGCGCTCGTGGGCGGGATGTGGCCGGCGGTGTTCACGGCCGTGCTGTCCGGACTGAGCCTCGACTACTTCTTCGTGCAACCCCTCTACATGGTCACCGTCCAGCAGCCGTGGCACCTGTTCGCCCTGGTCATGTACGTGATCAGTGCGGTGCTGGTCAGCTTCGTGGTCGACCGGTCCGCCCGTCGATCGCGTGCAGCCCGCCGTGCTTCGGCCGAGTCCGGGCTCCTGATGGGCATCGCCGGCAGCGTGCTCCGCGGCGACGACGCCCTGCAGGCACTGCTCGACCGCACACGAGAGGCGTTCGGCTTCGCCGGCGTCCGGATCCGCCAGGGCGACGAGGTGCCGGCCACTTCCGGTGAGTTCGGCGCGACGCCGGACGCGTCGACGACGCTGGCCTCCGGTGCCGTGCTCGAGTTCGCCGGGGCGCCCGACGACCCGACGCAGCGCCGCCTGCTGCGGGTCGTCGAGCAGCAGCTCGACGCCGCCGTCGAGCACCGCGAGCTGACCCGCACCGCCGTCGGCGCCGAACGCATCGCCGCCGCCGACCGGGTCCGCAGCGCGCTGCTCGCGGCCGTCGGCCACGACGTGCGCCGCCCCATCGCAGCGGCCTCCGCCGCCGTGCAGACGCTGCGTGCGCCCGACATCGACCTGTCACGGGCCGACCGGGAGGCGCTGCTCGCGACCGCCGACGAGAGCCTCGGTCAGCTGGCGGTGCTGTTGGCAGACCTGTTGGACGTCAGCCGCGTTCAGGCCGGTGTCCTCGCGGTCACCCCGGCGTCGATCGCGCTCGAGACGGTGGTCGCCCCCGCGCTCGACGAGCTGGAGCTCGGCCCGGACGACGTCGACCTCGACCTGCCCGCCGACCTGCCGCCCGTGCTCGCCGACCCGGTCCTGCTGCAGCGGGTCGTCGTGAACCTGCTCGCGAACGCCGCTCGGTACGCACCGGACGGCACCCACGTCCGGGTCGCGGCCAGCGCATTCGCCGGCGGGGTCGAGCTCCGCGTCGCCGACCACGGCCCCGGGATCCCCGAGGACCGCCGCGACGAGGTGTTCCAGCCGTTCCAGCGGCTCGGCGACACCGACAACGAGACCGGCCTCGGCCTCGGCCTGGCCCTGGCGCGCGGGTTCACCGAGGGCATGGGCGGCACGATCGAGGTCGACGACACCCCGGGCGGTGGGCTCACCGTCGTGGTGCGGCTGCCGATCGCCGGGCACGTGGGAGTGGAGATCCGATGAAGGTCCTGATCGCCGACGACGACGCGCAGCTCGTCCGCGCGCTCTCGGTGACGCTCTCGGCGCGCGGGTACGCCGTCGTCACGGCACGGGACGGCCGCGAGGCGATCGACGCCGTCATCACCGAGCGCCCCGACCTGGTGCTGCTCGACCTCGGCATGCCCCGGCTCGACGGCATCGGGGTGCTCGAGGGCGTCCGGGCCTGGTCGCAGGTGCCGGTCCTCGTGCTCTCCGGGCGAACCGACTCGTCCGACAAGGTCGACGCGCTCGACGCCGGTGCCGACGACTACGTGACGAAGCCGTTCCAGATGGACGAGCTCCTCGCCCGGTTGCGGGCACTCGGACGGCGGCGGGTGGTGGCGTCGGAGGAGACCCCGACGATCGCGATCGGTCCGCTGCTCGTCGACCTCGTGGCGAAGCAGGTCACCCCGGCCGAGGGTCCCGCGATCCGCCTGACGCCCACCGAGTGGCGCCTGCTCGAGGTCCTGGTCACGAACCCCGACCGGCTGATGACCCGCGAGATGCTGTTGACGGAGGTCTGGGGGCCGACGCACGGCAACGACTCCGGGTACCTGCGGCTGTACATGGCGCAGCTGCGGCGGAAGCTCGAGCCCGACCCCGCGCACCCGCGCTACCTGGTGACGGAGTCCGGCATGGGGTACCGCTTCGCCCCGGCCGGGGTCACGCCCGGGAGCTGAACGCCGCGAGCTCCGCCCGGGTCCGGGCGCCGTGCTTCCGGAGCAGGTTCGCCACGTGGTACTTCACGGTGTTGACGCTGATGCCGAGTCCCTCGGCGATCTCCCGGTTGCCGACCCCCGTCGCCACGAGCCGCAGCACGTCGCGCTCACGCGGGGTGAGGTCGCCGTCGTCGGCCGCGTCCACCTCGGTGGGCCGCGGGTCGAGGGGCAGCGAGATGTCGAGCACCGATCCCCAGCCGGGCGTGCTCGCGACCTGCACCCGGCCGTCGAGCGTGACGACCCGCTCCGCGATCGGCCGCATGGCGTCGTCGTGCACGTCGAGCGTGCCGGAGCCGTCGTCGCGGAGCTGCATGAGCAGGTTCCGGCCGTCGCAGTCCCACTGGATGCGCACCCGTTTCGCCGCACCGTCGTCGACCAGGGCGAGCACCGCGGTCCGCACGATCGCCCGGGCCGCGTGGGCGACGTCGCCCGGGAGCGCCCGACCGGTGGCGGGCGGTTCGACGAACTGCACGTCGAGGTCCCCGAAGCGCACGAGCGGCCGCAGGTCGGCGCGCAGCCGCGAGAACGCCCCGGCGACGGGCTCGAGCAGGGTGCTCCGCTGCTGGTCGGTCACGGTGCGCAGGTCGACCAGGGCGGCCGAGGCGATCTCGACGGCCTCGGCCCGTGCGGCGGCGTCGGTCACCCGCGGTGAACGGAGCACGGCGAGGACCGACTCCAGCGTGAGGGCGTGCCGGTCCGCCTGCTCGGCGACGGTCCGGGCGTGCTCGGCGGCCGCGAGCCGGATGGCGGAGCCGCCCCGGGCCTCCAGGGTGTCGACCGATGCGTCCATGGAGGCGAACGTACCCGTCCCACCCGAGCGGACGGGCCCACCCGATGGAACGGGGCCCCTGCCGGGGCGGGTAGCGGCGCCCGGGTGTCGGCGACGGAAGGATCGATGGCATGGCAGCAACCACCGTCTCCGCAGCGCTCGACCTGGTCGTCCGCGAGGTCGGCGACCTGGCCGCCCACTTCGACGACGCCCCGGCACAGCGCGCACTCGACCTGATCGAGGGTGCCGACCGGGTGTTCGTCCACGGCGCCGGCCGCTCCGGCCTCGCGCTCCGCATGACCGCGATGCGCCTCATGCACCTCGGGCTCGACGCGCACGTCGTCGGCGAGGTCACCACCCCCGCCATCCGACCGGGTGACCTGCTCCTCGTCGCGAGCGGCTCGGGCACCACGACCGGCATCGTGCAGGCCGCACGGACCGCGCACGAGGTCGGTGCATCCGTCGTTGCGCTCTCGACCACCGACGACTCCCCGCTCTCCGAGCTGGCCGACGTCACGATCGTGCTGCCCGCCGCGACGAAGACCGACCGCTCCGGCACGGCATCGGCCCAGTACGCCGGAGGCCTCTTCGAACAGGCCGTCGCCCTGGTGGGCGACGCCGTGTTCCACGCCCTGTGGGCCCGAGGCGGGCAGTCCGCCGACGACCTCTGGCCCCGTCATGCCAACCTCGAATGAAAGGCACACCCATGCAGCTCCAGTTCGCCATGGACACCCTGACCACCGAAGCCGCCCTCGAGCTCGCCGCCGCGGCCGCGCCGCACGTCGACGTCCTCGAGCTCGGCACGCCCCTGATCAAGAGCGCCGGCCTGTCCGCCGTCACCGCGATCAAGGAGGCGCACCCCGACAAGATCGTGTTCGCCGACCTCAAGACCATGGACGCCGGTGAGCTCGAGGCCGACATCGCCTTCTCGGCCGGTGCCGACCTGGTCACCGTCCTCGGTGTCGCCGGCGACTCGACGATCGTCGGCGCCGTCAAGGCCGCGAAGAAGCACGGCAAGGGCATCGTCGTCGACCTGATCGGCGTCTCCGACAAGGCCGCCCGTGCCCGCGAGGTCGTCGCGCTCGGCGCCGAGTTCGTCGAGGTCCACGCCGGGCTCGACGAGCAGGCGGAAGAGGGCTTCACGTTCGGGGCCCTGCTCGACGCCGGCAAGGACTCGGGCGTCCCGTTCTCGATCGCGGGCGGCGTGAACGCGTCCTCGGTCGCCTCGGTGCAGGAGGCCGGTGCCCGCATCGCCGTCGCCGGCAGCGCGATCTACAGCGCTTCGGACGTCGGCGCAGCAGCTGCCGAGATCCGCGCCGCCATCACGGCGTAGCTCGTCACGGTCGCCCCACCTCGGGCGACATCGTGAGCAGGAATGGTCGGGTGTGCACGTCGCACCCGACCATTCCTGCTCACGAAGCGAACGACACTGAGGCCCTCATGCGCCGTACGGTGGCCCCATGAACCGAGCACTGCGCTGGACCACCTGGATCGTCGCCGTCGTCGTGCTGATCGCGGTGGTGTTCCTCGTCTGGGCGCACATCGTGATGCAGGGCACCCGCGGTGCGGCGCTGCAGGTCTGGCGCGACGACCGGATCGCGGTCCGCGATGCCGGTGACTCGGTGGTGATGACCCCGACCGGCCAGGCCGACGGCGTCGGGATCGTGTTCATCCCCGGCGCGAAGGTCGATCCGTACGCCTACATGGCCACGTTCCGGCAGGTGGTCGCCAACGGCACGACGGTGGTCATCACGAAGCCGACGCTGAACCTCGCGTTCTTCGACACGCGGCCGCTCGCCACGTTCGAGGCCCACGCCCCCTCGGTCACACGCTGGGCGGTCGGCGGGCACTCCCTCGGCGGGGTCCGTGCGTGCCAGCTCGCCGAGGACGCCGACGGCCTGCTGCTGTTCGGCAGCTACTGCGCGAACGACATCAGCCGCTCGTACATCGACGTGCTGAGCGTCTCCGGTTCGCGTGACGGCCTGTCGACGCCGGCCAAGGTCGACGCCGCGCGGGACCGGTTGCCGTCCACCGCGACCATGACCGAGATCCAGGGGGCGAACCACGCCGACTTCGGCGCCTACGGCGACCAGCCGGGCGATCGCACGGCGACCATCAGCCGTGCGGAGGCCCGCCAGCAGATCTCGGACTCGGTCGAGACCTGGGTGCGCGATCTGCGCTGACCACGCGTGCTGACCGGCGGACGCACCACGGGCCTCCAGACGGTCTGCCTGGAGGCCCGTGGTGCGTCGGCATCAGTGGATCACGCCCGCCTCGTGGTCGCGTCCCGAACGGCGCCCGGTGAACCGGGCGACGAAGTACAGCACCACGCCGACGGCGAGCAGGATCGCGGCGTAGAGCCAGACCTGACCGCTCTGCTGCGTGAGCAGCAGGATGCACGACAGCACCCCGAGCACCGGGACGAACGTCCAGACCCTGAAGTGGTCGTGCTCGACGTGGTCGCGGCGGAGCACCAGGACGGCGACGTTCGTGCTGATGAAGACGAAGAGCAGCAGGAGCACGACGGTCTCGGCCAGCACGCCCACGTCACCGACCAGGGTGAGGAGCATCGCGACGACGGTGGTGGCGACGATGGCGGTCCACGGGGTCTTCCGGTTCGGCAGGACCTTCGCGAGCAGGGCAGGCAGGAGTCGCTGTTCGGCCATCCCGTACGTCACGCGACTCGACATGATCATCGTGAGCAGTGCGCCGTTCGCCACGGCGATCAGTGCGATGAGGCTGAACACCCAGTCGGGGATCGGGACGCCGGTCGCGGAGACGACGGCCAGGAGGGGACCGCTGGACTCGGACAGCTCGGACGCGGGGAGGGCGATGGAGCTGGCGAGCGCGACCAGGACGTAGACGACGCCGGCCGTGGCGAGGGCGCCGAACAGGGCCTTCGGGTAGACGCGGCGGGGTTCGCGGACCTCTTCCGCGATGTTCGCGGAGGTCTCGAAGCCGACGAACGAGTAGTAGGCGACGATCGCGGCGCTCAGGGTCGCGAGCGCGGGGTTCGCGTCGGCCGGGAACTCCCCGATGCGCGAGACGTCACCGCCACCGCCACCGAGCATCACCGCGACGACCACGATCACGATGACGAGGCCGGAGACCTCGATGATCGTCATCACGACGTTGCTCTTGAGGGAGTCGGAGATGCCGCGGGCGTTCAGGCACGCGATCAGGGCGAGGAACACGATCGCGGTGGGGACCGGCGGCAGGTCGACGAAGGTGCCGAGGTAGTCGCCGGCGAAGGCGAGCGACAGCCCGGCGGCGCTCGTGACACCGGCCGCGAGCATGCTGAAGCCGACCAGGAACGACACGATCGGCGACTTGTACGCGCGCTCGGCGAAGACCGCGGCGCCACCGGCCTTCGGGTACTTCGTCACCAGTTCGGCGTAGGAACCCGCGGTGAGCAGGGCCAGCAGCAGCGCGAGGACGAGCGGTGCCCAGAGCGCACCGCCGACGTCCTTCGACAGGGTCCCCATCAGGGCGTAGATGCCGGCGCCGAGCACGTCGCCGAGGATGAAGAGGTACAGCAGCGGGCCGGTGATCGCCTGGCGGAGCTTCGACTGCGTGCCGTCGTGGTGTGGTGCGGCCGTGGTGTCGCTGGTCATGGTGGTGCCTTTCGTCCGGGTCAGCGTGCCGGTGCGTGTCTCCGAGCCCTCACAGGTGGACCGTGGTCGCCGGTGCTCCTCCACACCCGGGGGGCGGGTGAACTCTCTCCACAGGGCGCAGCGCCTCCGGACGTGCTGACTGGAGCGGTCCTAGACTCGGCGGGAGCCATTCGTCCACCACCAGTCCCCGGAGGACCGCAGATGACGACGCAGGACCAGCGCACACCCGCGCGACTCAGTGACCAGCGAGCGCTCCTGTTCGACCTCGACGGCGTGCTCACCCCGACCGCCGACGTCCACATGCGGGCCTGGAGCCGGCTGTTCACGCCGTACCTCGCCGCGCACGGGGTCGCGCCGTACACGGAGCAGGACTACTTCACCTTCATCGACGGCAAGCCCCGGTACGACGGTGTGCGCTCGCTGCTCGCATCTCGGGGCATCGACCTGCCCGAGGGCGCCCCCGACGACGCGCCCGACACCGACACCGTGTGCGGTCTCGGCAACCGGAAGAACGCGGAGTTCACCGCCGAGCTCGACGAGCACGGCGTCGAGCCCTACCCCGGCTCGCTGCGCTTCCTCACCGCCGCCATCGCCGCCGGCATGTCGGTGGCGGTCGTCTCCAGCTCGGCCAACGCCACGTCGGTGCTCCGGACCGCCGGCATCCTCGACCGGTTCCCGGTGGTCGTCGACGGACTCGTCGCGCGCCAGGACGGTCTGACCGGCAAGCCAGCGCCCGACACCTACCTCGACGCGGCGACCCGGTTCGGACTCACCGCAGCCGAGTGCGTCGTGGTCGAGGACGCCACGAGCGGGGTCGAAGCCGGCCGCAACGGTTCGTTCGGTCTCGTCGTCGGGGTCGACCGTGGTGCCGGGGCGGACGCCCTGCGCGAGCACGGTGCCGACGTCGTGGTGTCCGACCTCGCCGAACTCATCGACCAGCTGCCCGCACCGGCCACGCGCACGGACTAGGCACACACCGGCCGGAACCGTTCCCCGCCTGCCGGCCGCAGCGACGCACCCATCTCCCTCCCTCCCCACGGAGCAGCATGAACCCCATCACCTCGGACCCCCTCGACCGCGTGCGGTACCCGATCGACGAGTGGGCACTCGTGGAAACCGAGTACGCCCCCGACGAGCAGGGCGTCGCCGAGACGAACTTCGCCGTCGGCAACGGGTACCTCGGCCTGCGCGGCAACCTCGACGAAGGCCGTGGCGGCGTGCAGTACGGCACGTACATCAACGGCTTCCACGAGACCTGGCCGATCCGGCACGCGGAAGACGCTTTCGGCTTCGCGAAGACCGGGCAGACGATCATCAACGCGCCCGACGCCAAGGTGATCCGCCTCTACGTCGACGACGAGCCGCTCGTGCTGGCCGAGGCCGACATCCTCCGGCACACGCGCCGTCTGGAGTTCCGTGGCGGGTACCTGTTCCGCGAGACCGAGTGGTCGACGCCCTCGGGCAAGCGGGTGCTCATCCGCTCGCGGCGGCTCGTGTCCTTCGCCGACCGGCACCTCGCGGTCATCGACTACGAGGTCACCGTGCTCGACGCGGACGCCTCGATCCTGTTGTCCAGCCAGATCCTCAACCGCCAGGACGTGCAGGACGAGTACCACGCGGGCATGCGGGCCGCGGCGAACGCCTTCGACCCTCGCAAGGCCGAGTCCTTCACCGAGCGCGTGCTCGTCCCGAAGATCAAGCGGAGCACCGGTGGGCGCTCGGTCCTCGGCTACCAGGCGTCCAGCTCCGGCATGACGATCTGCGTCGGGGTCGAGCACCACATCGAGACCGAGAACAGCTGGGACGAGTCGTCGTCGATCGAGGACGACCTGGCGAAGCACGTCTACCGGGTGCAGGCCCGAGCCGGTCAGCCCATCCGGCTCGTGAAGCACGTGGTCTACCACACCTCCCGCGGGGTGCCCGTGCGCGAGCTCGCCGACCGCTGCGAGCGCACGCTCGACCGCGCACACGCCGAGAACGTCGACGAGACCTTCGCGAAGCAGCGCGAGTGGCTCGACGACTACTGGGCCCGCAGCGACGTCGAGATCGCCGGTCAGCCCGCGATCCAGCAGGCCGTCCGCTGGAACCTCTTCCAGTTGGCGCAGGCCACCGCCCGCACCGACGGCCACGGCATCGCCGCGAAGGGTGTCACCGGCTCCGGCTACGGAGGCCACTACTTCTGGGACATGGAGATCTACGTCCTGCCGTTCCTGTCGTACACGGCGCCGATCGTCGCCCGGAACGCCCTGCGCTTCCGCTACAACATGCTCGACGCGGCACGGGCTCGGGCCCGCGAGCTGAACCAGCGCGGCGCTCTGTTCCCGTGGCGGACGATCAACGGTGAAGAGTCCAGCGCGTACTACGCCGCCGGCACCGCGCAGTACCACATCGATGCCGACATCTCGCATGCGCTCATGCAGTACGTCCGGGCCTCGGGCGACCGCGAGTTCCTGAAGCGCGGCGCCATCGACGTGCTCGTCGAGACCGCGCGGCTGTGGGCAGACCTCGGGTTCTGGCGGTCCAACGGCGACAAGAAGTTCCACATCGACGGCGTCACCGGGCCGGACGAGTACACCACCGTCGTCGACGACAACCTCTACACGAACGTGATGGCGCGGGCGAACCTGTGGTTCGCCGTCAACGCCTGCCGTGAGCTCGCCGCCGACGACGCCGAAGAGTACGACCGCATGGTGCGCCGGACGGGTCTGCGGCCCGACGAGCTCGTCGAGTGGGAGCACGCGGCCGAGTCGATGGAGATCCCCTTCGACCCGCACCGTGGCATCCACCCGCAGGACGCCCAGTTCCTCGACAAGGAACTCTGGGACCTCGAGAACACCCCCGAGTCCAAGCGTCCGCTGCTGCTCCACTACCACCCGCTGGTGATCTACCGGTTCCAGGTGCTCAAGCAGGCCGACGTCGTGCTCGCGCTGTTCCTGCAGGGGCACGAGTTCACGGCCGCCGAGAAGCGTCGCGACTTCGACTACTACGACGCGCTCACCACCGGCGACTCGACGTTGTCCGCGGTCGTGCAGTCGATCATGGCGGCCGAGGTCGGCTACCACGACCTCGCCGACCAGTACTTCCAGACCGCGCTCTACGTCGACCTGGCGGACCTGCACGGCAACACCTCGGACGGCGTGCACATCGCGTCGACGGGTGGCATCTGGGGTGCGCTCGTCAACGGCTTCGGTGGCATGCGCGACCACGGCGGACGCATGACCTTCAACCCGCGGCTGCCGAAGCACTGGGACCGTCTGACGTACCGCCTGACGGTGCGCGGCTCGCGGGTCCGTGTCGACCTCGAGCAGGACACCATGACGCTCACGGTCGAGACCGGTTCGGGCTTCACGGTGTGGGTGCACAACCAGCAGTGGGACATCGAGGCGGGGGAACCCACCGTGGTGCCGATGCCGCACCACGGACCGCGGATGTCCGGGCACGCCCCGACCACGAGCGACATCCAGGGCACGCTGCGGGCGGACGGCTCGGTCATCACCGCGTCGATCCCGACGATCTCGCTCGAGCGCGACTTCGACCTCGACGACTCGACCGGCTGACCCCTCGTCACGTTCGCTCGTCGCCCCGGTCCCGCCTCGCGGTGCCGGGGCGACGTGCGTTCTCGGGCCCCGGCGCCTCCGAACGCGTCCAGTCGGCCCGGGGCACCGTGGTCTGCCGTGCCCCTCGGGTCGATGGCGTCTCCCCGGGCACGGTTCGTGCAACGAGAGGAGACATCATGGGCAACCGGTTCGAGGGCAAGGTCGCGATCGTCACGGGAGCGGGGTCCGGCATCGGCGAGGCGACGGTGCGGGCGTTCATCGACGAGGGCGCGTCGGTCGTGCTGACCGACAGCGTCGAGGAGAAGGTGCGGGCGGTGGGCGACTCCCTGCCGACGCACCGGGTCGTCGCCCTGCACGCCGACGTGGCGAGCCCGGAGGACTGGGAGACCGTCGTCTCGGCGGCGATCGACCGCTTCGACCGGCTCGACGTCCTGGTGAACAACGCCGGGACCTTCAGCTCGGGCGACATCACCGACATCAGCACGGCGGAGTGGCGCCGGGTCATCGAGACCGACCTGTCCGGCGTGTTCTACGGCACGCGGGCGGCCCTGCCGTTCCTCCGTGAGACGAAGGGCTCGATCGTCAACACCTCGTCGGTCTCCGGTGAGGACGCCGACTGGCGGATGAGCCCCTACAACGCGGCGAAGGGTGGTGTGACGAACTTCACCAAGGCCGCTGCGCTCGACAACGGGCAGTTCGGCGTCCGCGTGAACGCCGTTGCTCCAGGACTCATCTGGACGGACCTGACCCAGGAGCAGGCGGAGGACGAGTCGCTGCAGTCGAAGTTCACCGAGCGCATCGCCCTCGGCCGCGGGGGTCGCTCTGCCGAGGTCGCCGAGGCGATCCTGTTCCTGGCCAGCGACGCGGCCTCGTTCATCACGGGCGCGGTCCTGCCGGTGGACGGCGGCACCATGGCGAGCAACGGGCAGCCGCCGCAGGCTTGACGCCGATCCGGATCACAGGAGCTTCCGCAGGGTGTTCGTGTTGCGGGTCGTCGTCGTGCGCTTGAAGCGTGCGGCGCCGGCCCGCTTGGCGAACACGGTGTCGGTGCTCGACCCCTTCGGACACGACCAGTAGACGACCCCGTTCCCGCGGGCGACCTGCTCGACCGAGTCGTCGAGTTCGAGGTCCGCGACCAAGGCGTCGAGCGCACCGTCGTCTGACCCGAACACGACGTAGTCGTGCCGTTCGTCGGCACGTTCGAAGGGGAACCCGTCGACCACGGCCGCGAGGGCGTCGTGCCGGACGAGCACGATCCAGGCGTCGTACCCGAACCGGTCGCGCAGCCCCTGCTCGATCGAGGTCTTGAGCTGCTCGGGGGGCAGGTCGGCTGCGAACACGACGTTGCCCGAGGCGAGCACGGTGCGGACGTCGTCGAGCCCGAGCCCTCGGAAGAGCTCCGCGAGCTCGGCGCTCCGGATCGTGATGCCGTTCACGTTGACGCCGCGCAGCAGCGCCACCCACCTGTCCATGCCCGGACGGTAGCGGTCCGGGCCGCTCACGTCCACGTCCGGGCCACGCCCCAACCGGCACCCTGCGGGACGATGTCGACCACCAGAGCCTCACCGTCGTCGTCGCTGGTCGCCTGGAACCGCCAGCCCACGGTGCGCTCGGGTGCGTGGGTGATGGCGGTGGGCAGCTCGGCGCGCGTCACGGTCAGCCTGGTGGGGGTGTCACTCACCCGCCAGCGCCGTCCGGCCCACACCAGCCGCGTCGGCGTGCCCTCGGCCCACCGCACGGTGGCGGCCGTCTCGGTGATCATCATTGGGTCTCCTCGTTCGAACGTGTGTTCGAATGGTAGGCGGCGACCACTGACTGAGCAACCGACCGTTGCGTTCAGAACACGTTCTGAATACGCTTGATCCATGACCCTCGTCGCTCCGCCCCGATCCCGCCGGTCGGTGCAGTCTTCAGACCTCTCCCGCCACGCCAAGCAGGTGTTCGCAGCGGCGGAGGAAGCTCCGCTCGAGGTGACGCGTCGGGACGGGAAACCCCTCGTCCTCACCACGAAGGAACGGTCCGACGACGACGACGCGGTCCTGGACATCGCGGCGCAGCTGATCGCTGCGGTGACGCTCAACGAGCAGCTGCCGCTCCACGATCGGCTGGCGATCCCGTACCCGTGGATCAAGCTCCTGAGCGCAGCAGACCAGCAGCGCTTCGCGCGGGAGATCGTCGACGTCGCCCGTGGTTCGTTCTCACTCCGGCAGCCGCGCCGGCTCCTGCTCGAGATGCAGGCGTGGCGCAACAGTGCCGAGGCGATCGCCGCGGGCTGGGACACCGGAGAGCCGGAGATCCTCGCTGACCCGATCCGCGTCGAGAAGCCCTGACGCGGTGGCGGGCCGGCGCGGCGGGGTCCCCCGGCCGATCCGTTCGACGGAGTACACGATCGTCTTCGGGACGCGTGGCGCGGAACAGGGATGGCGCGATGTGGTGGCGGTGCAGCGGAACGCCGTCACTGCCGCGTGGGATCGGCTGACCACGGATCCGTTGACCGAGGACCTGTCCTGCCACGCCCTGCGCGGTGAACTCGGTGTGGTTCGACACTCCGGCCGGGAGTGGACGCGTCGTCAGTTCGAGCTGAAGCGCGGCGCCCGGATCTGGTTCACGGTCGACGTGGATGACCGGGTGGTGTGCATCACCGACGTGCACACCCACCACCCCAACCAGACGAAGTGACTGCGCTCGGCCTCGGCAGCCGTCGTGTAGACGGGACCCATGACGAACGACGCACAGGGCCCCGACGCACAGCACCAGGTTCCCGAGGGGGTGTCCGAGGCCACGGTCGAGGCGCTCGGCAGCCTGTCCGCCGCGGTCGAGGTCATCGAGCACGCCCGCGGTCTGCTCTACGGGTTCCACCGGCTGACCGGCACCGCTGACCTGAACCTCGGTGAGGCGGTCGAGCAGCTGCGGAAGGCCGGGCACACCGAGCTCGCCGAGCGCATCGACACCGAACTCGTGGGCCGCAACGTCATCGCGGGCCGCTGGACGTTCCAGATCGTCGAGGACTACGACGACGGCTACTACGCCCTCGCCAAGGAGCTCGAGCGCACCGCGCGCGACGAGCTCGTGCAGGGCCGCCGCCACCTGTTCGAGGCGGGCATGAAGGAAGACCGTCGCACCCAGGACCAGCGCCACCACGAGGCGACGCCGAGCGACCTGCCGGACTGAGCACGGGCCTCCAGGCCGGAGACGCCGGTGTCGTGCGGAGACGCCCCGGAAACGTCGAGACGCCGCCGGATTCGGCGGCGTCTCGATGACACGACGGCGTCTCGCGCCAGGCCCCAGCCCAGCAGCAAGCGTCAGCCGACGCCGAGCAACGCCTCCAGCGGCCCCCGCGCGAAGTACAGCAGGAAGCCCGCGGCGACCACGTAGAGCAGCCACGAGACCTCACGGCCACGGCCGGACAGCAGCTTGATGAGCACCCAGCTGATGAAGCCGGCGCCGATGCCGTTCGCGATCGAGTATGTCAGCGGCATGACGACGATCGTCAGGAACGCCGGCAGGGCCGAGCCGAAGTCCGACCACGAGATGTCCGCGACCTGCGCGACCATGAGCGCACCGACGACGACGAGTCCGGCGGCGGCGACCTCGAGCGGGACGACCTGGGTGAGCGGCGTGAGGAACATCGACGCCAGGAACAGCAGCCCGGTGACGACCGAGGCCATGCCGGTGCGGGCGCCCTCGCCGATGCCGGAGGCCGAGTCGATGAAGACGGTGTTCGACGACACCGAGGCGCCACCGCCGGCGATCGCGCCGACGCCCTCGACGACGAGCGCCGACTTCAGGCGGGGGAACGTGCCGTCCGGCTTCGCGACACCGGCGGCCTTCGCCATGCCGGTCATGGTGCCCATCGCGTCGAAGAAGTTCGTGAAGACCAGGGTGAAGACGAGCATCGACGCGGCGAGCGGGCCGATGCGGGTGAAGGCACCGAAGACGTCGGCGTGGCCGACGAGCGACAGGTCCGGCACGGCGAACAGGGCGCTCGGCAGGCCGGGGGCGTTGAGGTTCCAGCCGGTCTTCGAGTCGACCGAGGTCGGCACCTGGAAGATCGCCTGCAGGATGATCGCGATGATCGTCGTCGCGACGATGCCGATGAGCAGCGCACCCTTGACCCGGCGGGCCATGAGCGTGCCGATGATGATGAGGCCAATCAGGAACACGATGGTCGGCAGGGCGCCGACGGAGCCGTCCTCGCCGAGCTGCAGCGGCGGCGACGCGAGCCCGGAGGAGCGCACGAAGCCGGAGTCGACGAGCCCGATGAACGCGATGAACAGGCCGATGCCGACGGTGATCGCAGCCTTGAGCTGGGCCGGGACGGCGGTGAAGATCATCGTCCGGATGCCGGTCAACGCCAGGATCACGATGATCACACCGTTGATGACGACCAGACCCATCGCCTCGGCCCAGGTGACCTGCTGCACGACGCTGACGGCGAGGAACGAGTTGATGCCGAGCCCCGCGGCGATGCCGAACGGCAGGTTCGCGATGATGCCCATCGCGATGGTCATGACGCCCGCGACGAGGCCGGTCGCCGCCGCCACCTGAGCGTTCTCGAGCCAACCGCCGCTGACGTCCTTCGCGGCCTGGTCGGCGCTGAACCCACCGAGGATGAGGGGGTTGAGGATGACGATGTACGCCATCGTCACGAAGGACACGACACCACCGCGGACCTCGCGGGGGATCGAGGATCCGCGTTGCGTGATGGAGAAGAATCGATCGAGGCCGGTCGCGAAGCGGTTCCGGGGCGTGGTGTCGGTCTGCGGGGCGCTCACCACGAGAGTTTAAAGGACGCTGGGTTTCGAGCGTGTCACATGGGTCTCACAGGTTGGAGCAGCCGGGAGGCCCGTCCCACGCCGTCCGCGAGCCTCGCGCTGGGTGTCCGCTCGCGTTCTCCGGCCAGGGCTGGTGTTGGATGAGCGGGTGACGTCACGCATGGACCGTGCCCGCGTCGAGGCCGCCGTGCGCGAGCTGCTGCTCGCCATCGGAGAGGATCCCGACCGCCCCGAACTCACCCGCACTCCGGCCCGGGTCGCCGACTCGTACGCCGAGTTCTTCGCGGGGATCGGCACCGACGCGGTCGCCATCGCCCGCGACGGCACGGTGCACGCCGAGGACGGGGAGCGCGGCGAGCTCGTGATCGTCCGCGACGTCAAGTTCCGATCGGTCTGCGAACACCACCTGCTGCCGTTCCTCGGCGTCGCGCACCTGGCGTACGCACCGGGCGACCGGCTCATCGGGCTCGGCACGCTGGCCAGGGTGCTCGACGCGGTGGCCTCCCGACCGCAGCTGCAGGAGCGACTCGGCGAACAGGTCGCCGCGACCATCGCCGAGGGGCTCGGTGCCGAGGGGGTCCTCGTGGTCCTCGACGCGCAGCACCAGTGCGTCACGACGCGTGGGGAGCGCCAGACCGGTTCGACGACCGTGACGGTGGCGGCGACCGGTTCGTTGGCCGACGCCGCGGGGCGGGCCGAGGCGATCGCGCTCATCGGCGCGGGGCGTGCGACCGGCGACGGGCACGACGTGAGCACCGGGGCGGGCGAATGACGGGCCTCCAAAGCGTCTCGGGTGCACCGGGCACGGCTGGACCCGGCTGGGTCGTGCCGGACCTGCGCCACCCGGTCCGGACGCTCGGTCGCCGCACCATCGACTTCGACCACCGCATCGCCGTGATGGCGATCGTGAACCGCACCCCTGACTCGTTCCACGACCGCGGCGCGACCTTCGAGCTCGACCGGGCCGTCGCGGCCTCGGTCCGCGCAGCGGAGCAGGGTGCCGACTGGGTCGACATCGGCGGCGTGAAGTTCGCCCCCGGCCCGGAGCTGCCGGCCGCCGACGAGATCGACCGGGTCGTGCCCGTCGTCGAGCAGCTCGCGCAGGAGTCCGACGTCGTCATCAGCGTCGACACCTTCCGGCCCGAGGTCGCCGCAGCGGCGATCGCTGCCGGGGCCAGCGTCGTCAACGACACGACCGGCCTGTCCGACCCGCGGATGGCCGCCGTGGTCGCCGACTCCGAGGCCACCGTCGTCATCACGCACTCGCTCGCAGCACCGCGCCAGCGACTGCCGGCTCCGCCGCAGTACGCCGACGTCGCGGGGCAGGTCGTGGCGTTCCTCCGCGAACGGGTCGACCGGGCGCTCGACGCCGGCATCCCCGAGTCACGGATCATCGTCGACCCGGGCCACGACCTGCACAAGAACACCGTGCACACGCTCGAACTCACCCGTCGGCTGCCCGAGGTCGTCGCGCTCGGCTACCCGGTGCTCGCCGCGGTGTCCAACAAGGACTTCGTGGGGGAGTCGCTCGGACGCCCCCGTGGTGAACGGCTTGCCGGATCGCTCGCCGTCGCGACCGTGAGCGCGATGCTCGGCGCCCGGATCGTCCGCATGCACGACGTCGCCGAGAGCGTCGACGCGATGCGGATGGTCGAGGCCACACTCGGCTGGCGGACCCCGGTGGAATCGAGGCACAACACGTGAACGTCCTGCCCCCGTCGATCGCGGACCTGTCCGACGACGACCTGCTCGAGCTCTACACCGCCGACGCCGGGGACCCCTGGCTCCGGGTGAACTTCGTCGCGACGCTGGACGGCTCTGCCTCGGCCGCCGGGGTGTCCGGATCGCTCGGCGGCGACGACGACCTGCGCGTCTTCGACCTGCTCCGCCGGGTGGCCGACGTCGTGCTCGTCGCCGCCGGCACCGTCCGCGACGAAGGCTACGGGCCGATGGTCCTGCACGACGCCGACGTCGCCTGGCGGCGGGCGCACGGCAAGCCGGACCACCCCGTGTTCGCGATCGTCACCGGGTCGCTGTCGCTCGACCCGGGGTCTCGGGTGTTCACCGAGGCGCCGGTGCGGCCCATCGTCCTGACGTCGGCGACGGCAGCCGCTTCGTCGACGGGCCGGGTGCTCGCCGAGGTCGCCGACGTCGTGCCCTGCAGCGCGGACGACGACCCGGACTCGGTCGACGCCGGACGGATCCGTGGCCTGTTGTCCGACCGTGACCTCGGGATGATCCACTGCGAGGGCGGGCCGTCGTTCCTCGGGGCACTCATCGCAGCCGACGCCGTCGACGAGCTGACCCTGACGATCGACCCGTCGCTCGAGGGCGGCGAGGGGCCGCGCATCGCCCGCGGGTCGTCCCCGGAACTCCGGCGGATGCGCCCGGCGCACGTGCTGCGCGGTGCGGGCGACGTGCTGCTCACCCGGTACGTCCGGGCGCGCTGACCCCGGTCGCGCGCTGACCACCGGGACGGTCGGGCCCGTGGACTAGGGTCGGGCGCGTGATCGACATCGTGGCGTCCGGGGTCCTCTTCGACATGGACGGGACCCTCGTCGACTCGACCGCGGTGGTCGAGGCCACCTGGACCCGGTTCGGCCACGCGAACGGCATCGACCCCGACGAGATCCTCGCGTTCTCGCACGGGCGGCAGGCGATCGACACCCTGCGCCGCTTCCTGCCCGACCTGCCCCTCGCCGAGCAGCAGCGGATCGCGGCGGAACTCGTCGCCGAGGAGACCGCGAGCACCGAGGGCATCCTCGAGATCCCCGGTGCCGTCGCCTTCGTGCAGCGGCTCGTCGAACTCGGCGTCCCGGTCGCCCTCGTGACGAGCGCGCCGCGTGACCTCGCCGCGGGCCGGATGGCGGCCGCCGGGTTCGCCGTGCCCGCGGCCTTCGTGCCCTCGGAGGACGTCGAGCACGGCAAGCCGCACCCCGACGGCTACCTGCGCGGTGCCGCTCTGCTCGGCGTCGACCCGGCCGACTGCGTGGCGTTCGAGGACGCCCCCGCCGGGCTCGAGTCCGCCATCGCCTCCGGTGCCACCACGGTCGTCGTCGGTCCCCTCGAACACCCGGTGACCGACGGGCTGCACCGCATCCCCGGCTACGACGGGCTCACCGTCGAGCGCGACGGCGACGCCTTCCGCATCCGGGGCTGAGCGCGGCACCCGTCCTGGACGCCCCGCCGGTCAGGACACCCCGCCCGGCCTGCGCCGAGTGGTCAGGAACCGTCGGCTGCGCCGCGGCCAGCCGACGCTTCGTGACCGCCAAGCGGACGTGAGCGGGGTGTCGCGACCGCTCGGATGGCGGCCTGGAGGCCCGTGGCGGGCCCGCACCGCGCCTCCAGGCCGCCGGTGGGCGCGTCCACGGCGCCTCGCCGGCTGGTCAGGACACCCCGCGCGGCCTGCACTGAGTGGTCAGGAACCGTCGGCTGCGCCGCGGCCAGCCGACGCTTCGTGACCGCCCGGCGGATGTGAGCGGGGTGTTGCGACCGCCCGACCCGGCACCCGAGCGGCCCCTGCACGCGTGCCCAGCGGGCCCCGACGACCCTCGGGTGCGCGGCCGGAACGACCGGGCCGCGGAAGGAGCGATCATGGCAACCCTCGACGGCAAGAAGATCCTCGTCATCACGACGAACTACGGCGTGGAGCAGGACGAGATCGTCGTCCCCACCGAGCAGCTGCGTGAGCGCGGTGCCTCGGTGACCGTGGCGGCGAAGGAGACCGGCACGATCCAGACCCTGGTCGGCGACAAGGACCCGGGGCAGACCCTCGAGCCCGACACCACCATCGCCGGTGTGGACGCGAAGGACTTCGACGCCCTCGTGATCCCCGGTGGCACGATCAACGCCGACACGCTGCGCCAGGAGTCCCGCGCGGCGACGCTCGTACAGGCCTTCGCCGAGGCGAGCAAGCCGGTCGCGGCGATCTGCCACGGCCCGTGGACGCTCGTCGAGGCGGGTGTGCTGTCCGGCAAGACCGTCACCTCGTTCCCGTCGCTGCAGACCGACCTGCGCAACGCCGGAGCCGAGTGGGTCGACCAGGAGGTCCAGGTCGACGGCGGCTTCATCACCTCCCGCACCCCGGACGACCTGCCGGCGTTCGTCGACGCGATCGAGAGCGCCCTCACCGCCTGAGCGTCGGGCAGCCGCCGCGCCGGCCGGCGACCGCGTCAGTCGAGCGCAACGGGGCGAGCCGTGCGGAGCACCGCCGGACCGAGGGTGAGCACACCGTCGGACTCCGGGTCGCACCGCACGCCGCCCCGGCCGCGCATCGCCCGGAACGCCCCGGGTGCCACCTCGTGGTCCATCCAGGCGCAGGGATTCGCCGCCCGGTAGCCGCGGAACCGGACGGCACGACCGAGGGCGTCGCTACCGTCGCCACCGGGGAGCAGGCTCTCCAGCGAGAACGGCTCGCCCCGCAGCGCCTCGACGTCGGCGCCCCGCAGGAACACGTTCCGCCGCGTCGCCGCGGGGTCGACGGTCGCACCGATCGCCGCACCGACCGCCTCGAGCCCCTCCAGCCCGATCAGGGTGACGGAAGCGTGCACGTGCGCCCGGGCCGCGAAGTAGCGGTCCCCGATGATGCCCAGCCCCGCCCGGAGTTCGATGCGATCGCGTGACTCGTCCGGATCGTCCGCTCCCACGGGCCGTGCGCCGTCCGTCGGGCGTCCCTCGTACCGGTGCCGCGGCGAGACGAGCAGCAGCGCGATCTCGACCTCGGTCCGGAACGGCAGGTCGTCGGGACCGACCCGGTCGCCGGGACCGGCCACGTCGTCTGCGGGAGTCATGCGGCCAACGCTAGCCGGGCCTCCAGATCGAGCGGTTCTGTGTGGACACGGTGAGACGCCGTCGTGTCCCTGGGACGCCGCGCGCTCCGCGAGACGCCGCGAGATTCGGAGGCGTCTCGCGCACATGGAGGCGTCAGGATGACACGCCGGCGTCTTCTGCCCGACCGCGCACCGCTCCGTCCGATTCCCGCCAGTCGCGGTCGGTGGCGCGTGTCAGGCTGAGCCCATGACCAGCCCGGACACCGACGCGCAGCCGGACGCGCTGCACGCCGAACGCCACCGAGCCGTCGCCTCGCGCGACGCGCGGTTCGACGGCCAGTTCGTCACCGCCGTGCACTCCACCGGCATCTACTGCCGACCGAGCTGCCCGGCACGCACGCCGAAGGTCACCGGCGTCACCTTCTACCGGACGAGCGCCGCGGCGCACCTCGCGGGCTTCCGCGCCTGCAAGCGCTGCCTGCCCGAGGCGACGCCCGGCAGCCCGGAGTGGGACCTGCGCGAGGACGTCGCCGGTCGCGCGATGCGGCTCGTCCTCGACGGCGTCGTCGAGCGTGACGGCGTCCCCGGACTCGCGGCGCGCGTCGGGTACTCGGAGCGGCAGCTCAACCGCATCATGACGGCCGAGCTCGGTGCCGGACCGAAGGCACTCAGCCGGGCGCACCGTGCGCAGACCGCGCGGACCCTGCTGACCTCGTCCGACCTGCCCGTCGCCGACGTCGCGTTCGCCGCGGGCTTCACCAGCGTCCGACAGTTCAACGACACCGTGCGCGAGGTCTTCGCCGTCACCCCGACCGAGCTCCGCGCACGACGGTCCGGGCGAGGCGACGGTGCCACCGGCGGCTCCGGCGGCTCCGGCGGCTCCGTCGGCTCCGGCGGCTCCGTCGGTGACGGCGGTGACGGGGCACTGCACGTCCACCTGCCGGCCCGGGCACCCTTCGACGCGCAGGGCCTGCTCGACTGGCACGCGCTGCACTCCCTGCCGGGAACGGAGCAGGTGGACACCGACCCCGCCGGCCGGGTCACGTCGTACGGACGGCTGCTCGACCTGCCTGGAGGCCCGGGCTGGTTCAGCGCGTCGGCCGCAGTCCCCGACACGGCCGGGCGGGGCACCGGCATCGACCTGCGCGTGCGGGTCACCGACCTCTCCGACCTGCCGGCGCTCGTGGCCCGTGTCCGAGCACTGTTCGACCTCGACGCCGACCCGGTCGCCGTCGACGCCGTCCTCCGAGCCGTCCCCGAACTCGCCGAGCGCGTCGCCCGGGTGCCCGGCCTCCGACTCCCCGGCGCGGTGGACGCGCACGAGGTCGTGTTCCGCACCCTGATCGGCCAACAGGTCTCGGTGGCCGCAGCGCGCACCGCGCAGACCCGGCTCGTGGCCGCACTCGGTGCGCTGGCACCGGACGCGATCCGGCCCGGCGGGCTGCTGTTCCCGTCGGCGGCGGTGATCGCGGCCCGTGGGCACGGGGCCCTGCGTGGTCCGGCGGCGCGTGTCGACACGATCCTGCGGGTGGCTGCGGCGCTCGCCGACGGGTCCCTGGTGGTGGACGGTGGGCAGTCCCTCGGTGACCTGCGCGACGGACTCCTCGCGGTGAAGGGCATCGGCCCGTGGACCGCCGACTACGTCGCGCTGCGGGTCCGGCACCACCCCGACATCTTCCTCCACAGCGACCTCGCGGTGCGGAACGGTGCACAGGAACTCGGGCTGCCCGGTACGGCTCGTGAGCTCTCCCTATGGTCGGAGCAGGTGGCCCCCTGGCGGAGCTACCTCACGATGCACTGCTGGCGACCGATCATCGACCGCGCGATGACGACGACCGCCGGTGCCCGTGCAGCCCGTGCCTCAAAGGACCCCCGGAAGGACGACCGATGACCGACGCAACCATCCAGACCCTGGACACCCCCGACGGGCCGTTCACCGTGCTCGAAGACGCCGAGGGCAGGGTCCTCGCCTCCGGGTGGACCGACTCCGTCGAGCGGATCCTCGCCCGCCTGGCCGATCGCCACCGCCCCGACCGCGTGCTCGACGGCGTGGTCGCCTCGGTCGAGGCCGTCGACGCCTTCTACTCGGGCGAGGTCGAGCACGCCATGCAGGTGCCGGTCCGGCAGTTCGGCACCGAGCTCTTCACCGAGGGGTGGCGCCAGCTCCGCCGGATCCCGGCCGGCGGCACCCTGACCTACACCGGGTTCGCGGCGGCGATGGGCCGGCCCGACGCAGTGCGGGCGGCGGCGAGCGTGTGTGCCCGGAACGCCCCGGCGCTGTTCGTCCCGTGCCACCGGGTGCTGCGCTCGGACGGCACGCTCGGGGGCTTCGCGTGGGGGCTCGACGTCAAGCGGTCCCTGCTCGAACGGGAGTCGGTCGGTACCACGGCACTCGTCTGACTTGTACAAAACGCTCTAGAATGTACAGGTGAGCGAAGTGTCGATCTCCGAAGCCCGTGGCCGTCTGGCGTCGATCATCGACGACGCCCGACACGAACCCGTCTACCTGACCCGGCGCAACAAGCGCGTCGCGGCCGTCGTCGACGCGGCCGTCCTCGACCGGTTGCTCGAGGCGGCTGAGGACCTGGACGACCTGAAGGCGGTGGAAGAGGCCCGACTCGAGAACGAGCGCATCGGCGGCGAGAACGTCAAGTGGGAGGACCTCAGGCGCGAACTCGGTCTGGGATGACCTACGACATCGAGTTCGAACCGAGTGCGGGGCGTGCCATCCGCAAACTACCGCCACATGCCCGACGACTCGTCGAAGGGGTTCTCGCGATCCTGGCTGACGAGCCACGTCCACCCGCGGCTCGTCGACTCGTCAACAGCCCGGAATGGCGTGTCCGGGTCGGTGACTACCGCGTGATCTACCTGATCGACGACGGGCGGCTCGTGGTCGTCGTCGTGCGCGCCGGGCATCGGCGTGAGGTCTACCGGGGTCGCTGAGGCATCAGGCGAGCGCGCCGCGCAGGCTGTCCACGTGCAGTTCGACGAGCGCCAGGACGCGCTCGGGCGCACGTGCCGTCGGATCCCACGTGTGCTCGATCGCCAGCCCGTCGATCAGCGCGTGCAGCCGGTCGGCCTCGTCGGTCAGGTCGCGATCGGCGCCGAAGCTGCCGTCTTCACGTAGGACCTCCAGCGCCCGGGTGCACACCCGGCGGACCCCGTCGTTCAGCCGTCGGGCGCTCGCGGCCAGGTGTTCGTCGGTGCGCGCGAGCACGCCGAGCTGCACCTGCGCCAGGATCTCGGTCGTGCGCTCGGCGTCGAGTGGCAGCACCTGGGCGAGGACGTCCAGCGCGCGGGCGCGGCCGGTCGAGCGCAGGGCCGTGAGCCGAGCGATGACGCGCTCCTCGATGATCGTCAGGCAGTGCTCCCGCAGTGCGTGCTGCGTCGGGAACACCCGCCGGAGTGACGCCGGGGCGATGCCAGCCTCGTCCGCGACGTTCCGCACCGACAGGGCACCCAGGCCGTCCCGCTCCAGGATCCGCAGGCAGGCCGCGGCCACCAGGGATCCCCGTTCCTCGAGGTCGACACGGCGTGGCACCGGGTCAGCCTACGGCCGGCTCGACGGTCCGGCCGGGCTCGCGGCTGCGGTGGCGGTCCGGCGCGGCCAGATCGTGTAGCTGATCGCCCAGAGCAGTTCGATGCCCAGGATCACCCCGAGCAGCGCGACCGTGCCCTGCAGTTCGCTCGTGCGTTCCGGGTCCCCGACCACGAGGACGAGCGCACCGATGACCCCACCGGCGATCAGCACGGCGAGCCCGGTCCGCAGCACGTCGCCCCAGCACCGGGCCGTGTGCCGCCGTCCGCTCAGGCGTTCCGGTGCCGGGCCACCGGCGAACCGGTGCGTGAACCGGACGTCGGCCCAGGCGATCATCCGGTGCCCGTACGCGACCGAGAAGCCGATGTAGATCGCCGCGAGTCCGTGGTGCCACGAAGCGGTCCCGCCACCGAGCAGGTCGACGGTGACGACCGCGAGCAGCGCGAGGTCGATCACGGGTGCTGCGACGAGCAGCGCCGCCCCCAACCGAGGACGTCGCAGCAGGTACCGGGTGGTCAGGCCGCCCAGGATCGCGACCCAGAACGCGATCTCGCAGACGATGATGGCGATGAGCGTCACGGGGTCCCCGATGCAGTGGCGTTGGCGTATGAGTACAGGTGTACTCAAACAGCATGGCACGGCGACCCACGCGGTGTCGAGCGGCGGTGTTCTGCCCCTGGAAGCGGGGGGAGACACGGACTCCCACGCCTGCGACACTCGGAGGACCGGTAATCCGCACGGTCCCCTCCGAGGCCCGACGCATCGCCGTCGACAGCCCGCAAAGGACCCCATGCTCCCTCCCGTCGACCGAACGGTCGTCTCCTCCGACGGCACAGCCATCGCCGTCTCCGAGGCCGGGGACGGACCGGCGGTCGTCGTCGCGGGGGGCGCCTTCGACCACCGGGGGACCCCGTACCTCGACCGCGTGGTCGCCGAGCTCGGATCCTCCCACCGCGTCGTGACCTACGACCGCCGTGGCCGCGGTGCGAGCGGCGACTCGGCGTCGTGGGCGATCGAGCGTGAGGTCGACGACCTGCGCGCCGTCGTCGAGAGCATCGGCGCACCGACCACCGCCGTCGGCATCTGCGTCGGCGCCGGTGTCGTGCTGCACGGGCTCGCCACCGGACTGCCCGTCGACGGCGCCGTCCTGTGGGAGCCGCCGTACCGCGCCTCGGTCGACCCGCACGCCGACGACGTCGTCTTCGCCGACCTGCTCGACGAGCACGTCGGTGCCGGCCGCCGCGCCCAGGCCGTCCGCGGCTTCCTGACCCAGGTGCTCGGCGTCCCGATGGGCCAGGTGACCGCACTCCGGCTCAAGGGCTCGCTCTGGAGGTCTCTCGTCGTCGACGCCCACGTGCTCAGCCGCGATGTCCGGGTGCTGAACGGCCTCGCCGTCCCCGAACGGGTCGCCGCAGCGGTCGGGGTCCCGGTGCTCGTCGGTGCCGGTGGCGACGGACTCGAGTGGATGCGCCGTGCGGCCCGTGCCGTCGTGGACGCCGTCCCGGGGTCGGAGTACGCCGAGGTGCCCGGGCAGGGACACGTGCCCGACCCGAAGGCCCTCGGGGCGCTGGTCGACCGCGTCCGCGACCGGATCGTCTCGCCCAGCAGCTGACTGCGAGAGGATGGACGGGTGAACGCACCCCGCCTCGGTCTCCTGCTCGACGTCGACGGGCCCATCGCCAGCCCGGTCTCCCGCACCATCGCGATCCCGAGCATCGTCGCGGACCTCGTGGCGCTCGCCGCCGAGGGCATCCCGATCGTCTTCAACACCGGTCGCAGCGACGCGTTCATCCGCTCCGAGGTCGTCGGCCCGCTGCTCGCCGGTGGGCTCGCCGAGGGCGGGCGGGTGCACGCGGTCTGCGAGAAGGGCGCCGTGTGGTGCTCGATCGGCCCGCAGTACGACGGCGGCATGGGCGAGCTGACCGTCGCCGAGGACCTGGCGCTGCCGCGTGACTACGCCGACGAGATGCGCGAGCTGGTCCGCGCCGAGTACGCCGACCTGGTGTTCTTCGACGAGACGAAGCGCGCCATGGTGTCGATCGAGCAGCGCGTCGAGGTACCGAACGCCACGTACCTCGCCCGCCAGCCGGAGTTCGACGCGAAGGCGATGGCCGCGCTCGAGCGTCGGGGGCTCGGCGTCCGACGCCTCGACGACGTCCGACCCGATACCGACGGTGCCGTGCAGTGGCGGATCGACCCGACGATCATCTCGACCGACGTCGAGTCCGATCGCAGTGGCAAGGACCTCGGCGCCGAACGCTCGCTCGAGCTCCTCGCGCAGGACGGCGAACTCCCCGTCGCCTGGCGCACCATGGGCGACTCCCGGAGCGACTACGCGATGGCGGACTGGCTGCACGAGCACGGCCACGACGTCGCGCACGTCGACGTGCGTCCCGCCGACGGTGTGCCGGTGACGCCCTACCCGGTACTCACCGCGCCCGACGGCGTGATCCACGACGAGGCCGGCGCGCGGTTCCTGTCGGACTGGCGCGCCGGCCGCTGACGCAACCCGTGGCCCGCTGACGCACCCCGCGGCCCGCTGACGCACCCCGCGGCCGCAGGCTGCGCGCCGGACCGGTGCCGGGCCTCCCGTCCGTCGCCGGACCGAGCCACCGTCCGGCCGGACGCTTTGCGTGACACGCTGGCACACCAGTACCCTTCCGAGGTCCGCCGCCCAGCCGATGACGGGATCCACCCCATGGCAACGAAGCTCCGCATCAAGTCGATCGAGGCCTCCCTGGCCGATTCCGAGGAGCAGGGCAGGTCCCTGAAACGCTCCCTGAAGACGTTCGACATCGCCGCGATGGGGATCGCGGTCGCCGTCGGTGCGGGCATCTTCTCGGTCGGCGCCAACGCCGCCGCGAACTTCGCAGGGCCCGGCGTCATCATCTCCTTCCTGCTCGCCGCCGTCACCTGCGGCCTGGCGATCATGTGCTACGCCGAGTTCGCGTCGACGATCCCCGTCGCCGGCTCCGCGTACACGTTCACCTACGCCACGATGGGCGAGCTGCTCGCCTGGATCGTGGGCTGGGACCTCATCCTCGAGACCCTCACCGCCAGTGCCGTGATCGCGAAGTACTGGGGCATCTACCTCAGCGAAGCGTTCGGGGTCTTCGGCGTGGACCTGCCGAGCACGATCCAGCTCGGCCCGATCCCGTTCACCTGGGGGCCGGTGCTCATCGTGGGCATCTTCACGGTGCTCCTCGCCTTCGGTACCCGCCTGTCGTCGCGGGTGTCGGCCGTCATCACGGTCATCAAGGTCGCCATCGTCGTGTTCGTGATCGTCGCCGGTGCGTTCTTCGTCAAGGCCGCGAACTTCACCCCCTTCATCCCGCCGGCGGAGCCGACCAAGGGTGCCGAGGGCAGCGTGTGGACCCAGTCGCTCGTGTCGTGGTTCACCGGTGCGGAGCCCGCGCAGTACGGCGTCTTCGGCCTGCTCGCCGCGGCGTCGCTGGTGTTCTTCGCCTTCATCGGGTTCGACGTCGTCGCCACCAGTGCCGAGGAGACCGAGAACCCGCAGAAGACGCTGCCCCGCGGCATCTTCATCGGCCTCGGCATCGTGACGCTGCTCTACGTCGGCGTCAGCATCGTCATCACCGGCATGGTCTCGTACCAGCGCCTGGCCGAGGAGGACACGCCGTCGCTGGCCTCGGCGTTCACCATCGTCGGGCTGCCGTGGGCCGCCGGCATCATCGCCATCGGTTCCCTGATCGGGCTGACCACCGTCGTCATGGTGCTGCTGCTCGGTCTGTCCCGCATCGTGTTCTCGATGAGCCGCGACGGCCTGCTGCCGCGCTGGTTCTCGAAGACGAACCCGAAGACGCAGACCCCGGTGCGCGTCCAGGTGGTCGCCGGTGTCGTCGTCGCCCTGCTGGCCGGGTTCACCGCGGTCGACAAGCTCGAGGGCATGATCAACATCGGCACACTGTCCGCGTTCGTCCTGGTGTCGATCGGCATCATCGTGCTGCGTCGTTCGCGGCCGGACGCCCCGCGGGCCTTCCGGGTGCCGTGGTCCCCGGTGCTGCCGATCATCTCGGCGGTGCTGTGCTTCTGGCTGATGCTGAACCTCGAGGTCGAGACCTGGCTCCGGTTCGTCGTCTGGCTGGCGATCGGCTTCGTCATCTACTTCGGCTACAGCCGTCGCCACAGCCGCGTCGGCCAGGGCATGCAGTAGGGGCCGTTCCGCGGGTCAACCTGGCCCGCAAAACACCGGTGTTCGCACGTTGCACACCCGCAGACCGCGGCGCGACGTGTGGACACCGGTGTTTTGCATCCACCGCCCGCCGCCCGCCGCCCGCCGCGCCGCGCGCCGCCGCGCCGCTACGCGCCGGCGAGCAGCAGCACGCCGAACGCGAGCATCACGACGGCGACCAGGCCGTCGAACACCCGCCAGGTCAGCGGCTTCTCGAACAGCGGCCGGAGCAGCCGCCCGCCGAACCCGACGCCGGCGAACCACAGGCAGCTCGCCGCGACGGCACCGATCGTCCACAGCCACCGGTGGTCCGCGCCCTGCTGGTTCGCCACCGACCCGAGGAACACCAGCGTGTCCAGGTAGACGTGCGGGTTGGCCCACGTGAAGACGAGCATGGTCAGCACAGCCGTCCGCATGGTCACCACCTGGCCGGGAGGCACGGTGCGCGTCCGCCCTGCCGCCACCGTCCCGGCACGGTCGCCACCACTGCCCGCAGCAGCCCCTGCGCGGGCGGCGTCGCCACCGGCTGTCCGCTCCGGAACACCGTCGTCGGCGGCCTCGTCCGCGACCCGCATCGCATCCCCCGAGGGCCGCAGCGCCCGCCGCGCCGCGAGCACCCCGTAGGCGAGCAGGAACGCGGCACCGACGAACCGGATCACCAGCAGCGCCACGGGGAACCGCTCGACCACGGCACCGACGCCGAGCACCCCGGCGACGATGAGCAGCGCATCCGACAGGGCACACACCACGACCGCAGCGGCCACCACCCGGAGCCCGGCACTGACGGCGAGGCGGAGCAGGTAGGTGTTCTGCACGCCGATCGCGACGATGAGGGCGAGCCCGGTGCCGAGGCCGGAGAGCAGGGGGAGGAGTTCCGTCACGTCCCCGACGCTAGGCCCCGGGCGGCGTGCAGTACAGCTCATGTTCCTGCACCGCCGTAAGCTCAGCTGCATGCCACGGTTCCAGCGCGAACACCTCGAGACCCTGCTCGCGGCCGTCGACCACGGCACGCTCGACGCCGCGGCCCGCGCGCTGGCGATCACCCCGTCCGCGGTGTCCCAGCGGATCAAGTCGATGGAACAGCAGGTCGGACGGGTCCTGCTCCAGCGCACCACCCCGGTGCACCCGACCGCCGACGGCGAGGTGGTCCTCCGGCACGCGCGACAGGTCCGCCTGCTCGACGAGGAGACCTCCCGCGCACTCGGCGGCGGATCGTCGCTGGTGCCCTCGATCCCGCTGGCCGTGAACGCCGACTCGCTCGGCACCTGGTTCCTCGACGCCCTCGCCCTCGTGCGGGCCGACACCGAGGTGGTCTTCGACCTGCACCGTGAGGACCAGGACCGGACCGCCGAGCTGCTCCGCGCCGGCACGGTGATGGGTGCGGTGACGGCCGAGGCGGACCCGGTGCAGGGCTGCTCGTCGGTGCCGCTCGGCATCGACCGCTACCGGGCGGTGGCATCGCCGACCTTCGTCGCCCGGTACCTCGGCGACACGGGGACCGAGCGGCGGATGCTCCGACGGCTCGACGAGGTCCCGCTCGTCGACTACGACCGTGACGACGACCTGCAGCAGGGGTACCTGCGCCAGGTCCTCGGGCACGCCCCCGGAGGCCCGCGCCACTTCGTCCCGACCTCGGCGGACTTCGCCCGAGCCGTCACGCTCGGCTTCGGGTGGGGGCTGCTGCCCGAGGCGCAGTGCCTCGAAGCGATCGAGCGCGGTGTCCTGGTCGAGCTGGCTCCGGGCCGGCACGCCGACGTGGCGCTGTGGTGGCAGCGTTGGAACCTGGCGTCGCCGCTGCTCGAACGGGTCACCGACGCCGTCCGAACGACCGCGGCGTCGCGCCTGCACCCGGCGCGTCAGCTCTGACAGCGCGGACACCAGTAGGTGTCGCGCAGGGTGAGCTCCGAGTCGCCGAGTTCGCCGTGCCGGATCGGGGTCCCGCACCGAAGACAGGGCTTGCCGGCGCGGCCGTAGACCCAGAACCGCCCGCCCGGGCGGTCGACGCCGGTGGTCACGCGCGCACTGCGGTCCCGGTTCGCCAGGATCAGCCGACTGGCGAGTGTGATCGTCCGCGCCGGGTCGGGAACCTGTCCCACCGGACGCGTCGGCAGCACGCCGCGCAGGAAGCAGAGTTCGTTCCGGTACACGTTGCCGAGCCCGGCGAGCACCCGCTGGTCGAGCAGCGCCAGCCCGACCGGGCGCTCCGGGTCGGCCGTGAGGTTGGCGAGGGCCAGGTCGGCGTCCCAGTCGGGCCCGAGCAGGTCCGGCCCGAGGTGTCCGACGACCTCGGACTCCTGGTCGCGTGGGACCACTTCGAGCACCCCGAGCGCGAAACCGACGGTGGAGACCCCCTCGGCGCCCAGGACCGCCCGCGCCTGGTGTGCCGGCCGTCGCCAGCGGTCACCCGGCGCGTAGACGTCCCACCGGCCCTCCATCTTGAGGTGCGAGTGCACGGTCAGGTCGCCGATGCGGTGCAGCAGGTGCTTGCCGCGGGGGATGACCTCGTCGACGGTGCGGCCGACCAGGTCGAGGGTGGCGAACGCGGGCACACGGAAGTCGCTCGTGGTCAGGACCTTGCCCGCGAGCGCGGTGTGCAGGCGGCGGGCCGCCCGGTAGACGGTGTCGCCTTCAGGCACGGGTCACCTCCGGCACGTGGTCGCTGCACTGCCGGGAGGCGCGGCTCGCCTCAGACACGGAGCCGCAGCCCCTGCGGGGTCGCCGTGAACCCCGCCTCGCGGAGCGCGCCGCCGAGGGGCGTCTCGAGCACGAAGTCCCCGTCGACCCGCTCGACCGAGAGCTTCCGCAGCCCGGTCCGGACGATGCCGGCGATCGAGGCGGCCGCGGCAGCGAGGTCGGCGGCGTCGTCGGTGAAGGTCAGCACCGACTTGCCACCGCGCTCCACGTACACGGTGAGCTTGCCGTCGACGGTCGTGACGAGGGCACCCGCCTTGCGCCCGGGCCGGTGGCCCCGCGTGGTCTTCGCGCCGCTGCCGACCGCAGTCCCCGACGGTGCGGCTTCGACATCGTCGGCCGCGACACCGGAGTCTGCGTCGCCCGTCGGCCACGGCAACGAGGCCCCGAACGGGCTCGCCGGGTCGGTCGCGGCGAGCGTGAGTGCCTCGCGCTTCCGGTCCGGGTCGTCGCGTTCGTCGTCGCCGAGGTCGCGGGCGTAGGTGCGCAGCCGGTCGACGGTCGGGCCGGTGGCGAACTGCGCGGCTCCGAGCCCCTCGACGAAGTACCCGCGACGAGCGCGGCCGGACTCCTCGAAGCGCGAGAGCACCCGGTACACCCCGGCGAAACCGCCCCGGACGCCCTCGACCTGCACGGCACCGCGGGTGACGACGCCGTAGCGTTCGAGCAGCTGCTCGGCGGTCGCGGCGGCCCGCACGGTCGAGTCGGACTCGGCCAGCGGCAGGAGCGACCAGCGCCCCCCGACGGACGGCGGCCCGGACTGCGTCGGCATGGTCGGACGCCGTCGGCCGCGGTACGCGCGTGATCGCGGTGCACTCGAGCTCTTCGCCTTGCCGCCGAGCATCGACCGCAGCGGGGCGAACGTGTCGTTCGTGATCTGCCCGGCCCAGACCAGGTCCCACAGCGCGGTGGTGAGCGCCTGGTCGTCACTGCTGCCGACGGCCTGGCCCAGCTGGCGGAAGAAGTACGCGCCACCGCCGGCGAGGGCCCCGAGCACGTCGCGCTGCAGCTCGGTCGTCTCGTCACCGGAGGGCTCGGCGAGCGTCGTCGCCGCGGTGTCGGCCAGGTGCAGGCGCACCCAGCCGTCGTTGCCGGGCAGGGTGCCCCCGCCGGACCACAGGACCTCGCCCGTGGCGGTCAGTTCGTCGAGCATGCTCGTCGAGTAGTCGGTGACGCGCGACGGCAGCACCAGGGTCTCCCAGGCGCTGGCGGGCAGGGCCACCCCGGCGAGCTGGTCGATCACCTGCAGGACGCCGTCGACGCCGCGGAGCCCACCGCGGGTCCCGGGGGTCTGCACGTGCTGCCACGCGGGCAGGAACCGGGCGAGGGTGTCCGGCGAGACCGGTTCGACCTCGTGTCGCAGGGCGGCGAGGGACTTCGTCCGGATCCGGCGCAGGACCTCGGCGTCGCACCACTCCGCGCCCTGGCGGTCGGGGCGGAACTCGCCCTCCACCACCCGGCGGTCGGCGACGAGCCGGCGCAGGGTGTCCTGCACGACGGCGATGCCCAACCCGAGGCGACCGGCAGCCTCCTGTGCGGAGAACGGCCCGTGCGACCGGGCGTAGCGGCCGATCAGGTCACCGAGGGGATCGGCGACGGGCTCGATGAACGCCGTGGGCACGCCGATCGGCAGCGGCACCCCGAGGGCGTCCCGCAGGCGCGCGGCGTCCTCGATCACGGCCCAGCGTGTCGCGCCGGCGTGTGAGAAGGACAGGACCCGGCGGTCGCGCTCGAGCACTTCGAGCGTGCTGCGCAGTTCCGCGGTGGCCGCTGGGCGGTCGGCGGTGTCGGCAAGCCAGCTCCGGTCGACCGCCTCGTCGAGGTCGAGCGCGCCGACGAGCCGCAGCACGTCCACGAGGCCCTCGGTGTCACGGGCACGGCGGTCCGGGGAGAGCCGCTGCAGGTCGCGCTCCACCGAGGCGATGACCGCGGGGTCGAGCAGTTCGCGCAGTTCGGCCCGACCGAGCAGCTCGCCGAGCAGCGTCGAGTCGAGCGAGAGCGCCGCTGCCCGACGCTCGGCCAGCGGGGAGTCGCCCTCGTACATGAAGGCGGCGACGTACCCGAACAGGATCGACCGCGCGAACGGTGACGGCTGCTCGGTCTCGGTCTCGACCAGACGGATCCGGCGTCCGGCGATGTCGTCGGCGATCCCGAGCAGGGCCGGCACGTCGTAGACGTCCTGCAGGACCTCGCGCACGGTCTCGAGCACGATCGGGAACGTCGGGTACTTCTGCGCGACCTCGAGCAGCTGCGAGGCCCGCTGCCGCTGCTGCCAGAGCGGCGACCGCTGCCCGGGGTTCCGTCGGGGCAGCAGCAGCGCCCGTGCCGCACACTCGCGGAACCGCGCGGCGAACAGGGCGGAACCGCCGACCTCGTCGGTGACCAGGGCCTCGAGGTCGTCGCGCTCGAACACGAACAGGTCGGCGCCCGGCGGCTCGGCGTCGGTCTCGGGGATGCGCACGACGATGCCGTCGTCGGCGGCCATCGCGTCGCCGTCGATGCCGTGCCGTTCGCGCAGCCGGGCGGCGACGGCCAGGGCCCACGGCGCGTGCACCTGCATGCCGTACGGCGAGTGCAGGATGAGCCGCCAGTCCCCGAGCTCGTCGCGGAACCGCTCGATGACGAGCGTGGTGTCGTTCGGTACGTGGCCGGTGGCCGCACGCTGGTCGCGCAGGAAGGTCAGCAGGTTCGTGACGGCGCGCTCGTCGAGGCCACCGGCGGCGACGCGGGCACGGGCGTCGTCGTCCGAGGCGCCCTCGACCTCGCGCACGAACGCACCGGTCGCGCGCCCCAGCTCGGCGGGCCGGCCGATGCCGTCGCCCTTCCAGAACGGCACGCGTCCGGGCTGCCCGAACGCGGGGCTCACGACGACGCGGTCGTGGGTGATCTCCTCGATCCGCCAGCTCGTCGCTCCGAGGGCGAAGACGTCGCCGACGCGCGACTCGTAGACCATCTCCTCGTCGAGCTCGCCGACGCGGGACGCCTTCTCGCCGACCATGAACACGCCGAACATGCCGCGGTCCGGGATCGTGCCACCGCTCGTCACCGCGAGTCGCTGGGCGCCGGGTCGTCCGGTCAGGGTGCCGTGCACGCGGTCCCAGACCAGGCGGGGCCGCAGTTCGGCGAACTCGTCGCTCGGGTACCGGCCCGTGACCAGGTCGAGCGTCGCCTCGAACGCCGACCGGGGCAGGCCGCTGAACGGAGCACTCCGTCGCACGAGCTCGAACCAGTGCTCGACGTCGAGGGTGTCGATCGCCCCCGCTGCCACGGTGTGCTGCGCCAGGACGTCGAGCGGGTTCGCCGGCACCGAGATCGACTCGATCTGCCCGGCGACCATCCGCTCGACCGTGACCGCGCTGTTGACCAGGTCGGCGCGGTGCTTCGGGAACAGCACGCCCCGGGAGATCTCGCCCACCTGGTGTCCGGCGCGACCGACGCGCTGCAGGCCGCTCGCGACCGACGGCGGCGCCTCGACCTGGACGACCAGGTCGACCTCGCCCATGTCGATGCCGAGCTCGAGCGAACTCGTCGCCACGACGCACCGCAGCCGACCGGACTTCAGGTCGTCCTCGATGATCGCGCGCTGGTCCTTCGAGACCGATCCGTGGTGCGCACGCGCGAGCACCGGCACGGAGGCGTCCGAGCCCCCGCCGCCCGTCTGCCCGGACCCGCCGATCATCTGCGCCGGCGGCCGTTTCGTGCCCTGGGGAGCGACGGCGTGCGCCGAGGTGCGGGCCGGTGACTGTGGTCGGCCCCGCGCCGCGGGGAGCCCGTCGTCGTCCGTGGACGCACCCGTCGGCACCAGCACGCCGTCACCGGCCGCCGCCAGCACGCGCTCCTCGTGGATCTCGTTGAGCCGCGCCGTGAGCCGCTCGGCCAGCCGGCGCGAGTTCGCGAAGACGATGGTCGACCGGTGCTCCTCGATCAGGTCGACGACGCGCTCTTCGACGTGCGGCCAGATCGACCCGTTGGTCGGCGACTCGGACGCGTCCGCGCCGACCGGCGGTGCACCGAGCTCGGTCATGTCGTCGACGGGGACGACGACCCGCAGGTCGAAGGTCTTCTGCGCGGGCGGCGCGATGATCGTCACGGGTGCTCGGCCGCCGAGGAACCGCGCGACCTCTTCCGGCGGGCGCACCGTGGCCGAGAGCCCGATGCGCTGCACGGGCTTGTCGAGCAGGTCGTCGAGACGCTCGAGCGACACCGCCAGGTGTGCTCCGCGCTTGGTCGAGGCGACCGCGTGGACCTCGTCCACGATGACGGTGTCGACGTTCACGAGGGTCTCGCGCGCCTGCGAGGTGAGCATCAGGTAGAGCGACTCGGGCGTGGTGATGAGGATGTCCGGCGGCTGGCGCAACAGCTTCTGCCGGTCGGACGACGGGGTGTCGCCGCTGCGGACGCCGACCGTGACGTCCGGCGGTTCGGTGCCGAGTCGGCGGGCGGTCTGGGTGATGCCGACGAGCGGGCTCCGCAGGTTGCGCTCGACGTCGACGCCGAGGGCCTTGAGCGGCGAGACGTAGAGCACCCGCGTGCGCTGCTTGGCCGGCGGGCGGTCGGTCGCGCTGATGAGCCGGTCGATCGACCACAGGAACGACGCCAGGGTCTTGCCGGAACCGGTCGGGGCGATCACGAGCGCGTGTTGCCCGGTCGAGATCGCGTCCCACGCCCCGGCCTGTGCGGGCGTCGGTGCGTCGAAGGCGCCGCGGAACCACTCGGAGGTGGCGGGAGAGAAGCGCTCGAAGACGTCCGTCATGGTCCGTCCCATCCTGCCCGCCACCACCGACAGCGGGCCGAGCGCCCGTACCCCTTGACAGAGCGATAGTTACCGATCTATCGTAAACACATCGCGATACGACGAAGACGATCAGGTCAGACCGGTCGCGAGTCGACTCAGCACGAAGAAAGGACTCCTCATGCGCCCCTCGTATGACGACGACAGCAACACGTCCCCCCGCGACCAGCGCGGGTTCGGCCCGCGCGGCCCGCGCTTCGGCGGCGCGCGGCAGCACCACGGCGCCGGCTTCCCCGGCCGCGACCGCGGTGATCACGACCACGGCGGCCGCGGCTTCGGTGGCCGCGGGTTCGGTCCCGGCTTCGGACCGGGCATGGGCTTCGGCCCCGGTTTCGGCGGCCCCGGCTTCGGCCGCGAACGCCGTCGCCGCGGCGACGTCCGTCTCGCGATCCTCGGTCTGTTGGCCGAAGGTCCGCAGAACGGGTACGCCGTGATCAAGACCATCGCCGAGCGCACCGGCGGCGCCTGGAAGCCGAGCCCCGGCTCGGTCTACCCGACGCTCCAGCAGCTCGTCGACGAAGACCTCGTGGTCTCGTCGGGCGACGGCCGCAAGACGCTCTTCGAGCTCACCGACGCCGGCAAGGCCGAGACCGAGGCCAAGGCCGACGAGATCGCCGCAGCCCTCGACGGGGCCCCGGGCATCCCGGACGCCCAGCGCGAGTTCTTCGAGGCGCTCCGCAAGACCATGGGCGTCCTGCAGATGTACCGCAGCACCGCGACCGAGGAACAGGCCAAGGCCGCCACGGCCAAGGTGGACCAGCTCCGCAAGGACCTGCTCCAGATCCTCGCCGACTGACGGACGTCACCGCGCGACGGACGTCACCCCATGACGGACTGGAGGCCCGGTGCCAGCTGGCACCGGGCCTCCAGTCCGTCCGCACATCGTGAGCAGCAACGGTCGGGTCCGCACGTCGGACCCGACCGTTCGTGCTCACGAAGCGCGCTCCGCGCTACCCGGCGTCGATGAACGCCGCCACGTCGGCCAGCTCCGCCGTCGACACCGCGTGCGGCAGACCCGCGTAGCTGCGGTCGGTCACGTCGGTGTGCGCCGCGGCCCACGCCTGCGTCCGGGCGGTGGCATCGGCCGGGATCACCGGGTCGAGGTCGCCGTGCCCGAGGAACACCCGCGGGCGCACGGCCGACACGGCCTCGTCGCGGGAGTCCGTGACGCCCGGCACCACGAACCCCGACAGCGACACCGCGAACGCGAAGGCCGCCGGCCGTGCCCGCAGGAGCTGGAGCGCCATCGAGCCGCCCTGCGAGAACCCGAGCAACCCGATCCGCGGGTGGTCGGCGGCGACGGAGTCGACCCAGTCGAGCACCTCGGCGACCGCTGCGTCGACCGCCTCCGGGTCGGGGGAGCCCGGCGTCCCGAGCGGGTACCAGCTGAACCCGGGCCCCCACGGCATCGGCGCTCGCAGCGACGCGACGGTCCAGGCGGGCGGCAGCGCGGGCGCCAACCCGAGCAGGTCCTGCTCGTTCGATCCCACCCCGTGCATCGCCACGAGCAGTGGCGTGCCGCTCCGGTCCACGGCACTCCGGGTCCACTGCACCAGTTCCGCATCGATCATGTGGACAACGCTAACCACCCCCAACTCCCGCGCCGTTCGCCGAACTCGCCGCCGTCCCTGGTAGACACGGTGCATGTCCTCGCTGCGCACCCCCGATCCCGACTCCGGCTGGCTGTCCGACGAGGAGCTCGCGAACGTCCGCCGTCGTCTGCCGATCTGCTACGTCGAGGCGGTCCCCGTCCGCACCGACGGACTCGGCGTCGTGACCGAGGTCGGCGTGCTGCTGCGCGTCTCCCCGAGCGGTTCGATCGCGCGCACCCTGGTGTCCGGCCGGGTGATGTTCGGTGAGTCGATCCGCACCGCACTGTTCCGCCACCTCGAGAAGGACCTCGGCCCGATGGCGTTCCCGCAGCTCCCCACGAGCCCGACGCCGTTCACCGTGGCGGAGTACTTCCCACTGCCCGGCGCCTCGGTGTACACCGACGAACGGCAGCACGCCATCGCCCTTGCCTACGTCGTCCCGGTCACGGGCACGTGCGAACCCCGTCAGGACGCCCTCGAGCTCACGTGGATGAGCCCGATGGAAGCCGCGTCCGACGCCGTTGCCGACGAGATGGAAGGCGGTCGCGGCGCACTGCTCCGTGCAGGCCTCGCCTCGGTCGGCGCCCTGCACTAGCCCGACCAGGGCGCTCCACGCAAGGCACGACGAAGCCCCCGGATCCGATCGGATCCGGGGGCTTCGCAGCGCGGTCGCGAACCGGCTTAGTGCTTGTCGTCCTTGAAGCTGTCGGCGACGCCGTGCGCGGCGTCCTTGACGTCGGTGACGCCCTGCTTCGCCGAGGCCTTGCCCTGGTCGGTCTGACCTTCGGCCTTCAGCCGGTCGTTACCGGTCGCGTTGCCGGTGGCTTCCTTGACCTTGCCAGCCGCTTTCTCAGCGGCGTTCTTGATGTCATCGATGCCAGCCATGGGCACTCCTTCCAGAAGCGGACGTGTTCCCCGTCAGCCGCTTGCACGGCCTCTGGTGCACCAGACCGTACGCCCGCCGGAGCACACGGCCCCCAGCCCCCGCCAAGGTTCGCCCGGGTCCGCACGCCTGGGCACAGCAAAACACCGGTGTCCACGCAACACACCGCGGGATGCGGGTGTTCGGCGCGTGAACACCAGTGTCTTGCGAGCTCAGACCACCGAGCTCAGACCGACCGGGTCAGACCGGCCGGCTCAGCGCGCAGGTCAGTGGCGGTCGGCAGCGCCGGCCGGACGGGAGGCGCGGCGCGAGCTGCCACGACGGTTGCCGCCCGACTCGTTGCCGGACCGACCGGCGGCGTAGCCACCCTCGGAGGACCAGACGGCCGACGAGCCGCCGCGCACGACGTCGCTGCTGCCCGAGCGACGGTTGCCGCCGCTGCGGCGACCACCCGTCGAGCCGGCGGCTGCGACACCGGAGCGCCCGGCACCCTCGGAACGTGCGCCACGGGCCGGACGACCCTGACGGCCCCCGGCCGAACCGCCGGACTCGCCTGCGGAGCCGGAGCGCGCGGGCTGCGCCGCGCCTCCCGACCGACCGCCGCGACCACGGCGACGACCGCCACCGTCACCGGCGGACTCGACCGAGCGCTGCTTGGGCTGACGCTGCTGGGTCGGCTGCTCCTCGGCGACGTGGCGGATCGGAGCGACCTCGCCGACGAGTGCGGTGACGGCCGGGGAGGTCGCCGTGACGTGCTGCGGCGTGACCTTGATCGCGGCCGCACGCATCATCTGCGCGACGTCGCGACGCTCGGCCGGCATCGTCACCGTGACGACGTCACCCGACGAACCGGCACGCGCCGTGCGACCCGAGCGGTGCAGGTACGCCTTGTGCTCGGTGGGCGGGTCGACGTGCACGACGAGCTCGACGTTGTCGACGTGCACACCACGGGCGGCGACGTCGGTGGCGACGAGCACGAGGGCCTCACCGGAGGAGAACTTCGCGAGGTTGCGCTCGCGGGCACCCTGCGACAGGTTGCCCTGCAGGTCGACGGCCGGGATCCCCTGGCTGCTGAGCTGCTTGGCGAGGCGCTTGGCGTGGTGCTTCGTGCGCATGAAGAGGATGCGGCGACCGTTGCCCGAGGCGAGGGCGCTCACGAGGTGCTTCTTCGCGTCGGCGTCGGCGACCTCGAACAGGTGGTGGGTCATCGCCTCGACGGGGCTGTTCGCCTCGTCGACGGAGTGCATGACCGGGTTGTGCAGGAACTTCTTGACGAGCTTGTCCACGCCGTTGTCGAGCGTCGCGGAGAACAGCAGGCGCTGTCCCTGCTCCGGCGTCGCCTGCATGATCTTGGTGACACCGGGCAGGAAGCCCATGTCGGCCATGTGGTCGGCCTCGTCGAGGACGGTGACCTCGATGTCGCCGAGGTTCACGTGGCCCTGCTGCATGAGGTCGGCGAGGCGACCCGGGCAGGCCACGACGACGTCCACACCGCCGCGGAGGGCGTCGACCTGCCGACCCTGACCCACGCCACCGAAGATGGTGGTGGTGTTCAGGCCCATGGCCTTGGCGAGCGGGGCGAGGGCGACGTCGATCTGCGTCGCGAGCTCACGGGTCGGCGCGAGGACCAGGGCACGGGGGCGGCCGGCGCGGCGCTTCCGGCCGCTGGCGGCGAGGCGGGCGACGAGCGGGATCGCGAACGCGATCGTCTTGCCGGAACCGGTGCGGCCACGGCCGAGCACGTCCTTGCCCTGCAGGGAGTCGGGGAGGGTGTCCGCCTGGATGGGGAACGCCATGTCCTTGCCCTGGTCGGCGAGGACGGAGACCATCGGCGCGGGGACGCCGAGGTCGGAGAAACGGATGTCTTCGGTGGTCATGGTGACCTTTCGAGCCGGAGGAGTCCGGGTGTGGGCGCGCTCTGAGGCAGCGCGCGGGCGGGATGCGCGCCAACGGATGTGGCTGGCGCAGTCGCCGCAGCAGAGAAGCCTGGGCACCTTCGTGAGGTGCTCGATCATCGACCGGAGTCTGGAGACAGGTGGTCGGGAGTTCGGGGCGTCCGTACGACGCACGAGGCGATCGGCGCCTCGAGTACGACCAGCATAGCGTGCGTGTCCGCCGAACAGCCAGGGCAGGGCGGTGCGCTCTCGGCGTGGGAGGATTCCGGGGTGCGCATCCGATCCGTCCTGTTGACCACCGCCATGGCCCTGGTGGCCGTCCTCGGCACCGCTGGTTGCGCCGAGGCCGCGACGACGAGTGCGGCCGCGGGCTACACGAACCTGCCGACCTCGGGCCGTCCCGACTACCAGCTCGGCGGCGCGTACACCCCGGCCAAGGGCGTGACGATCGTCGAGCGCGACAGCACCGACCGCCCGGCGAAGGGCAAGTACAACATCTGCTACGTCAACGGGTTCCAGACCCAGCCCGGCTCCGCCCGCGCGTGGACGAAGTCCTACCCGTCCGCGATCCTGCGCGACCGTGCCGGCAAGCCCGTCGCCGACCCGGGGTGGCCCGACGAGATGCTCCTCGACACCCGGACCGCGGCGAAGCGCGCACTGATCACGAAGGTGCTCGCGAAGACCATCGCCCGCTGCGGCGACCGCGGGTTCGACGCGGTCGAGTTCGACAACCTCGACTCCTGGACCCGCAGCGGCGGGCGGCTCACCCGCGCCGGCAACCTGGCGCTCGCGAAGTCACTCGTCACCAAGGGACACCGGCACGGCATGGCCGTCGGGCAGAAGAACACCCCGCAGCTCGGGGCGTCGGGTCGGAAGCAGACCGGGTTCGACTTCGTCGTCGCCGAGGAGTGCGTGCAGTACCGCGAGTGCGCCGCGTACACGAAGGCCTACGGCAAGCGGGTCATCGACATCGAGTACCCGGACACCCTCGAGCGCTCGTGGGCGTCGGTCTGCACGCTGAAGAGCCGCCCGGCGATGACGATCCTGCGCGACCGTGACCTGGTGGTCCCGACCGACGAGGCGTACGTCTCGAAGCACTGCTGAGCGTTCCTTCCCAGAACGCGTGCGATGCCTGGTCGAATCGGGCATACCGGGTCAGAACTTTCGACCGGGTACGCCCGAAACGACCAGGTACGCCCGGAAGCACCGACCCGCAGCGCTACGCCGGCCAGGCCTCCCGCAACGCGGTCGCCGCCTGGTCCGCCGACAACCCGGCCGACCGTGCAGCAGCGGCCAGGGCCCGAGCAGCGTCCGCGACGGCGTCCGGTACCTCGGCGGGGCGCACCACCCGGGTGCCGGCACCCCGCGCGGTGTGCACGAGCCCGGCCTCCTCGAGCAGCTGGTAGGCCTTCGCGACGGTGCCGGCTGCGAGGCCCAGCTCGTCCGCCAGCCCCCGCACGCTCGGCAGCCGTTCGCCGTCCACCAGGTACCCGGCGGTGATCTGTGCGGCGATCTGCGATCGGACCTGCTCGAACGGCGGCACGCGACCGCCGGCGTCGAGGGCGACGAGTCCTGTCATGCGTTCCACCCTAGAAGTCGTACTGCTCGCCGACCGGGATCGGGACCGGCACGGTGTTGCCCGGGGGCGCGAGCGGGCACGCCCACGCCGGGTCGTACGCGCACGACGGGTTGTAGGCGAAGTTGAAGTCGAGCACGAGTGACCCGGAGTCGTCGCCGCCCAGGTCCGAACCCTTGATGGTGTCGAGCAGGTAGCGCCCGCCGCCGTAGGTGCCGCGGGCCTTGCCGGCGCTGGAGTCCTTGACCGGCACGAACACCCCGCCCGCGTAGCCGCCGTGCTTCCAGACGTCGAGGGTACCGAGGCCGGGGACCCGCACGACGCCGAGCCGGTCGAAGTGGACGACGCCGTCGGTGCCGGTCTCGAAGTCGAACTCGGCGGGCTCGGTGGCCTCGATGCGGACCTGGAAGCGCCAGGCCGGGTCGTAGTCGGGCACCGGCAGGGACTCGAAGTCGCGGGCGTCCTCGTCGAGCAGCGGTGACGCCGGGTGCTCCGCGAACATCGCGTCGCGCGTCTCGCGCCAGAGCGCGTGCGCCGTCTCGGGGTCGGGGGTGGCGCGGACGCGGCGGTACAGGTCGAACGTCATCCGCCGCCAATCCGCGGTCGCGAGCGTGCTGTGCACGCGGTCGTCGGTCGTCGGCTCCTGGGGACGCGTCTGGCTCACGTGGTCGAGGCTACGCCCGCTCCGCGGGGGACGGGAGGCCCGACCCGCGTCGCGTCACGCGCCGTCGGTCCGCCAGGTGGGTGCGAGGGCGCGCATCCGGAACGCCCGCCACTGCCAGATGACCCACATGCCGGGCCACAGGGCGAGGCCGAGCACGGCGGGGCGCATCCGGTAGGTCAGGCGGTCGAGCAGCAGGGTCCGACCACCCGGTGCGGCGACGACGGCCATCCGGTGCGACATCGTCATCCGCCCGAACAACCCCGACGTCCCGCCGCCGTTGTCGCGCTGCACGGGGACCCCCTCGACCTCGTACAGGTCGAGGTCGACGTGCGTGTCGCCACTCGGCACCAATCCGAAGGCGTCCGCGGTGATCGGGTGCGGGTGCCCGGGCTCCCAGCGCTCCGGGAACCCCTGCGGGTCGCGCGAGCGGTACGCCAGGAACGGCTTCGTCACCGCCACCATCACGGACGGGGACAGCAGGGCATCGCGCACGGCGTCGACCGGCGCATCGAGGACGATCCGGAGGCCGACGTGCATGCCGCTGACGCTACGCCCGCGGGCTGGACGACGCGCCGTGACCCGGCGGCCCCGACCACGTGAGACGACTCAGGCGTGCCGGGCCGACCGGCGGCGGGACCCCTCGGCGCGGTCGTGGCGCCGGAGCCGCTCGGCCAGCGAGAGTCGGACGGCCGGCCACTCCGACGCGATGACCGAGAAGACCACGGTGTCGCGCAGGGTGCCGTCACGGCCGATCGCGTGGTTCCGGAGCACGCCGTCCTGCTTCGCACCGAGGCCCGCGATGGCCGCGCGTGACTGCAGGTTGTGCCAGTGCGTGCGGAACTCGACCGCGATGCACTGCCACGCCTCGAACGCGTGGGACAGCATGAGCAGCTTCGACTCGGTGTTGATCCCCGAGCGCTGCGCCGACTTCGCCAGGAACGTGTGCCCGATCTCGACGTGACGGTTGCCCGGGTCGATGTTCATGAAGGTCGTCGCACCCACCACCCGGCCGGTCGGACGGTCCCGCACGGCGAAGGGCACCATGCGCCCGGCCTCGTGCTCGGCGAGCCGCCGGTCGATCTCGGCCTCGACCTGTGCCGGGGCGGGCACCGAGGTGTACCAGGTGCGCCACAGATCGCCGTCCGCGACCGCCGCCCGCAGGTCTTCCGCGTGCTCCTGCCCGAGGGGCTCGAGGGTCACACGGTCGCCGGTCAGGGTGGGCACGGGGGCGATCTCCATGGACATGCATCCTAGGGTCGCCGACCCGGGTGGAGCCCGGTCGGACGCAGACCCTGTGGAGAGGGACAGCATCGCCCGGGCGGCTATCGTGAACCAGTGGCAGAACGCACCCAGGAGAAGTACCAGGTCCGGTTCGCGTGGGGTCCCGGAGGCGCGGCTCGGATCGCGCACGGTGCCCACCTGCTCGTCTGGGTCGACGCTCTGCCGCCGACGCCCGACGCCGCCGCGCAGCGGCGCGCGCTGCGGAACGTGACCGCGCAGCTGCCGCAGGGTCCGGAGGTCGTGCTCGGCCACCTCGGCAACGCGGCAGCGGTCGCGGAACGGGTGACGGGCCTCCAGGCCGCACGCGGTGACCGGTGCGTCGTCGCGATCGTGGCCGCCGGGCTGCACCACACCGCAGCCCTCGACGCCGCCGCCGAGGCGGCGGGGGAGTCCGTCGACGTCGCCGACGCACCCGACTTCGCCGTCGAGGACTTGCTCGCCGCCGGCGCCGTCGTCGACGCGCTCACCGAGGTCGGCATCGACCACACCTCGCCCGAGGCCGCTGCGGCCAGCGCGGCGTACACGGGGCTGCGCCGAGCGGTGCGGCACCTGGTCAGCGCTTCCGAGGGAGCGGCCGTCCTGAGCCGTGACGACGTGCACGCGGCGCTCGCCGCGGGGCCCGACCTGACCGTCCTGCGGGAATCGGGGGAGCGCGCGTAGCGTTCGCACCGTCACGGAACCAGCGAGCGAAGGAGCAACGCCATGAAGGCAGTCGTCGGCGACACGGTGATCGCGGAGGCCCCCGAAGAGGACCTCATCAAGATCGAGGGCAACTGGTACTTCCCGCCGTCGAGCGTGAAGACCGAGCTCTTCACCGAGAGCCCCACCCAGTACCACTGCCCGTGGAAGGGCGACACGCAGTACTTCACGGTGAACGTCGACGGGCAGGCGCTGCAGGACCGCGCGTGGTCGTACCCGACGCCGATCCCGTCGTCGTTCGACCGCGTCGGCAAGGACTACTCCGGCTACGTCGCGTTCTGGAAGGACGTGCAGGTCGTCGCCTGACGACCGGTCCCGCCACCGTCCGGCTGGCCTCAGCCGGTCACGGTGAGCACGACCAGCGCGACGTTGAGCGTCACGATGACCGCCGCGATCACCCACGCCACCACGCGGGTGGTCGCGGCATTCACGTCCGTGCCCATCACGCTCCGTCGTGACGTGTAGACCACGAGCGGCACGATCGCGAAGGCGATCCCGAAGCTCAGCACCACCTGGCTGACGACGAGCAGCATCGTCGCGTCGGCGTTCAGCGCGAGCAGCACGATCGCGGGCACCAGGGTGATCGCGCGCCGGGCGACGAGCGGGATCCGCACGTGCAGCAGCCCCTTCATGATCTCGGCCCCGGCCATGCAGCCGACCGAGGTCGAGGCCAGGCCCGACGCGAGCAGCCCCACGGCGAAGAGCACCCCGACGACCGGTCCGACGTTCTCGGCGATGGCCCGCTGCGCGCCGGGGATGGAGTCGGTGCCCGCGACTCCCGGCAGGGTGGCCGCGGCGAGGACGAGCATCGCGATGTTCACCCCGCCCGCGACGACCAGCGCGAGCCCGACGTCCCACCGGGTCGCGACGAGCACCCGGCGACGCTCCGGCCCGGCGGGGACGTCCCCGTGGCGGTCCCGGGCGAGCGCCGAGTGCAGGTAGACGGCGTGCGGCATCACGGTGGCGCCGAGCATCGACGCGGCGAGCAGGACCGACCCGGAGCCCTCGAAGCGCGGCACCAGCCCGGCGACGAGGTCGGTCGGCGACACCCGGGCGAACAGCAGGCCGGCGCAGAAGCCGATCGTCAGGATCGCGAGCATCGCCGTGACGACGGTCTCGAACAGACGCGTGCCCCGACGGCTGTGCAGCGTCAGCAGGAGCATCGAGACGAGCCCGGTGATGATCCCGCCGACCACGAGCGGCAGGTCGAAGAGCAGGTAGAGCGCCAGCGCGCCGCCGATGACCTCGGCGATGTCGGTCGCGGCTGCCACGATCTCGGCCTGGCCCCAGAACAGCAGGCGCGGGGTGCGTCGCATCCGCAGGCCGAGGTGTTCGGGCAGCGACTTGCCCGTCACCACGCCGAGTTTGGCGGACAGGTACTGCACCACGACGGCACTCGCGTTCGCGGCCACGAGCACCCAGAGCAGCAGGTACCCGTACTCGGCTCCCGCGGTCAGGTTCGCGGCGACGTTGCCGGGATCGACGTACGCGATGGCCGCCACGAACGCCGGTCCGAGCAGGGTGAGGCCGGCTGCACGACGACGCGGGGCACCGGATGGATGCTCGTCGAGCCGGGGGCTGGCAGTGTCGGTCATGCACCGATCCTGCCAGAAGATTCGGCGAGCCGAATCTTTTTCTTCGCCGTTACTGCGTGAGGCGGCCTGGACCCCCGCGTGGGGGCGTCGGGTGGTAGCTATCTGTCGGCTAGGACGCCGCCAGCAGACGGTCAGTGACCGCTCGGCGGGGGTGAGCGAGGTGTCGTGACCGCTCGCGGAAGGCGGACGGGAGGCCCGTGGCGGCGCGGCCACGCGCCTCCTGCGCGGTCGAGTGGTCGCGACTCGTCGCTTGCTTTGCGTCGGCTGGTAGCGATCTGTCGGCTGGGACGCCGCCAGCAGACGGTCAGTGACCGCTCGGCGGGGGTGAGCGGGGTGTCGTGACCGCTCGCGGGCCCGACACCGTCCGGATCACGCGCCGGGGCGCAGGTCCGGGCGTCCCGCCGCGGTCAGCCCAAGCTCACTCCGCGGCGCGGCGGGCCCGGTGCGCCCGGACCTTCGCCCGGTTGCCGCACCGCTGCATCGAGCACCAGCGCCGGGTCCCACCGCGCGACGAGTCGTAGAACACCAGGCCGCAGTCCTCGGCCGAGCACCGGCTCAGTCGCGTCGGCCGGCCGTCGGCCTCGACGTCGTCGAAGCCGACCTCGGTGAGGAGCGCGACGGCGTCGCGCGCGACGCTCGACAGGGCCTGGGCCAAGCGGACGCGGTTGGCCCCGGCGCGGCGTCGGCCACCCGGGAGGCTCGGGGGCACGTCCGGCAGGGCGGCGAACAGGTTGACGGTGTCGATGTCGTCGGGCGCGGGGCGCGTGCGGCCGGCCCCGGCACGCAGGCCCGCCGCCACGGCGGTGCGCTCGGCGGCGGTGCTCGCCGGAGCGGGGGCGGCGGCCACGGCGAGCCGGGCGATCGCTGCACGGAGGGCGCGGGCGTCCTGCAGCTCACGGGCGCTGGCGCCGACGTCGATCGGTTCGGTGTGCTCGCTGAGCCACTCGTCCAGGTCGGCCGGGCTCGCGAGGAGCTCCCCGAGCTGCGACCGCGGACGTCGGCCGGCCGGATCGTCGGCGAAGCCACCCGTGTGCGCGAAGTCGAGCGCGATCCGACCGGCGTCGAAGAACCAGGTGGAACCGGCGTCCGTGCGGATGTGCTGCCCCGTGTGCATCCGCCCAGGCTAACGGGTTACCGGCGCGCCTCCGTGCGTCGGGACCGTCATGCGGTAGTCGACGCCATCGTGGCCGCGTCGTCGTCCGCTGTCCGGCGCCGCCAGGTGATGACGTTCCGGGCGTCGAACCGCCGGGAGCAACGGGCACAGGCCAGGGGACGGGTGGGCGTGCGGTACCGGAAGTGCTCGTGTCCGGCGGGGCAGGTGCCGATCCAGGGTGCGAGCTCGCTGGCGATCGGGCCGTCGTGCAGCCGGAAGCCGGTGTACCCGATCGTTGCGGCGGTGCGCTTCCACTTCGGTCCGTGTGCCGCCCGCGCACCGGCGAGGGCGTGCGCGACCTCGTGCAGCAGGACCTGCTCGACGTCGTCGTCGGAGAACCGTGTGGCCAGGTGCCGACTCACCGTGATCCGTCTGCGCGCGAAGTCACACTGACCGGCGCGGGTCTTCGCGTGGTCGAACCCGAAGGTCCACGTGCCGGCGCCGAGGTGCTCGGCCATGAGTGCCTCGGCGCGGAGCCGGACGGCCTCGAGCGCGGTCACTGCTCGGCGCGGGGGTCGGCCTGGCCCTTCTTCGCTGCCCGGGCCGCGATCCGGCCCCAGATGTCGTCGGCCTCGGTCCGGGCGGCGTCGGGCGCGCCCAGCACACGGCGGCGGATCGGCGGGACCTGCTTCACCGGCTCGGCGACACGGGTCGTCGGCTCGTCGTCCTCGGCGCGGCGGGCGGCGACCTCGCGGGCCGTCCGCGGCTTGTCGGAGGGCTCCGCCGGGTTCGTGATGGCAGCGCGCATCGCGGCCTCGACCGCGGTGCGCAACGCGTCGGTCCGCTCGGACGGTGCGCCCGCCTGGCGGAAGGCCTGGTACGCCCGCGACAGTGCTGCGCGGGCTTCGTCGAAGCGGTCGTTCTCGAACAGCGACCAGCCCTCGATCTCGGCTGCTGCGCCCTCGAGCTCCGGCCACTCCTCGGTGGCCGCGGTGTCGCGGGCCAAGGCGGCCTCGGAGGCGGCCCGGTCGTGCCGACCGAGGTCGTGCAGGACGTGCGCGCGACGGATCCGTGCGGCGACCTTGTCCTGGCGCTCCCCGGTGAACATCGCGAGGCGGAACACCTCTTCGGCGATGACGAGCGACTCGTCCAGGCGTCCGAGTAGACGGAGCAGCTCGGCCCGTTCGGCGAGTGCGTCGGTGCTGCGGCTCTGGCCGAGGTCACGGAGCCGCTGGTGCACGGCGTCGACGTCGACCGCGGGTCGCAGGCTGATGGGCGCGAAGGTACTGCCCGGGCTGACGCCGGCCGTCACGGGCGCCGCGTGGCGCGGTTCACGGGAACGGTCGGACAGGTCGGGCTGCTGGCGGTCGTCGGGCGGGAGGGACATCGGTTCGAGGGTAGCCGCGGTCTGCCGGGAGCCGTCGGTGCGACGCGCTCAGGTTGCGCGGGTGCGGCCGTCCGCGCGTGCCCCCCCGGGACGACGAACGGCCCGCCGCGCCGGAGCACGACGGGCCGTTCGAGGGGGTCGGTCAGGAGCCGGCGCCCACCGCGGCGGCCGCTGCGACACCGATGTACGTCACGATGGTCGCGATCGTGGCGACGACCGCCAGGACGATGGCGAAGATGCCCCAGCCCCGACCGCGCTTGGTCACGGCGGCGATGATGCCCTGCACGAGTGCCCAGAGGCCGAGGATCGCGGCGACGCCGGCGATGACCGCACCGACACCGAGCTGCGAGACGACGGCCGGGTCTTCCATGAGCTGGCGCTGCAGCTCCTGCTGGTCCGGGGTCGCTCCGCCGCTCGGCACGAGGTTGTTGATCGCGTCGCTGTTCGCGAGCGCCGAGCCCATCACGTAGCCGCCGATGACGCCGATGACGAGCGCGGCCAGCCCGAGGACGAACGCCACCACACCGAGGGTCTTCTTCTTGCGCTTCGGCTCGTCGTGGGCCTGCCATGCCGGGGCGCCGGAGTGCGCGGACGCGGCGGCGTACGGCTGCTGGTCGTGGTGCTGGCCCTGGTCGTGGCGCTGCTGGTCGTTCCAGCTCGGCGTGCTCGACGGCTGCCCGTACTGGCTGTTCTGCTGCTGGCCGTACTGGCCCTGCTGCTCGCCGTTCTGCTGGCCGTACTGCTGCTGGCCCTGCCCGTACTGCTCGCCGTACTGCGGGGTCGAGGTCGGCGCGGGGTCCACCCGCTCGCCGTACCGCGGGGCGTCGGCGTCGGGCCGCTGCTGCGGGGCCTCGCCCCAGCGCGGCTCCTGGCCGTCGCCCGTCCGGTCCTGGTCGTTCCGGTCGTCGTTCGTCATCAGGGTTCCCATCGCTCGGTCGCGCACCTGCGCGGTCGTTCACTCCATCCTGACAGCCGGACCCGCCGAGTGCCCGAAGTCCGTCACCGGGAGTGCGACGCGGGCGGGCATCAGCCCCCGAACACGCTCCGGTTCGGCTCCGGCGACGCGACCGCCGTCTGGTCGGTGACGATCGGTGCCCCGGCGATGAACGACCGGAGCTCCGCACCGTGCACGACCTTGGCCGGCATCGGGTCGGACGAGTACCGCCTGGGCATGTCCGCCACCGGCAGTTCCGACGGCGACCCGAGCAGCACGATGTTCCCGAACCGCCGGCCCTTGAGCATCCCGGTGTCCGCGACCGCGGCGACCGAGGGCAGCACCGACTGCAGGGTCGAGGCCTGCCCACGGGCGAACGCCAGCCCCGCACCGTCGGCAACGTTCACGGCGACGATGCCCGTCGGTGACAGGAACGCGGCGACCTCGCGGTAGAACTCGACACTCGTCACGTGCGCGGGGATCTGCGAACCGCCGAACACGTCCACCACCGCCAGGTCCACGGTGCCTCGCAGGCCGGCGGGCAGCTTGCCGAGGACCTCCCGGGCGTCGCCGTACCGCACCCGGATCGACGCTCCGCGGGGGAACGGCAGGACCTCGCGCACGTGCTCGACCAGGTCGCGCTCGAGCTCGATCACCTGCTGCCGCGAACCCGGGCGGGTCACCGCGACGTAGCGGGGCAGGGTCAGTGCGCCCGCGCCGAGGTGCAGCGCCGTGATCGGGCCGTCGGGCAGCAGGTCGATCGCGTGCCCGATCCGCCGGATGTACTCGAACGCCAGGTGCGTCGGGTCCTCGAGGTCCACGTGCGACTGCGGTGTGCCGTCCACCACGAGCGTGAACGACCCCGGCCGGTGCCGGTCCGGCTCCACCACCGAGTACCCCGCACCGATCCGGAACCCGTCGAACGCATCAGCCATGCCGACAATGGAACACCACCGCGATCCCCGCGCGGGACGGCGCGCTCGTGAATGCGTACACATGAACAGCCAGCGGACGCCAAGACTCGGCCCGTATCGTCGACGGCTGTCGTCACGACGCGTGAGCGTCGATGCGTGCGGTGCCCCACACACCACGCGTCCGCCCGTGCACCGTGACCACGACGTGCCCGTGAGCGTCCCCACCGCTCGAGCGTGCGCGCCGTCGGCGTGCTGCTGCGCGCCGCCCCTCCGGCCACCCGCGCGCGCTGGCCGTCGAACGCACCGCACCCGATGACGAGTGCACCACTGCTGATCCGCCGCAGGAGACCTCCGTCATGACCGCCGACACCATGAGCGTGCCCACCGCGCGCCTCGCCGACCCGGACACCCACCGGTCCGGGACCCGATCCACCCGGGCGATCCGGGCCTCCCGGCCGTTCCACGCCGACCGCGAGGCGGCACCGACCTGGATGCGCGTCGTCGGGGTCGCGCTGCTCGTCGGCGGAGCAGGCCTGACCGCCGCGGTGCTCGGCTGGCCGGGCGACGCACCGGAGATCGCGCTCCTCGTGCCGGGCCTGCTCGCCGTCACGGTCGGGCTGTTGCTCGTGCTCGCCCGCGCCGGGTTCACCGTCACGGAGCGGCACGTGACCCTGCACTTCCGCCCGCTCCCGCCGCGGCGCATCCCGCGCCGGCGGATCGCGGACGTCCGACTGGTCGAGGCGGACGCCGCCACCTACGGCGGGGTCGGCCTGCGGATCCGTCGCGGTGTGCGGGCGCTCATCCTCACGCCCGGGCTCGGGATCGAGCTCACCGACGACCGGGGGCGGGTCACGTTCGTCCGCACGCGCCGTCCGGAGGACGCGTTCCGGGCGCTGGCCGGACTGCCGGGCGGGCCGGGAGGCGCGGGGCACGTCGAGCGCGAACGCCTCGGCTGAGCGGGGGCCGGGCTGCGTCCTGCGTTCCCGCGTCCGACGTCCTGCGTGCCCGCGGGAATGGAAGCGGGGTGCGGCGGCTTATACACGCCACTGCCGAATCCGGTCAAGCCGGGACTGGACAGCCCGCCACGGAGCGAACTATGATGACAGTTCGCGCTCCCTGGCATCCGTGTCGTCATATTGCGGTCGACGCAGAGTTCTGAGACAGAAACTCATCTCGCCCTGGTGCAGCCGGACCCGTATATGGCGGCGGGTACCGCTCACGGAGATCATCCCACACGTACGCCGACGTTCCGCGTCGCGCACGTGTCGGCGTGGTCACAGGGCATGAATTCTCGGGGTTCGCCGAGCGATCAATCCACTCACCTACACACTGCTCGTCAGTGTCGGCCCGACGGGGCCTACCGGAGGTCACACCCTTGGCTGCTGCGCCCAACGCATCCACCAACCCCAAGAACGGTCGCAACCACTCGCGACTCTCGTTCGCCAAGATCACGGACACCCTCACGGTTCCGGATCTGCTCGCACTCCAGACGGAGAGCTTCGACTGGCTCGTCGGCAACGACGTCTGGAAGGCCCGCCTCGCCGAAGGGCAGGAGCAGGGTCGCACCGACCTCGCGCTGCACTCGGGGCTCGAGGAGATCTTCGAGGAGATCTCCCCGATCGAGGACCTCGGCGAGACCATGCAGCTCTCGTTCACCGCGCCTGAGCTCGAGGACCCGAAGTACTCGATCGACGACTGCAAGGAGCGCGGCAAGACCTACGCCGCTCCGCTGTACGTCAACGCCGAGTTCATGAACCACATGACGGGTGAGATCAAGACGCAGACGGTCTTCATGGGCGACTTCCCGCTCATGACCGAGCGCGGCACGTTCATCATCAACGGCACCGAGCGCGTCGTCGTGTCGCAGCTCGTCCGTTCGCCCGGCGTGTACTTCGAGCGCCAGCAGGAGAAGACCTCCGACAAGGACATCTACTCGGCGAGGATCATCCCGTCGCGTGGTGCCTGGCTCGAGTTCGAGATCGACAAGCGCGACCAGGTGGGCGTGCGCATCGACCGCAAGCGCAAGCAGTCCGTGACCGTCTTCCTCAAGGCCCTCGGCCTGACGAGCGAAGAGATCATGGACGAGTTCCAGGGCTTCGCGTCGATCGAGTCGACCCTCGAGAAGGACGCCGTCCTCACGAAGGAAGAGGCGCTCAAGGACATCTACCGCAAGCTCCGCCCGGGCGAGCAGGTCGCTGCCGAGGCCGCACGTGCGCTCCTCGACAACTTCTACTTCAACCCGAAGCGCTACGACCTGGCGAAGGTCGGCCGCTACAAGGTCAACCGCAAGCTCGGCATGGACGCCCCGCTGTCCGACTCGGTGCTCACCGTCAAGGACATCGTCGCGACGATCAAGTACCTCGTGTCGCTGCACGCTGAGCGCACCACGATCGACGGCGTCCGTGACGGCGAGCCGGTGCAGCTGCGCCTCGACGTGGACGACATCGACCACTTCGGCAACCGTCGCATCCGCGCCGTCGGCGAGCTCATCCAGAACCAGGTCCGCACGGGTCTGTCCCGTATGGAGCGCGTCGTCCGCGAGCGCATGACCACGCAGGACATCGAGGCGATCACGCCCCAGACGCTCATCAACGTGCGTCCGGTCGTCGCCGCGATCAAGGAGTTCTTCGGAACGTCCCAGCTGTCGCAGTTCATGGACCAGAACAACCCGCTCGCGGGCCTGACGCACAAGCGTCGTCTCTCGGCCCTCGGCCCGGGTGGTCTGTCCCGTGAGCGTGCCGGCGTCGAGGTCCGTGACGTCCACCCGTCGCACTACGGCCGCATGTGCCCGATCGAGACCCCGGAAGGCCCGAACATCGGCCTGATCGGTTCGCTCGCGTCGTTCGGTCGGATCAACTCCTTCGGCTTCATCGAGACCCCGTACCGTCGCGTCGTCAACGGCGAGGTCACGAAGACCATCGACTACCTCACCGCTTCGGAAGAGGACGAGTTCGTCGTCGCGCAGGCCAACGCCCCGCTGACGAACGACTTCCACTTCGCCGACGACAAGGTGCTCGTCCGCAAGAAGGGTGGCGAGGTCGAACTCGTCGCCAAGGACGAGGTCGACTACATGGACGTCTCGCCGCGCCAGATGGTGTCGGTCGCGACGTCGCTCATCCCGTTCCTCGAGCACGACGACGCGAACCGCGCCCTCATGGGTGCGAACATGCAGCGCCAGGCCGTCCCGCTGCTCCGTTCCGAGTCGCCGCTCGTCGGCACCGGCATGGAGGGCTACACGGCCATCGACGCCGGCGACGTCGTCACCGCCGACAAGGCCGGTGTCGTCTCCGAGGTCTCGGCCGACGCCGTCACCCTGCAGCTCGACGAGGGCGGCACGCAGACCTACTACCTGCGCAAGTTCGACCGCTCCAACCAGGGCACGAGCTACAACCACCGCGTCATCGTCTCCGCTGGCGAGCGCGTGGAGCAGGGCGAGGTCATCGCCGACGGTCCCGCGACGGAGAACGGCGAGCTCGCGCTCGGCAAGAACCTCCTCGTCGCGTTCATGCCGTGGGAGGGCTACAACTACGAGGACGCGATGATCCTGTCGCAGAACCTCATCAAGGACGACACGCTCTCCTCGATCCACATCGAGGAGTACGAGGTCGACGCCCGCGACACCAAGCTCGGCAAGGAGGAGATCACCCGTGACCTCCCCAACGTCAGCCCGGACCTGCTGGCCGACCTCGACGAGCGCGGCATCATCCGCATCGGTGCCGAGGTCCGCCCCGGCGACATCCTCGTCGGCAAGGTCACGCCGAAGGGCGAGACCGAGCTGAGCGCCGAGGAGCGCCTGCTCCGTGCCATCTTCAACGAGAAGTCGCGCGAAGTCCGCGACACCTCGCTCAAGGTGCCCCACGGTGAAGAGGGCACGATCATCGGCGTCAAGGTGTTCGACTCGCAGGACGGCGACGACGAGCTCGGCTCGGGCGTCAACCAGCGCGTGGTCGTCTACATCGCCCAGAAGCGCAAGATCACCGCGGGTGACAAGCTCGCCGGTCGTCACGGCAACAAGGGCGTCATCTCGACCATCCTCCCGGTCGAGGACATGCCGTTCCTCGCCGACGGCACCCCCGTCGACATCGTCCTCAACCCGCTCGGCGTCCCCGGCCGCATGAACTTCGGCCAGGTGCTCGAGATCCACCTCGGGTGGCTCGCCAAGCAGGGCTGGAACGTCGAGGGCATCCAGGAGTGGGCCTCGGCCCTGCCGGAGGCAGCGCGCAGCGCCGAGCCCGGCACCAAGGTCGCCACCCCGGTGTTCGACGGTGCGTACGAGCGCGAGATCGAGGGCCTCCTCGACTCGACCCTCCCGAACCGCGACGGCGAGCGCCTGATCGGCTCGTCCGGCAAGGCGCAGCTCTTCGACGGTCGCTCCGGCGAGCCGTTCCCGGAGCCCGTCTCGGTCGGCTACATGTACATCCTCAAGCTGCACCACCTGGTCGACGACAAGATCCACGCGCGTTCGACCGGGCCGTACTCGATGATCACGCAGCAGCCGCTGGGTGGTAAGGCGCAGTTCGGTGGACAGCGATTCGGTGAGATGGAGGTGTGGGCGCTCGAAGCGTACGGCGCCGCCTACGCCCTCCAGGAGCTCCTGACGATCAAGTCCGACGACATCCTCGGCCGCGTGAAGGTCTACGAGGCGATCGTCAAGGGCGAGAACATCCAGGAGCCCGGCATCCCCGAGTCCTTCAAGGTCCTCATGAAGGAGATGCAGTCGCTCTGCTTGAACGTCGAGGTCCTCTCGGCTGACGGACAGGCTGTCAGCCTGCGCGACAACGATGACGAGGTCTTCCGCGCTGCGGAGGAGCTGGGCATCAACATCTCCTCGCGGTTCGAGTCGTCCTCTGTCGACGACATCTGATCCCGCCCGTACATCGAAGCCTGAATCAGCAAGAGAGAAGAACATTGCTCGAAGCAACTTCCTTTGACGCCATTCGGATCGGCCTCGCAACCGCCGAGGACATCCGTCAGTGGTCGTACGGCGAGGTCAAGAAGCCGGAGACCATCAACTACCGCACCCTGAAGCCCGAGAAGGACGGTCTGTTCGGCGAGCAGATCTTCGGGCCGTCCCGTGACTGGGAGTGCGCCTGTGGCAAGTACAAGCGTGTCCGGTTCAAGGGCATCGTCTGCGAGCGCTGCGGCGTCGAGGTCACCAAGTCCTCGGTCCGCCGTGAGCGCATGGGCCACATCGAGCTCGCTGCCCCCGTCACGCACATCTGGTACTTCAAGGGCGTCCCGTCGCGCCTCGGTTACCTCCTCGACATGGCGCCGAAGGACCTCGAGAAGGTCATCTACTTCGCGGCGTACATGATCATCGACATCGATGAAGAGGGCCGTCACGCGGACATGCCGGGTCTCGAGAACGAGATGCGTCTCGAGATCAAGACCCTCGAGGGCCAGCGTGACTCGATCATCGCCGACCGCCTCAAGAAGCTCGAGGACGACCTCGCAGCTCTTGAGGAAGAGGGTGCGAAGGCCGACGTCAAGCGCCGCACCAAGGACACCGCCGAGAAGGAGATGTCCCAGGTCCGCAAGTCGTTCGACGAGGACATCACCCGTCTCGAGCGTGTGTGGGAGGACTTCCGCAACCTCAAGGTGGGCGACCTCAAGCCCGAGGACGCCGTCTTCCACGAGCTCCAGGACCGGTTCGGGATCTACTTCGACGCCTACATGGGCGCCGAGGCGATCAAGCTCCGGCTCGAGGCGTTCGACCTGGCCGCCGAGGCCGAGGCGCTGCGCCTGCAGATCGCCGAGGGCAAGGGCCAGAAGAAGATCCGCGCGATCAAGCGTCTGCGCGTCGTCAGCTCCTTCCTCGCCACCGGCAACTCGCCGGCAGCGATGGTGCTCGGCGTCGTGCCGGTCATCCCGCCGGAGCTGCGCCCGATGGTGCAGCTCGACGGTGGCCGCTTCGCTACGTCGGACCTCAACGACCTCTACCGTCGTGTGATCAACCGCAACAACCGTCTCCGCCGCCTGCTCGACCTCGGTGCCCCCGAGATCATCGTGAACAACGAGAAGCGCATGCTGCAGGAAGCCGTTGACGCGCTGTTCGACAACGGTCGTCGTGGACGTCCCGTCACGGGTACCGGCAACCGCGCCCTGAAGTCCCTGAGCGACATGCTCAAGGGCAAGCAGGGTCGTTTCCGCCAGAACCTGCTCGGCAAGCGCGTCGACTACTCGGGCCGTTCGGTCATCATCGTCGGCCCGCAGCTGAAGCTGCACCAGTGCGGTCTGCCCAAGCAGATGGCGCTCGAGCTCTTCAAGCCGTTCGTGATCAAGCGCCTCATCGACCTGTCGCACGCGCAGAACATCAAGTCGGCCAAGCGCATGGTCGAGCGTTCGCGTCCGCAGGTGTGGGACGTGCTCGAGGAGATCATCCGCGAGCGCCCCGTCCTGCTGAACCGTGCGCCGACGCTGCACCGCCTGGGCATCCAGGCGTTCGAGCCGCAGCTCGTCGAGGGCAAGGCCATCCAGCTCCACCCGCTCGTCTGCGCTGCGTTCAACGCGGACTTCGACGGTGACCAGATGGCCGTGCACCTGCCGCTGTCGGTCGAGGCCCAGGCCGAGGCCCGCATCCTGATGCTCGCCTCGAACAACATCCTGAAGCCGTCCGACGGCCGCCCGGTGACCCTGCCCGCACAGGACATGATCATCGGTCTGCACCACCTCACGACCGTCCGCGAGGGCGCCGTGGGCGAGGGCCGTGCGTTCTCGTCGGTGGCCGAGGCGATCCTGGCGAACGACCAGCACACGCTGCACCTCAACGCGATGGTGAAGATCCGCATGACGGGTGTCCACTTCGCCGAGGGTGAAGCACCCGAGGGCTACGAGCAGGGCGACACGCTGCTGCTCGAGACGACCCTGGGCCGTGCGCTCTTCAACGAGACCCTCCCGGCGAACTACCCGTTCGTCCAGAAGGTCACGGACAAGGGCGTGCTCTCCGCGATCGTCAACGACCTCGCCGAGCGCTACTCCAAGACCGAGACGGCCGCTGCGCTGGACCGGATCAAGGACGCCGGCTTCTACTGGGGCACCCGCTCCGGTGTGACCGTCGCCCTGTCGGACGTCGTGACGCCTCCTCGCAAGAAGGAGATCATCGCGGGCTACGAGATCCAGGCCGCCAAGGTGCAGGGCGAGTTCGACAAGGGTCTGATCACCGACTCCGAGCGTCGCGCCGACCTGATCAAGATCTGGACCGAGGCCACGAACGAGATCGCGCAGGAGATGCGCGACAACTTCCCGGTCGACAACACCATCAACCGCATGGTGTCGTCCGGTGCTCGTGGTAACTGGCTTCAGGTCCGCAACATCGCCGGTATGCGTGGTCTGGTGAACAACCCGAAGGGCGAGATCATCGCCCGCCCGATCATCAACTCGTACCGCGAGGGCCTGACCGTGGCGGAGTACTTCATCGCCACCCACGGTGCTCGTAAGGGTCTTGCCGACACCGCGCTCCGTACCGCGGACTCCGGGTACCTCACCCGTCGTCTCGTGGACGTCTCGCAGGACGTCATCATCCGCGAGGACGACTGCGGCACGACGCGTGGCCTCGAGCTGCCGATCGCGACCGTGGACGCCGACGGCAAGCTCGTCCGCGACCCCCGCGTCGAGAACACCGTGTACTCCCGCACCCTGGCCACCGAGGCCGTGGACGCACAGGGCACGGTCGTGGCAGAGGCCGGTGAGGACGTCGGTGACGTGCTCATCGACAAGCTGCTCGCGGCCGGTGTCGAGAGCATCAAGGTGCGCTCGGTCCTGACCTGCGAGTCCGCCGTCGGTGTCTGCGCGAAGTGCTACGGCCGTTCGCTCGCCACGGGCAACCTCGTCGACATCGGCGAGGCGGTCGGCATCATCGCCGCCCAGTCCATCGGTGAGCCCGGTACCCAGCTGACGATGCGTACCTTCCACACGGGTGGTTCGGCCTCGGCCGACGACATCACCCAGGGTCTGCCGCGTGTCACGGAGCTCTTCGAGGCACGTACCCCCAAGGGCGCGTCCCCGATCGCCGAGGCCCCCGGCCGCGTCGTGGTCGAGGACACGGACAAGGGTCGTCGGATCATCCTCACGCCGGACAACGGTGACGAGCCGTTCATCTACCCGGTGCTCAAGCGTGCGACGCTCCTCATCGAGGACAACCAGCACGTCGAGCTCGGCGAGCAGTTCATCGCCGGCACCGTCGACCCGAAGGAAGTCCTCCGGGTCAAGGGTGTCCGAGAGGTCCAGAAGCACCTGGTCAACGGTGTGCAGGACGTCTACGGCTCGCAGGGTGTGCCGATCCACGACAAGCACATCGAGGTCATCGTCCGCCAGATGCTCCGCAAGGTCACCGTCGTCGACCACGGCGACACCGACCTGCTCCCGGGCGAACTCGTCGACCGGTCGCGCTACAACGCGCTGAACCGTGCGGCGCTGCAGGAGGGTCGCAAGACCGCCTCGGCTCGCCAGGAGGTCATGGGCATCACGAAGGCGTCCCTCGCGACCGAGTCGTGGCTGTCCGCCGCGTCCTTCCAGGAGACCACCCGCGTGCTCACGCAGGCGGCCATGGAGGGCAAGCAGGACCACCTCGTCGGCCTCAAGGAGAACGTCATCATCGGTAAGCTCATCCCCGCCGGGACGGGCCTCAGCCGGTACCGTGACGTGGACGTGAACGCGACCGAAGAGGCGAAGGCGGAGCGGTACCCCAACCGCATCTTCGCTGACGACTCGTCGTTCTCGGACGCCGACCTGAGCTTCGTCGACTTCGACAGCTTCTCGTCGGACGACTTCACGCCGGGCACCTACAACTGAGTCTGATGTGATCCCACGAAGGCCCCGTCTCCGCAAGGAGGCGGGGCCTTCGTCGTGTCGTCACCACGTGACGGCCTGGAGGCGCGGTGCCCGGCCGCCACGGGCCTCCCGTCCGCCGTGGGGTCGCGGCTAGAGCGCGCGGCCCGCGCCGTTGTCGCGGCCGGATCCACGACCGGTCTCGTCGACCAGCGAGAACAGGCTCAGCACGTTGCCGTCGGGGTCGCGGACGTCGAACCAGTCGACCGCGCCGTCGACGCACTCGACGGGGCCGATGTCGATGCCGAGTGCGCCGATGCGCGCGTGCTCGGCGGCGACGTCGTCGACACCGAAGCGGACGCTGACCGGGTTCTCCTCGGCCTGTTCGTCGACGTAGAGCTGGATCCAGATGCCGCCGACCTCGTACTCGGCGACGCCGTCCTCGGGCTCGAGGTCCGGCTCGGTGCGCTCGAAGACCGCGCCGTACCAGAGGCAGGACGCCTCGAGGTCGGTGACGGGCAGCCCCACGGTCACGCTGGTGATGTCCATGTCTCATGATGTCCCCGGGTGGGGGCGCGCGTCGAGAGGGATTCCGCGGTGACGCGCTGTCCGGCCCGGTCGCCGCCACGCGTCCTGTCCCGGCGTTCCTCCACAACGCCCCTCCTCGCCGGCGCTCTCCACCGACTCCCTCCGGTGCCTCCGGGGGTGCCGTGTCGTCCGGGAGGCTGGCGGACATGCGCACCCGAACAGCCTCGCCGACCCGGCGCCGATGTCCCCCTGACCGGGGCGGAACCGGCCGTGGACCCCACTTCTGGGTGCAGCCGGACCCCCTCCGCCCCCTCCTTCTGGGACTGCGGTCGCCGCACGCCCCAGAAGTAGCGTGGTCGGGCGCCACATCCCTGGTGGCGCATCACCCGACGACGTCTCGCCGCGCGCGAGTCCAAGGAGGCACAGGACGCATGGCGACCCTGTCCGAGATCCTCATCCTGAACGGCGCCCTGCCCATCGAGCACCTCGATGCGATGACGGGCGATGAGGAACTCGACGAGCGCGCCATCCGCGGCCTGGTCGACCAGGGCGTCGTGAGCGAGGCCCAGTTCATCACCGCCCGCGCCGCGTCGAACAACTCCCGTACCGTGCCGCTGAGCGACTACCCGGTCGACGGCACCGCGGTGTCGATCCTGCCGGCCGCACTGTGCCGTCGTCACGGGGTCCTCGGGGTCGGGTTCGAGGGCGACCTGCTCATCCTCGCGATGGTGAACCCCACGAACGTCCTCGCGATCGACGACGCCCGGACGGCATCGGGTCGGTCGATCAAGCCCCTGCAGGTCGAGGAGCGTGATCTCGTCGCGGCGCTCGACCGGTACCTGCGCGCCGACGACGAGCTGAACGACCTGACGTCGTCGCTGGAAGAAGAAGCGTCCGCCATCTCGAGCGCACAGGTCGACATCACCGACGGCGCCCTCGACGACGTGCCGATCGTGCGCTTCGTGAACCTGCTCGTGTCGCAGGCCATCCAGGACCACGCCTCCGACATCCACATCGAGCCGGGTGAGCACGAGGTCCGGATCCGGTACCGCATCGACGGCGTCCTGCACGAGATGGCGCCGGCGCCGAAGAACATCCAGAACGGCGTGATCAGCCGCCTGAAGATCATGAGCGACATCGACATCGCCGAGCGGCGCAAGCCGCAGGACGGCCGGATGTCCGTGCGGCACGGCGGCCGGCAGATCGACCTCCGCGTCGCGACCCTGCCCACCGTGTGGGGCGAGAAGGTCGTCATGCGGATCCTCGACAACACGAACACCTCGCTGACCCTCAAGGACCTCAACCTCCTCGAGCAGAACTTCCAGGCCTACCAGCGGTCCTACTCGAAGCCGTACGGCATGATCCTGGTGACCGGGCCGACCGGTTCGGGCAAGTCGACCACGCTGTACACGACCCTCAACGCGGTCGCGAAGCCCGAGATCAACGTCATCACGGTGGAGGACCCGGTCGAGTACCGGATGGCCGGCATCAACCAGGTGCAGGTCAACCCGAAGGCCGGGTTGACGTTCGCGTCCGCGCTCCGTTCGATCCTCCGCTCCGACCCCGACGTCGTGCTGCTCGGTGAGATCCGCGACCACGAGACCGCACAGATCGCGATCGAGGCATCCCTGACCGGGCACCTCGTGCTCTCGACCTTGCACACCAACGACGCCCCGTCGGCCGTGACCCGCCTGACCGAGATGGACATCGAGCCGTTCCTCGTCGGGTCGGCCCTCGACTCCGTCGTCGCCCAGCGACTCGCACGACGTCTGTGCGACCGGTGCAAGGCGCCCGCGGTGTACGAGATCGAGCAGCTGCAGGCGCTCGGCTTCCTGGCCCCCGGTGACGAGATGCCCGCGTTCTTCGCCCCGGTCGGGTGCGCCGTCTGCTCGAACACCGGCTACCGCGGCCGCATCGCCCTGCACGAGGTAATGACCGTCACCGAGGAGATCGAGCGGCTCGCCGTCGGCCGCGCCTCGAGCGCCGAGATCAGCCGCGTCGCCCAGCAGCAGGGCATGCTCACCCTCCGACAGGACGGCTTCGAGAAGGTCAAGCTCGGCATGACGAGCGTCGACGAGATCCTGCGCGTCGTCGCGTGACCGGGGAACAGGACGAGCAGATGACCGATTCCGTGTACGACATCACCATGCCCGGTGACGAGCCCGTCGCCGGGTGGCACCCCGGAACCCCGGGCGCCGAGGTCGGTTCCCGCCGTGCCGCACGTCTGGCCGCCGCGGCTGCCGCTCCGCCCGAGCAGGTCTACGACCTCGCCGACGACTCGGCGGGGTGGCCGGCACCGGCCGGTGCGCCGGTGGCCGGCTCCGTTGCTGGCCAGGTGGCGGCGCCCGTCGCGCAGTCCGCCACCGCTCCGGCGACGCCGCCCGCCGCGGTCCCGTCCTCGACCGCCACCTACGGGTACGCCGACCCCGCGACCCAGCAGCTCCCGGCCGTGCCGTACAGCGGCGCCCACTACGCGGCTCCGGCTCCCGCGCCGGCACCGGTCGCCAACTCGGCCAGCGACATCGACTTCGCGCGGCACGCGCGCGAGGTCGCCGACCCCGACCTCATCACCGCGCTGGCACAGGTCGTCTACCAGGGCGCGTCCGACCTGCACGTCACGGCCGACGCCCCGCCCACCGTCCGCGTCGACGGCGCACTCCGTCCGGCCGTTCCCGGAGGCGCGTGGTCGCGCGGCAAGGTCATCGCGGCGCTCAAGACGCTGCTGTCCGTCGAACAGGCCGGGCAGTTCGACCACGACCAGGAACTCGACTTCGCGTACTCGCTGTCGCCCGAGTACCGCTTCCGCGTGAACTACTACCAGCAGCGCGGCAACTGGGGCGCGGCGTTCCGCATCATCCCCACCAGGATCAAGACGCTCAAGCAGCTCGGCATCCCCGAGTACGTCGGCGACTTCGCCGGCCTGCCCCGTGGCCTGGTCCTCGTCACCGGCCCGACCGGTTCGGGCAAGTCGACCACGCTCGCCGCGCTCATCGACCTGGTGAACGAGAGCCGCTCCGACCACATCGTCACGGTCGAGGACCCGATCGAGTTCATGCACGAGCACAAGCGGTCGATCATCAACCAGCGCGAGGTCGGTGCCGACACGCGCTCCTTCGCCTCGGCGTTGAAGCACGTGCTGCGACAGGACCCCGACGTCATCCTGATCGGCGAGCTGCGCGACCTCGAGACCATCTCCGTCGCGCTCACCGCCGCCGAGACCGGCCACCTGGTGTTCGCCACCCTGCACACGCAGAGCGCGCCCGGCACCATCGACCGCGTCATCGACGTCTTCCCGCCGCACCAGCAGGGGCAGATCCGCACCCAGCTCGCGGCGACCCTGCAGGGCGTCGTCTGCCAGACCCTCGTGCCCAAGGCCAACGGCGTCGGCCGGGTCGTCGCCACCGAGATCATGACGATCACCCCGGCCATCGGCAACCTCATCCGCGAGGGCAAGACGTACCAGATCACCTCCGCCATGCAGGCCGGCCGTGACCTCGGCATGCACACCATGGACCAGGACCTCGCCGAACTGGTCAACGTCGGCACCATCTCGCGGAAGGCCGCGATGGAGAAGGTCCACGACGAAGAGGGCTTCGACCGGCTCGTGCAGCGTGTCGAATCCCCGTCCGACTCCTCGGCCGCCGCGATCGCCGCCAGCGGCATCGACTTCGGCGACAAGTTCTCCGGAGGCCACTGATGTCACTCGCGTTCGACTACCGCGGCCGTGACGGCGCCGGCAAGCTCGTCAAGGGCCGCCTCGACGCCGCGTCCGAAGGGGCCGTCGTCCAGCGCCTCCGGGGCATGGGCGTCTCACCGATCGCCATCACCGAGGCCAAGGCCGGCACGGGGCTGCAGACCGAGATCAAGATCCCCGGGTTCGAGAAGGGCGTCGGACTCAAGGACCTCGCGATCATGTCGCGGCAGGCCTCCACGATGCTCACCTCGGGCCTCGCACTGCTCCGGACCCTGACGATCCTGTCGGACCAGACCGAGAACAAGAAGCTCAAGGACATCATCGGGAAGGTCCGCGACGACGTGGAGCGGGGCGTCTCGTTCTCCGACGCCGTCGCGAAGTACCCGGTCGACTTCCCGCCGATCATGATCAACATGATCCGTGCGGGGGAGACCGGCGGCTTCCTCGACCAGGCCATGGACTCCATCGCCACGAACTTCGAGAAGGAGCACAAGCTCCGCTCGACGATCAAGTCGGCGATGACCTACCCCGTCGTCGTGCTCGTGATGTCGCTGGTGGCGGTCGCCATCATGCTCATCTTCATCGTGCCGATCTTCCAGGGCATGTTCTCGTCGCTCGGCGGAACGCTCCCGCTGCCGACGCAGATCCTCGTGACGCTGTCACACGTGATGCGGTACGTCGCGATCCCCCTCGCCGTCGTCGTCCTGGTGGGCTGGCTGTGGTGGCGGGCGAACAAGAACACCGAGCGGGTGCGCGCGTTCATCGATCCGATCACCCTCAAACTGCCGGTGTTCGGGCCCTTGCAGAAGAAGATCGTCATCGCTCGGTTCGCGCGGAACTTCTCGAACATGATCGGTGCTGGCGTTCCTATTCTGCAGGCATTGCGGATCGTCGGAGAAGTGTCGAACAACTCCGTTGTGAAGCGCGCGCTCGACAATGTCGCGGAGGCTGTCCGGAAAGGCGAATCGATCGCCGTCCCGCTCGCCGCGCAGGCAGTTTTCCCGGCAATGGTGACGCAAATGGTCGCGGTGGGTGAAGACGCCGGTTCCCTCGAGATCATGCTCGAGAAGATCGCGGTGTTCTACGACGCCGAGGTCGAGGCCACCACGGACGCCCTGACCTCGCTGATCGAGCCGCTGCTCATCGCGTTCCTCGGAGTGGTGGTGGGCGGGATGATCATCGCGCTTTACATGCCGATCTTCCAGATCACCAACGTCGTGCAGAACGCTTCCTAGTCATTCCACCCCCATGCGGGGGCAATTGGGATATCGAGCAGCCCCCGCACTGGGGGTGTTCCGCGCCCATGATGGCCCCCGTTCTCGGGATTGGCCGGTCGAAGCGTGCCGAATACGCTGTTCTGCGGCGGCCGAGCAAGCCCCGAAATCATTTCCCCGACATTCCCCGCAGAATGGAAACAACCATGTACTTCGCTCTCATGGGCAAGCTCGACGCTCGCCGCAAGGGTCTCCTGAAGGACGGCGAGAAGGGCTTCACGCTCATCGAGCTCCTCGTCGTCGTCATCATCATCGGCATCCTCGCCGCGATCGCCATCCCGGTGTACATCGGTGTGCAGAACAACGCGAAGGACTCGGCCGTCAAGTCGGACGTCACCAACGCGAAGACGGCCGTCGTGAGCATCGCGACGTCCGGCACTGGCGCCTTCCCGGACACTGCCGACCTCACCTCCACGGACTACAAGAACGCCGGGGCGACCAAGAGCTCGAACACCACCGCGATCACGTACAAGAAGACCACCGACGGTTTCTGCATCCAGGGAACGAGCTCGACCAGCAAGACCTTCGTCGCCAACGAGACCGACGGCGTGAAGGCCGGTACCTGCTGACACTCGCTGTGAACCGTGTGGGCGCCGCCTCGTCGAGGCCGGCGCCCACACGAGCATCGGAACGACCACTCCATCCAGAAGGGACGCCATGATCTCGCGCATCGCCGAGCGACTGCGTTCCGCACGTGCGAACGAGGACGGGTTCACGATCATCGAGGTGATGGTCGCCATGACCATCTTCGCGCTGATCGCCGCCGGGATCGCTGCCGGCATCACCGCTTCGCTCGTCCTGTCCAAGGACACCCGTGCACGTGAGGTCGCGTCGACGGTCGCCATGGAGGACATCGACAACCTCCGGAACCTCCCGAGCATCTTCGACATCAAGAGCGGCACTGATTCCCCGACGGTCGGCAACCAGACGTTCGCCCTCACTCGGAAGGTGTCGTGGACCCGTTCCTCGGGCAGTGCAACGGCGTGCGGTACCGGGGACGGCACGTTGTCGTACAAGGCAGTCACGGTGGCGGTCAGCTGGAAGACCAACGCGTCGTCGTCCGGCTCGCAGCAGGTCAGGATGTCGAGCGCGATCGCTCCGCTCACGAACATCAACTCCGACACCACCGGTTCGATCCTGATCGGCGTCACGAACGCGAACGGCATCGGTGTGTCCGGGATCGTCCCGACGGTCAGCGGTCCGGCCGGCGTCACCGTCCCGGCGACCGATGCCGAAGGGTGCACCTACGTCTCCGGGGTCGCTCCCGGCACGTACTCGGTGAAGATCGCCCGGAGCGGCTACATCGACTCGAACCAGCAGGTCAGCCCGTCGACGCAGACGATCACCGTCGCCGCAGGCTCCTCCGGAGCCGCTGCCTTCAGCTTCGACGTGGCAGCGAAGTACACCTTCAGGTACGCCACCACTCCGGACGTGGGTGCGACGCTCCCGACCAACATGTCCACCACGCTGATCAACCCGACCTCCGGCACCACGCAACTCACCAACACCGCCGGATCGGCGTCGTTGTTCCCGTACGGGAGCTACCGGGTGGTTGCCGGGTCGTACGTGGTGGACGCCTCGGGTACCTCGTCGTCCACCTGTCTCAGCCCGGAGCCGGGGTCCTGGACGACCCCCAACGCGAAGGCGAAGGTCGGGACGCCCTCCGAGCCGTCGAACAACAAGGCGACGATCGCCGTGCAGATGGGGGCGGTCCAGCTCTCGGGCCTGACGGCGGGCAAGTTCCTGACCGCGAAGACCACGACGCCCGTGAACGGTGACCCGGGCTGTGCCGCAGGCATGACCCTGCAGTTCCCGAAGCTCGCAGCGGGCACTGCGTCGATCGCGTTGCCGTGGGGGACCTGGAAGCTCTACTCCGGGGACACGGCCGGATCCACCACGAATGCGCTCGCCCTCACGAACGAGAACGCCGCGATGGTCACGAACGGCGCCGTCCGGGGTGGTGCCGTGATGGTCGACCCCAGGCCGGTCAGCTGATGCGAGCGATCATCCGTCGTCTCCACTCGGAGCAACGGGGCATCACCCTCGTGGAGCTCCTCGTGGCGATGCTGGTCACGTCACTGCTGCTCACGTTGGTCGGCAGTTTCTTCGTCTCGATGCTCAAGGCGCAGCGAACGGTCTCGTCGGTCAACGACAGCACGCGGCAGGGCACGACGTCGATGACGCAGGTGAGCCGCTACCTGCGTGAGGCGTCCCGGGTGCAGCTCACGAAGACGACGAACCGGGCTGCCTTCGAGAGCGCGACGGCGACGAGCATGCGGTTCTACTCCGGGGTGGACCTCACGACGTCACGGGCCGGCCTCACCAAGGTCACGATCGACACGCAGGGCACGAAGCTCCGCATGCAACTCCAGCGCGGCGACTGCCCGGCCAATGGGTACTGCACCTTCACCGGTCCCACGAAGACCATCGTGCTGGCCGACGTCGTCCGGACGAGTGGGAGCAACAGCACGCGCTTCCAGTACATCGATGCCGGTGGCGACAGCATCTCACCGACTGCGACCACCATGGACTCGATCCGGTCGGTCGACGTGACCCTGACGGTCGGATCCGCGACGGGGACGACCGCGAACGACACGACCTTCCAAGCGACCATCAACCTGCGCAACCTCGACTACGGCGCAGCGACGGAGGCATGATGCTCATCCGACTTGTCCGTGCCCTCCGACGCCGCGACGACGAACGCGGCGTGGCGCTCGCTGCGGTCATCGGTCTCGGCGCGGTGCTCATGATCGTGCTCTCGCTGGTGGTCGCGACCGCGACCAGCGGGGCGACGAAGGCGTCGAACGACGACGACTACAACAAGGCGATGGCTGCGGCGTACGCGGGCCTGTCCGACTACCAGGGACGTCTCGCCGCGGACAACGCCTACGTGAAGTACGGGGTGCGGACGCCGTTCTCGGGCGACAGCACGTACTCCGCTGACACCGCGAACAAGGCCTTCGGGGTCAGCGTGGGCGGGTCCTGGGCCCCGGTCGTGGGGAGCACCGATCAGTTCTACCGGTACGAGGTCGACAACTCCGCCTACGCGAACACCGGCAAGGTCCGCCTCCGCGTCACCGGCAAGGCGAACGGCGCGACCCGGACGCTCGTTGTCGACCTCCGCGGTGACGGCTTCGTGAACTACCTCTGGTTCACGAACTACGAGTCCCAGGACCCCAGCCTCACCGGTGAGACCACCACGACGACGAGTGGCGGTTCGACGACGACGCGGTGTACCTCGGCGCACCGCAACGAGAAGAACTGGAACTCCTCCACGAGTTGCCGCGCCGTGCTGTTCGCCTCGGGTGACCGCCTCGACGGCCCGGTTCGCACGAACGACGTCATCACCGCCTGCGGTGCGACGTTCAACCAGGCTGTGTCCCACACCGGGCCAGCGGGTTTCTTCTACACGAGCAAGGAGCCGACGATCGACTCGTCGTGCCGGACCTCGACGAAGTTCTCCGGCGGGCCGATCGGGAACAAGGGCACCCTCCCGATGCCGAGCACGAACGCGAACATGAAGCAGGAAGCCCGGACGGACATCTCCGACAAGGTCGCGAAGCCCGGGTGCATCTACACGGGGCCGACGTCGATCACCTTCCTGGCCGGAGGGAAGATGCGCGTCGTCTCGCCGTGGACGGTGAAGACCCAGCTCTCCGGCGCCGCGAACGGCGCGATCACCGGCGGCAGCACCAACGATGCACTGTGTGGATCGGTCCCGGCGCTGCGTGGTGCAGGAGCGGTCATCCCGACCCTGCCGTCGAACCTGGTCTACGTGCAGACGGTTCCCGGCGCCAGCGGTGACCCCAACTACTGGCCGCCCAACACGACTCCGACAGGAACCGTGAACGGAACCGTGAACGCCGGCTCGCCGGTGTACTGCCAGCAGACCGTGAAGGCCGCAACGGGAAGGACCACCTCCGACTACGGCAACGGACTCGGATACCCGAAGAGCAACGAGTTCACCGGTGCGCTCGGTGACTCCGGCTACTACGGCTGTCGGAACGGTGACGTCTTCGTCTCGGGATCGTTCGGCGGACAGATGACGCTCGCGGCCGAGAACTTCGTCTACGTGACCGGGAGCATCGTCTACCAGAACGGTCGGAACTCCGACGACATGCTGGGCCTCGTGGGGCAGCGTGCGGTCTCCGTCTCCAACCCCATCTCGTGTTCCTCCGGGACGAGCAGCACGTGCTCCACCGCGTCGGGCGAGTCAACGAACCTCGCTCCGACCCAGAACATCGAGGTCGATGCTGCCATCGCGAGCAACCTCGGGACCTTCAACGTGCAGAACAGCGCCTTCGGTTCGAACCTGGGAACACTCACGATCTACGGCTCGATCGCGCAGCAGTTCCGCGGGTCGGTCAGGACCTCCTACAACGACGGCTCCTGGGTGACGGGCTACGCGAAGGCGTACGCGTACGACACCAGGCTCAAGTCGTCGGCGCCGCCGAAGTTCCTGCAGCCCGTGTCCACCACGTACGGCGTGACGACCGAGACCGAGTCCGCGACGGCCTTCCGTGCCGACGGCACCCCGACGGGGAAGTGATCGTGGCTTCCTTCGCCGCTGTGGCGCCCCTCGTCACCGTGGTCGTCGGCGTGCTCGGTCTCGCGATCGGGTCGTTCCTGAACGTGGTCGTGTACCGCGTCCCCGCCGGGATGTCGGTCGTCGCACCGGCGAGCTCCTGCCCCGGGTGCGGCCACGAGATCCGCGGTCGCGACAACGTGCCGGTGATGTCCTGGCTCCTCCTGCGGGCACGGTGCCGCGATTGTGACGCGCCCATCTCGGCTCGGTACCCGCTCGTCGAAGCCGCCACGGGCCTCCTGTTCGTCGCGGTGACCCTGTTCTCGGTACTCGCGCCCTGGTCGCCGCTGGCGGCGCCGGACGGCGTGCGAGGCGTGATCCACGCGGCGGTCCTGCTCGTCGCGCTCCTGTACCTGATGGCGATCAGCGTCTCGCTGACACTCATCGACCTCGACACCCACACGCTGCCCAACCGGATCGTGCTGCCGGCGTTCGTCGTGCTGCCCGTGCTCCTGCTGGCAGCTTCGGCGGTGTCCGGTGACTGGGCCGCCGCACTGCGCGGGCTCATCGGTCTCGCCGCGCTCGGCGGTGCGTACCTGGCGCTGGCGCTGGCGGTGCCGGGAGGGATGGGGCTCGGCGACGTCAAGCTCGCCGGGGTGCTCGGCCTCGCGCTGGCGTACCTCGGATGGGGACCCCTCGCAGTGGGTTCTTTCGCGGCGTTCCTGCTCGGAGGTACCTTCGCAGTCGTCCTCCTGGTCGTGCGCCGGGCGGGCCGCCGGAGCGGGATCCCCTTCGGCCCCTGGATGCTCGCGGGCGCCTGGCTCGGCATCGCCGTCGGCCAGCCCGCGTGGGACGGCTACCTGCGCCTCCTCGGACTCGCCTGAGGCGTCGTCGCGCGCTCACCCCACCAGACCGACCCGAAGACGGTCACGGAAGGACCACCCATGTCGAAGAGCATCGTCGGCGTCGACATCGGCGCCACCACGATCCGCGCCGTCGAGGTGCAGGACGCCGACAAGCCGAGGCCCACGATCCTGCGGTTCGCCGAGGTACCGGTGCCCGTCGGAGCGACGAAGCAGGGCGAGGTGCTCGAGCCGAACACCGTTGCCGGCGCACTCCGCCAGCTCTGGTCGATCGGACGCTTCCGGTCGAAGGACGTCGTGCTCGGCATGGGCAACCAGCGAGTGCTGTCGCGAGACCTCACGGTCCCGAAGGCACCCATCGCGCAGATCCGCGAGTCGCTTCCCTTCCAGGTGCAGGACATGCTCCCGGTGCCGGTGGGCGACGCCATCCTCGACTTCTACCCGACGGGTGAGGAGATGGGCGAGAACGGTCCCACCGTGAGCGGTCTGCTCGTCGCCGCGGTGAAGGACGCGGTGCTCGCCAACGTCCGCGCCGTCCAGAACGCCGGCCTCAAGCCGGTCGGCGTCGACCTCATCCCGTTCGCCCTGGCCCGTGTCCTGGCGCCTGCGGACCAGGCGGGCACGGTGGCCATCATCGAGTGCGGCGGCAACACGACCACCGTCGTCATCGTGACCGACGGCGTGCCGAAGTTCGTCCGGATCGTGCCCACCGGCGGCGACGACATCACGCGGCTGCTCGCCGGTCGCCTGTCGATCGACGAGGGGGCGGCCGAAGCCGTCAAACGGCACCTCGGCATGGACCCCGAGCGCGCGAAGACCGGCGACGATGCCCTCGCGGTCGCAGCGGTCCGCGAGACCATGGGGGAACTGCTCTCCAGCCTCCGCAACACCGTCAACTACTTCGTGAACACCCACCCCGCCGAGCCCGTCGCCGAGATCCTGCTCTGCGGGGCGGCGGCTGCGCTGCCGGGCTTCTCCGCAGCGCTCTCGGAGTTCACCCGGACGCCCGTCCGGTTCGGAGCGCCGTTCGCGAACGTCGCGCTCGCGAAGTCCATCCGGGTCGAGGACCTGCACGCCCACGGCGCGTCGATCGCGGTCGCGTGGGGACTCGCCGCGGGAGGGAAGGCAGCATGAGCCAGACGACCGAGTCGAAGGTCGCGCGCACAGGACGGAGCCGTCGCCGAGGAGCCGCGACCGACCCCGCCGTGCGCGTTGCCGCCGAGAGTGCAGAACGCGCCAAGCGGCAGCGCCGCGCCACCGCCAACGAGGTCGTCGTGGGCGGTCGACCGAGCGTCGACCTCCTGCCGACCGAGGTCCTCGCCGACCGTCGCAGCCGACGTGTGGTCCGCCGCTTGTGGGCTGGTGTCGTCCTCGTGGCGATCGTGGTCGGGATCGCCACCGCGGGAGCCAGCCTGTTGTCCAGCGAGGCGCATGACGACCTGACCCACGCGCAGAGCGAGACCCTGTCGCTCCTGCAGCAGCAGGCGAACTACCGCGAGGTCCGGGACACGGAGGCCGGCACAGCTCTGCGGGAGGCAGCGCAGTCGGTCGGGGGGTCCACCGAGATCGCCTGGCAGCCGTACCTCGGCTCGCTGAAGGCTTCGCTCCCCGCCGGCGTCGAGATCACCGGTGTCGCGATCGACTCGGCCACTCCGCTCGAGACGTACGCACAGGCGGACAGCCCGCTGCAGGGCCAGCGGGTCGCGACCCTGACCATCGACGCCCAGAGCCCCACCCTGCCGTCGGTCCCGTCGTGGCTCGACGCGGTGAAGGGCCTCGAGGGCTTCGTCGACGCGACCGCGAACTCGGTGACGCTCGACGAGACGACCGGCACGTACACCGTGAACATGACGATCCACGTCGACGAGGCAGCCTACGACGGCAAGTACCAGGACAAGGGCGAGTGACATGACCCGCAACCGACTCAACATGCTCCTGGCCGTCGTGGCGATGGCCGTGGTGGCGCTCGCTGGGTTCTTCCTCGGCGTGCAGCCCCACCTAGCACAGGCGGCGTCCGACCGCCTCGACCAGGCGTCGGTGGACGCCACGAACCGGACGACGGCGGCAGAGCTCGCCCGACTCAAGGACCGGGCGAAGTCGTTGCCGGAGCTCAAGGCAGAGCTCGCGGCGCTCACCGCCTCGGTGCCGCCGAGCGCGAGCATGTCGTCGTTCTACGGCGCGGTCGACAGCGTTGCCGCCCGGGCAGGCGTCACGGTGTCGGCAATCACGACCTCGGACGCGGTGGCGTACACCGCTCCCGCACCCGCCGCCACGGACACGGCGGCGACGCCGACCGATGGTGCGACCGCCGAGCCGACCACAGGGGCAACCGACGCCGCGACTGCCCCGCTGACCGATCCCGCGATCTCGGCTGCGAACTTCTCGGCGATCCCGGTGTCGGTGTCGATCGACGGATCGTTCGACCAGGCCCTCGCGTTCGTCGGAGGCATGCAGGACGGGGCCCGACTGTTCCTCGTCACCACGGTGTCGTCCTCGGTGTCCCAGGACTCGACCGACCCGGCCGCAGCGGCTGCGACGACGTGGACCTTCGGCGGGTACGTGTACGTCCTGACCGCCGAGCCGGACACCGCCACGAAGGGCTGACCCGACCCCACGGACTGGGGGCGGCCGCGCCGCGCCGACCCCGCTTCCGCGACACCCGTCGTTGTGATTACGATGCTGCTGAGCCCGTGATCGCGGCTGCTCATCCCCCTCGAACGGTCGGCTCGAACCGGCCGTTCCTCGTCGTGCCGGAGTCGCGCGTGTTGGTCGGAATCGTCGAATTCCTCGGTTGGTTCGGTGCTGTAACTGTTCTAGCCGGTTACGTCCTCTTTTCCACGGGCAAGATCCCGAACGGCCCGCTCTACCAGCTGTTCAACCTCGTCGGCGGCCTGGCTGTGGCCATCAACGTCGCCGCCCACCACGCCGTCCCCTCGACGATCGTCAACGGCATCTGGGCGGTCGTCGCCGTCGTCGTGCTGGTGAAGATGGGCCGAGCGCGGCGTGCGGCGAAGCGCGACGGAACCGCAGACGCCGAGGCGCCCGTCCTCCACGCGGAACCGGCGGCCACGACCGGGGTCCTGCCGGTCATCGGCCCGGCCCTGCGCAACCACGAGCCGGACGAGGCCGCCGAGGCGGGCGCGGCCACGGGCCTCCAGGCCGAACGCGGAACGGACGCGACGGCCGCGACGGCCGCGACGGCCGCGACGGCCGAGACGGCCGCGACGGCCGAGACGGCCGAGACCGAGACGTCCGAGGCCGCCGCGAAGTCGCCGGGCACCGCGCCCGCCCCGATGACGGACACCGTCCCGATCATCACCGCGACGATCGCGCTCGCGCTGGTCGCGGCGGCGCAGGAGCAGTCCGAGCGGGCGGACCGTCGCGAGCACGCCGACGATGCGAACCACGCGGAACCCGCTCGCTGACCAGCCGCTCGGCGATACGATCGGCCCATGTCCCGGTGGTTGATCGCGACGATGACGTCGGTCCTCTTCATCGCGCTCGTGATCGCCGTCACGGGCTTCGAAGCGCTGCTCGCCGACGTCGAGGTCATCTCGCAACCGGACGCGACTCCGTACCTCGGCCCGGCGATGGTGGTCGCGGCTGCGATCGTCGTCTTCCTCGCGACCGCCGCCGGCGTGCGTGACGGCAACCCGGGGGTGACGGCCCTGGTCGCGGCGGCGACGGTCTACCTCGTGATGCTCGGCGTCGGCGCCGTGGGCTACGCGCTCGTCCGCTCGGACGCGACGGAACTCCTCGTCTTCCCCGCGGGGTACGCCCTCGGGCCGTTCGTGGTCGGGTCCGTCGTGGTGGCGGTCCTGTCGGTGCTCGGCGGGATCGCGATGGCTCGCCACCAGGTGCGTGTGGCGGGCGGAGCCGGCGCGGTCGGTGGTGCCCGCACGGCGGGCGGCGCGGAAGCGGCGGACGAGCGTGCGCGACGGGACCGGACGATCACGGGCGAGGAGTCCGCCGGGCGGTAGTCTGCGGGGGCACGACGCACACGCAACGGGGGAACGATGAGCGACCAGCACGCGCAGGATCTGGACCAGCAGGGCGGCTGGGGAGCCGTCCCGGCGGTGGCGTCCATCCGTGGCACGACCGCGACGCCCGCGCCGGTACCAGGACCAGGGCCGCAGCGCCCCCGCCGGAAGCTCCGCCGCGGTCAGCTCGTCGGCATCATCTCGGGCGGCACGGCGGTCGTCCTGTTGCTCGTCGCCGGGGTCGTCGGGTACTCGGTCGGTTCCTCCTCGCACTCCGCCGACCGCCCGGTGCGGGCCTTCCTCGACGACCTGACGGCCGGACGCGTGGCCGACGCCCTCGACGACGCGGGCATCGAACGCGACAAGTCCGACGTGCTGCTCGGCAACGCTGCCTACGCGAAGGCGTCCGACAAGGTCACCGGCTACCGCGTCGCCGCGACGCGGACGGAGGGCGACACCGCGACGGTCCGCACGTACCTGCGACAGGGCGGGCAGGACGTCGCTGCGACCTTCACCCTCGACAAGACCGGGACGGACTGGGGTGTGTTCCCGATCTGGGAGCTGCAGGCCCCGGAGCTCGGCACGGTCGACGTCGCCGTGCGCGGGCCGTCCGGCGCCTCGGTCAGCGTCGCTGGCCGGAGTGCGAAGACCGCGAAGGACGGCACGGTGAGCCTCCGTGCGCTGCCCGGGACCTACGACGTCGCGTTCGACGGCGGCAAGTGGACCACGGCCCGCGGGGGCTCGGCGTCCGTGAACGGGTTCGGACGGTCGACCTCCACCCCCGTGCAGATGACCACGACCCTCACGACCGCGGGCCAGCAGGCCGCGAAGCGCGCGGTGGACGACTGGGTGGACGCCTGCATCGCCTCCACCGACGCCGCCCCCGCGGGGTGCAGCTTCTACGCGTACGGGCAGAACCCGGCCTACACGTACACCAACCAGAAGTGGACGCTCGAGACGCGGCCGACGGTCCGGGTCGGCAGCTGGACGACGAACGGCTGGCTCATCACGACGACGACGTTCGGCCGGGCCACGTACACGGCGGACATCTCGGGCGCAGCCGGCACCGGGACGGCTTCGGCCGGGCCCCTCAACGTGAACGCGAGCGGGTACGTGACGAGCTTCTCGTCCGACGGGGCCACGTTCCGCTCCGCGGTGGGCAACGGGTCCTCCGACACCAGCTCATGACGGTGTCCGTTCCCGGGGTGACCCGGATTGATTTCGTCCCGTTACGCGGGTAGTCTCTACCGGGTGTGCGCCCTCGGGCGCGCCCGAAAAGTCCGGCGAGCGGGATCGCCCAGCCGGACCACTCCGTCCCCCACTCGAACATCCGCCGTCCGGCGGTGATCAGCGTGGGACGAGGAAGCCGGCGGAACGCGCCGGCCAGAGAGCACGAGCGAAGAACCAGGAGAACAGTTGCCTACTATTCAGCAGCTGGTTCGCAAGGGTCGTACGCCGAAGGTCACCAAGACCAAGGCGCCCGCCCTGAAGGCGAACCCCCAGCAGCGTGGTGTGTGCACCCGCGTCTACACCACCACCCCGAAGAAGCCGAACTCGGCACTGCGCAAGGTCGCTCGTGTCAAGCTCTCGAACGGCACCGAGGTCACGGCCTACATCCCCGGTGAGGGCCACAACCTCCAGGAGCACTCGATGGTGCTCGTCCGCGGCGGTCGTGTGAAGGACCTCCCGGGTGTGCGGTACAAGATCATCCGTGGCGCCCTGGACACCCAGGCAGTCAAGAACCGTAAGCAGGCTCGTAGCCGCTACGGCGCGAAGAAGGGTTGAGTTAGATGCCTCGTAAGGGTCCCGCCCCCAAGCGTCCCGTCGTCGCCGACCCGGTCTACGGTGCGCCGATCGTCAGCCAGCTCGTCAACAAGATCCTGCTCGACGGCAAGAAGGGCCTCGCCGAGCGCATCGTCTACGGTGCACTCGAAGGCGTTTCCGCCAAGAACCAGCAGGACGCCGTCGTGACGCTGAAGAAGGCGCTCGACAACGTCCGTCCGACCCTCGAGGTCCGCAGCCGCCGTGTCGGTGGCTCGACCTACCAGGTCCCGGTCGAGGTCAAGCCGCACCGCGCGAACACCCTCGCGCTCCGTTGGCTCACCTCGTACGCCAAGGCCCGTCGCGAGAAGACGATGACCGAGCGTCTCATGAACGAGATCCTCGACGCGTCCAACGGTCTCGGTGCCGCGGTCAAGCGCCGCGAGGACACGCACAAGATGGCCGAGTCGAACAAGGCCTTCGCCCACTACCGCTGGTAGTCCCGGCACCGTCCGGGCGCCGGTGGTCAAGAACCCCGGCGCCCGGACGGCCGCCAACCTCTCCTACAACTCTTCCGGAGGAACCCTGTGGCACAGGACGTGCTCACCGACCTGAACAAGGTCCGCAACATCGGCATCATGGCGCACATCGATGCCGGCAAGACCACGACGACCGAGCGCATCCTGTTCTACACGGGCATCACGCACAAGATCGGTGAGGTCCACGACGGCGCTGCCACGATGGACTGGATGGCGCAGGAGCAGGAGCGCGGCATCACGATCACGTCGGCCGCGACGACCTGCTTCTGGGACAACAACCAGATCAACATCATCGACACCCCCGGTCACGTGGACTTCACGGTCGAGGTGGAGCGCTCGCTCCGCGTCCTCGACGGTGCGGTCGCCGTCTTCGACGGCAAGGAGGGCGTCGAGCCCCAGTCCGAGACCGTCTGGCGTCAGGCCGACAAGTACGACGTCCCGCGCATCTGCTTCGTCAACAAGATGGACAAGCTGGGCGCCGACTTCTACTACACCGTCGACACCATCGTGAACCGCCTCGGCGCCGAGCCCCTCGTGCTCCAGCTGCCGATCGGTTCCGAGAGCTCGTTCGAAGGCGTCGTCGACCTCGTCCAGATGCGTGCACTCACCTGGCGCGGCGACGCCAAGGGTGACGTCGCGATGGGCGCGAAGTACGAGATCGAAGAGATCCCGGCCGACCTGCAGGACCGTGCCGCCGAGTACCGCGAGAAGCTCATCGAGCGCGTGGCCGAGGCGGACGACGTCCTCATGGAGCGCTACCTCGAGGGCGACACCGACTTCTCGGTCGCCGAGATCAAGGCAGCCATCCGTGCCCTCACGGTGAGCAGCACGCTCTACCCGGTCCTCTGTGGTTCCGCGTTCAAGAACCGTGGCGTCCAGCCGATGCTCGACGCCGTCATCGACTACCTCCCGTCCCCGCTCGACGTGCCGCCGATGATCGGCCACGACGTCAAGGACGAGGAGAAGGAGATCATCCGCAAGCCCGACGCGACCGAGCCGTTCTCGGCCCTCGCGTTCAAGGTCGCGGTGCACCCCTTCTTCGGTCGTCTCACGTACGTCCGCGTCTACTCCGGCTCGATCGAGTCCGGTGCCCAGGTCATCAACTCGACCAAGGGCAAGAAGGAGCGCATCGGGAAGATCTTCCAGATGCACTCCAACAAGGAGAACCCGGTCGCCAACGTGACCGCTGGCCACATCTACGCGGTCATCGGCCTCAAGGACACCACCACCGGTGACACCCTGTGCGACCCGACCAACCAGGTCGTCCTCGAGTCGATGACGTTCCCGGAGCCGGTCATCGAGGTCGCCATCGAGCCGAACACGAAGGCCGACCAGGAGAAGCTCTCCACGGCCATCCAGAAGCTCGCCGAAGAGGACCCGACGTTCCGCGTCGAGCTCAACGCCGAGACCGGTCAGACGACGATCAAGGGCATGGGCGAGCTCCACCTCGACATCCTCGTCGACCGCATGAAGCGCGAGTTCCACGTCGAGGCGAGCGTCGGCAAGCCCCAGGTGGCCTACCGCGAGACGCTCACCAAGGTCGTCGAGCGCTACGACTACACCCACAAGAAGCAGACCGGTGGTTCCGGCCAGTTCGCGAAGGTGCAGATCGCGCTCGAGCCGATGGAGGTCACGAGCGAGAAGGTCTACGAGTTCGTCAACGCGACCTCGGGTGGCCGTGTCCCGCGCGAGTACATCCCGTCGGTCGACGCCGGTATCCAGGACGCCATGCAGGTCGGCATCCTCGCGGGCTACCCGACGGTCGGCGTGAAGGCCACCCTCAAGGACGGCGCGGCGCACGACGTCGACTCGTCCGAGATGGCGTTCAAGATCGCCGGTTCGATCGCCTACAAGGAAGCCGCTCGCAAGGCGGGTCCGGCGATCCTCGAGCCGATCATGGCCGTCGAGGTCCGTACTCCTGAGGAGTACATGGGCGACGTCATCGGTGACCTGAACTCCCGTCGTGGCCAGATCGCCTCGATGGAGGACGCCTCGGGCGTCAAGGTGGTCCGCGCGAGCGTGCCGCTGTCCGAGATGTTCGGCTACGTCGGCGACCTGCGGTCGAAGACCTCTGGTCGTGCGGTCTACTCGATGACCTTCGAGACCTACAGCCAGGTCCCGGCCAAGGTCGCCGAGGAGATCATCGCGAAGAACGCGGGGGAGTAGCGCTCAGCGCTTCTCCACAGGCGGGGGCGCCCGGCGACGGGCCCCTCGCCACCAAGTAAAGTACAGACACACACCGCGCACCAACGGTTCCGAGCCCATCCAGGGCCGGCCGGGGGTGACGCTTCCGAGTCCTGAGGAGGACCCACAGTGGCCAAGGCCAAGTTCGAGCGCACCAAGCCGCACGTCAACATCGGAACCATCGGTCACGTCGACCACGGCAAGACCACGCTCACGGCGGCGATCACCAAGGTTCTGCACGACCAGTACCCGGACCTCAACGAGGCCCGCGACTTCGCGCAGATCGACAACGCTCCCGAGGAGCGCCAGCGCGGCATCACGATCAACATCTCGCACGTCGAGTACCAGACCGAGAAGCGTCACTACGCGCACGTCGACGCCCCCGGTCACGCCGACTACGTGAAGAACATGATCACGGGTGCGGCACAGATGGACGGCGCGATCCTCGTGGTCGCCGCCACCGACGGCCCGATGCCCCAGACGCGTGAGCACGTCCTGCTCGCCCGCCAGGTCGGCGTCCCCTACATCGTCGTCGCACTGAACAAGTCCGACATGGTGGACGACGAGGAGATCCTGGAGCTCGTCGAGCTCGAGGTCCGCGAGCTCCTCGGCTCGCAGCAGTTCGACGAGGACGCCCCCGTCGTGCAGGTCTCGGCGCTCAAGGCGCTCGAGGGCGACGAGAAGTGGGTCAAGTCGGTCCAGGACCTCATGGCCCAGGTCGACGAGCACGTGCCGGACCCGGTGCGCGCCACCGACCAGCCGTTCCTGATGCCGATCGAGGACGTCTTCACGATCACCGGTCGTGGCACGGTCGTCACCGGTCGCGTCGAGCGTGGCACGCTCAACCTGAACGAGGAGGTCGAGATCGTCGGCATCCGCGCGACGCAGAAGACCACCGTCACGGGCATCGAGATGTTCCGCAAGCTGCTCGACCAGGCGGTCGCCGGTGACAACACCGGTCTGCTCATCCGTGGCCTCAAGCGCGAGGACGTGGAGCGCGGCCAGGTCGTCGTGAAGCCGGGTTCGGTCACGCCGCACACCGAGTTCCAGGCGAACGCGTACATCCTGACCAAGGACGAGGGTGGGCGTCACAACCCGTTCTACGCGAACTACCGCCCGCAGTTCTACTTCCGCACCACGGACGTCACCGGCGTCATCACGCTGCCCGAGGGCACCGAGATGGTCATGCCCGGTGACACCGTCGCCATGACCGTCGAGCTGATCCAGCCGATCGCCATGGAGGAGGGCCTCCGCTTCGCCATCCGTGAGGGTGGTCGTACGGTCGGCGCCGGTACGGTCGAGAAGATCCTCAAGTAACTCTCGTTACCTGCGACAGCGGGGTCGGGCCTCCGGGCCCGGCCCCGCTTCGTCGTGTGCGGCCGCTGCCGGGCCGCACAGGGCACCGGACGGGAGGCTCGGGGCTGCGTCCGCCCCGCGCCTCCCGTCTGCCCCGTGACCCGTCACAGGCGTCCCGGAGTTGGCTCGACGAGTGACACGTCTCCGCAGATCCGCGACCTCCGGTCGCGGCTACCACCGCGTCCGATCCGGGAGCGGTTTCTCGTTCCGCGACCCCGACGGCAAGACGGTGACCGACCCGGAGGAGCGCCGTCGGCTCGAGGAGTTCGTGATCCCGCCGGCGTGGGACGACGTCTGGATTTCCCCGTACGCCAACGGGCACATCCTCGCCACCGGTACGGACGGGGCCGGCCGACGGCAGTACATGTACCACCCGTCGTGGCGTGAACGGATGGACCGCATCAAGTACGACCGCGCCCTCGCACTCGCCGAGTCGCTGCCGGTCGCCCGACGTGGTGTGACCCAGGACCTCCGTCGCCCTGAGCCGGACCGCCGCCGGGCGCTGGCCGCGGCGTTCCGCATGCTCGACCAGGGATCGCTCCGGGTCGGGTCCGAGCGGTACGCGACCGAGCACGGCAGCCGGGGACTCTCGACGCTGCTCTGCGCGCACGCCCACGTCTCGGGTGACGACATCGAGCTCGACTTCCCGGGCAAGAGCGGACAGGAGTGGTCGTCGTCGATCCACGACCACGACCTCGCGCGTGTCATCGCGGGCATGAAGCGCCGTGGCCCGAACGCGCGGCTGCTGTCGTTCCGCGAACGTCGTGGGGCCGAGTGGGAGCCCCTCTCCGCCGAGGACATCAACGCCTACGTGAAGGAGCGCGCCGGCGACGAGTTCACCGCGAAGGACTTCCGCACGCTGCACGGTACGGTCGCCGCTGCCGTGGACCTGGCGAAGACCGGGCCGCAGTCGTCGCAGGCGAAGCGGAAGAAGGCCGTTTCGCATGCCGTGAAGGCCGCCAGTGAAGAACTCGGCAACACCCCGACGGTGTGCCGACAGAGCTACATCGACCCCCGTCTGCTCGACGCGTACGATCACGGGGAGACCATCGATCCGAACCGCCTGGCGTCAGCCGAGGCCGAGGTCCGGGCCCTGCTCTACCGACAATGACCCCGGGACGGCCCGGATGACGTAGCGTTGGTCGACGTGCCGGACCACCCCACACGGCACGGAAGGACCCACAACAGTCGTGACCGACGAGTGCATCCACGGTTTCCCCACCGAGCTCTGCGACATCTGCGCACCCCGGCAGCGCGAAGCGTCGGAGATCCCAGCCACCCCGGCCCCCCGCCGGACCCGCATCACCACCAACCTGCGCGTCGACCCACCGGCCTCCGGCCCCGGGACGTCGCTCCGGTCGCCGACGTCGCTCCGCTCGTCGTCCGCAGACCTCCCCGAGGCGCGTGAGTTCGCAGCGCTCCGTGCCCACCACGTGACCCACATCGACAACCTCGACGGCATCGTCGGGGCTGCTGCGATCCTCGCATCCGACCAGGCCGAGCCCGTCGTCGACGTCAGCTCCGCCGGTACCCGCGCCGCCCGCGCCGAGGCCGAGGCGCCGGACGGCTCCTCGATCGCCGGGCACGTCCCGTTCATGCTCTCGCCCGATGCCACCCGCTGGGACGAGCTCCGGACGGGCGCCGAGGGTGAGCGCTGGTCGGACGCGGCCCGCCGGACACGTGCCATCGACTACGTCGTGCTCGTCGTGCCGGTCTCGGCGTTCGGTGCCTCCGTCATCGTCGCCGACCAGGACGCCGACGCCGACGACGTCCGGTTCGCCGTCGGCCCGGACGCCGCGACGAACCTGATCCGGCGCACGGACTTCAGCGACCCGGAGATGCACGGCCTCGAGCTGCTCGCCGGCCCGAGCGTGCCGTTCACCTCGGTGGCCGTCATCGGTGTGCCGAACGACAAGGCTCGGCAGACCGTCCGCGCCGTGCTCGCCGACCACGGGGGACACGCGCCCCGGGTGGCCGTCTTCCCGCCGTGGTTCGTGCCGCCGGTGACCGCCGAGTGACGGTCTCCTGACCCGTGTCGACGCACCCTCCGGACCATGTCCGGAGGGTGCGTCGCGTTGCGGAGCCGAGCCGGGCCTCCATGCCGTCCGATCCGCGTGGATCCGGGAAAACGAGCCGGCGGGACACGCCCGGCAATTCACGACACGCCCGGGTTGCACGTGGGCCGGGGCTATGCGAGACTTGTCCGGTTCCGAATTCCCCGTGGGTGTACGCCCGCAGGATCACTGCTCTGGCAGTGCACAACCCCCTTGTTCAGCAGGGCTGGGTTGGGCCGCAGGCAGCAGAACACGACTCCCCGAGAGGTGACGGACGCAGTGTACGACTGCTGCGCCCGGAGCACGAGGCAGTCGATTGCCCACGCTGGACGGCCACGGTCGCCCGCGAGGTTGACAGGTGAACAGCGGTCATCCCCAGTGGATGCGGCCGGTTGGTTCAGGAAAACAGCACGGTCCGCAGGAATGCGGAACCGAGCGGCGTCAGGCGGCCAGAGGGTGCGCGGCGCAGAGAGGACAAGAGACACATGGCGGGACAGAAGATCCGCATCCGGCTCAAGTCGTATGACCACGAGGTCATCGACACGTCGGCCCGGAAGATCGTCGACACGGTGACCCGTGCCGGTGCGACCGTGGTCGGCCCGGTGCCGCTCCCCACCGAGAAGAACGTGATCGCAGTGATCCGTTCCCCTCACAAGTACAAGGACTCGCGCGAGCACTTCGAGAAGCGCACGCACAAGCGGGTCATCGACATCGTCGACCCGACGCCGAAGGCCGTGGACTCGCTCATGCGACTCGACCTGCCGGCCGACGTCAACATCGAGATCAAGCTGTAAGGGGGCTGACCAATGGCGAACTCAACCAAGACCGTCAAGGGCCTCCTCGGCAAGAAGCTCGGGATGACCCAGGTGTGGGACGAGAACAACAAGTTCATCCCCGTCACCGTGATCGAGGTCGGCCCGAACGTGGTCACCCAGATCCGCAACGCTGAGCGCGACGGCTACGAGGCGATCCAGATCGCCGCCGGTGCGATCGACCCGCGCAAGGTCAACAAGCCGGCCGCTGGCCACTTCGAGGCCGCTGGCGTGACCCCGCGTCGCACCCTCACCGAGATCCGTACCAACGACTCCGCTGAGTACACGCTCGGCCAGGAGCTCACCGTGGACAGCACGTTCACGGCGGGCCAGAAGGTCGACGTCGTCGGTACCTCCAAGGGCAAGGGCTTCGCCGGTGTCATGAAGCGCCACGGCTTCCACGGCGTCGGCGCCTCGCACGGTGCGCACCGCAACCACCGCAAGCCCGGCTCGATCGGTGCTTCCTCGACCCCGTCGCGCGTCTTCAAGGGCATGCGCATGGCTGGTCGTATGGGTGGCGACCGCGTGACCGTCCTCAACCTCACGGTGCACGCCGTCGACGCCGAGAAGGGTCTGCTGCTCGTCAAGGGCGCCGTCCCCGGTGCTCGTGGCCGCTCCGTCTTCGTCCGCACCGCCGTGAAGGGTAAGTGATCATGGCCACCACGACCGCAACCACGATCGACGTCCTCGACGCATCGGGTGCCAAGTCCGGCACCGTCGAGCTCCCCGCAGCTCTCTTCGACGTCGAGACCAACGTCCCGCTGATCCACCAGGTCGTCACCGCGCAGCTCGCAGCCGCGCGTCAGGGCACCCACAAGACCAAGAACCGTGGCGAAGTCCGCGGTGCCGGTCGCAAGCCGTTCAAGCAGAAGGGCACCGGCCGCGCCCGTCAGGGTTCCGTCCGTGCTCCTGAGCACACCGGCGGTGGCGTCGTCCACGGACCGACCCCGCGCGACTACTCGCAGCGCACCCCGAAGAAGATGATCGCCGCTGCTCTGCTCGGCTCGCTCTCGGACCGCGCCCGCGGTGGCCGCATCTCCGCTGTGGAGGGCTTCGTCGCGGCTGAACTGCCGTCGACCAAGACCGCCCGCACGCTCCTCGAGAAGGTCGCGCCCGTCAAGAACGTGCTCGTCGTGCTCGAGACGGACGACGAGCTGACGCTCAAGTCGATCCGCAACCTGTCGAACGTCCACGCGCTCTCGTACGGCCAGCTCAACGCCTACGACGTGCTGCGTTCGGACGCCGTCGTCTTCAGCAAGAGCGCCCTCGACGCCTTCATCGCGTCGAAGACCGCGAAGGAGATCACCGCATGAGCGGCTTCAACAAGGACCCGCGCGACGTCATCATCTCGCCGGTCGTCTCGGAGAAGAGCTACGCGCTCATCGACCAGGGCAAGTACACGTTCATCGTGGACCCCCGCTCGAACAAGACCGAGATCAAGCTCGCCATCGAGAAGATCTTCGACGTCAAGGTCGCGAGCATCAACACGCTGAACCGTCCGGGCAAGACCCGTCGCACCAAGTTCGGTCTCGGCAAGCGCAAGGACACCAAGCGCGCCATCGTGACGCTCAAGTCCGGTTCGATCGACATCTTCACGGCTGTCGGCTGAGGACCAGAGGGATAAATCATGGCTATTCGTAACTACAAGCCGACGACCCCCGGTCGTCGCGGCTCGTCGGTCGCCGACTTCGCTGAGATCACCCGTTCGACTCCGGAGAAGTCCCTGCTTCGTCCGCTGCCGAAGACCGGTGGTCGCAACAGCTCCGGCCGCATCACCACGCGTCACATCGGTGGTGGACACAAGCGCCAGTACCGCGTGATCGACTTCCGTCGCTCCGACAAGGACGGTGTCGACGCCAAGGTCGCTCACATCGAGTACGACCCCAACCGCACTGCGCGCATCGCGCTCCTGCACTACGTGGACGGCACGAAGCGCTACATCATCGCGCCGAACAAGCTCAAGCAGGGCGACGTCATCGAGCAGGGCGCCGGCGCCGACATCAAGCCCGGCAACAACCTGCCGCTGCGCAACATCCCCGTGGGTACCGTCGTGCACGCCATCGAGCTCCGCCCCGGTGGCGGCGCCAAGATGGCCCGCTCGGCCGGCGCTTCGGTGCGTCTCGTCGCCAAGGACGGCCCCTACGCGCAGCTCCGTCTGCCGTCGGGCGAGGTCCGCAACGTCGACGCACGCTGCCGCGCCACCATCGGCGAGGTCGGCAACGCCGAGCAGTCGAACATCAACTGGGGCAAGGCCGGCCGCATGCGCTGGAAGGGCGTCCGCCCGACCGTCCGTGGTGTCGCGATGAACCCGGTCGACCACCCGCACGGTGGTGGTGAGGGCAAGACCTCCGGTGGTCGCCACCCGGTCAGCCCCTGGGGTCAGTCCGAGGGCCGTACGCGCAAGCCGAACAAGCCGAGCGACAAGCTCATCGTCCGTCGCCGTAACGCCGGCAAGAAGCGCAAGTAGGAGTTCAGAAGATGCCACGCAGTCTGAAGAAGGGCCCCTTCGTCGACGAGCACCTGCTCCGCAAGGTCGTCACGCAGAACGAGGCCAACACCAAGAACGTGATCCGCACCTGGTCGCGTCGGTCGATGATCGTCCCGAACATGCTCGGTCACACGATCGCCGTCCACGACGGTCGCAAGCACATCCCGGTGTTCGTCACCGAGTCGATGGTCGGTCACAAGCTCGGCGAGTTCGCGCCGACCCGCACCTTCCGTGGTCACGTGAAGGACGACAAGAAGGGCCGTCGCCGCTAAGGCGGCGACGCAGAGGAGGAACGAAATGGTGGAGTCGATCGCACGCGTGCGACACATCCGCGTCACGCCTCAGAAGGCCCGTCGCGTCATCGAGCTGATCCGCGGCAAGCAGGCCCACGAGGCCCTCGCCATCCTGAAGTTCGCCCCCCAGGGCGCTTCGGAGCCCGTGTACAAGCTGGTCGCCTCGGCGATCGCGAACGCACGGGTCAAGGCGGACTCGACGAACAGCTTCCTCGACGAGCGCGATCTCTACGTGAGCCGCGTCTTCGTCGACGAGGGCACGACCCTGAAGCGGTTCCAGCCGCGCGCCCAGGGCCGCGCCTTCCGCATCAACAAGCGCACCAGCCACATCACGGTCGTCCTCGCGACGCCGGACGAGGTCGAGGCTGCCGCGACGAGCAAGAAGGCGAGCAACTAATGGGCCAGAAGGTCAACCCGTACGGTTTCCGTCTCGGGATCACGACGGACCACGTCTCGCACTGGTTCACCGACAGCAAGAAGGCCGGTCAGCGCTACGCCGACTACGTGGCCGAGGACATCAAGGTGCGCGAGTACCTGAAGAAGACCCTCGACCGCGCAGGTGTCGCCCGCATCGAGCTCGAGCGCACCCGTGACCGTGTCCGCGTGGACATCCACACGGCTCGTCCCGGCATCGTCATCGGTCGCCGCGGCGCCGAGGCGGAGCGCGTTCGCGGTGAGCTCGAGAAGCTCACCAAGAAGCAGATCCAGCTGAACATCCTCGAGGTCAAGAACCCCGAGACCGAGGCTCAGCTCGTCGCGCAGGGCATCGCCGAGCAGCTCTCCGCTCGTGTCGCGTTCCGTCGCGCCATGCGCAAGGGCCTGCAGGGTGCACAGCGCGCCGGCGCCAAGGGTGTCCGTATCCAGGTGTCGGGCCGTCTCGGCGGCGCCGAGATGTCGCGTTCGGAGTTCTACCGCGAAGGCCGTGTGCCGCTGCACACGCTCCGCGCGAACATCGACTACGGCTTCTACGAGGCCCGGACCACGTTCGGCCGCATCGGTGTGAAGGTCTGGATCTACAAGGGCGACATCACGAACAAGGAGCTCGCTCGCGAGCAGGCGAACCAGCGTTCGTCGCGCCCCGAGCGTCGTGGCGGCCCGCGCGGTGAGCGTGGCGACCGTGGCGGCGACCGTCGTGGCGGCGACCGCGGTGACCGCCGCCCGCAGCAGGCCCCGCAGGACGCGCCGGCCGGCGCAGGAGTTGAGGCGTAACCATGCTTATTCCCCGTCGAGTCAAGCACCGCAAGCAGCACCACCCGAAGCGTTCGGGTCAGGCCACCGGTGGCACCAAGGTCAGCTTCGGCGACTACGGCATCCAGGCCCTCACCCCGGCGTACGTGACCAACCGTCAGATCGAGTCCGCTCGTATCGCCATGACGCGTCACATCAAGCGTGGTGGCAAGGTCTGGATCAACATCTACCCGGACCGTCCGCTGACCAAGAAGCCCGCCGAGACCCGCATGGGTTCCGGTAAGGGTTCGCCCGAGTGGTGGGTCGCGAACGTGAAGCCGGGCCGGGTGCTCTTCGAGCTCTCCGGCGTCAGCGAGGAGATCGCCCGTGAGGCGTTGACTCGTGCAATCCACAAGCTGCCCCTCAAGGCACGCATCATCAAGCGCGAGGAGGGCGACGCATAATGGCGATCGGTTCCAAGGAGCTCCGTCCGACGGAGCTCGACACGTTCGAGAACGAGCGTCTCGCTGACGAGCTGAAGAAGGCCAAGGAGGAACTCTTCAACCTCCGCTTCCAGTCGGCCACCGGCCAGCTGGAGAGCCACGGTCGTCTCCGTGCCGTCAAGCGCGACATCGCCCGCATCTACACCGTCCTCCGCGAGCGCGAGCTCGGCATCCGTGCCACTCCCGCGCCCGTCGAGACCGCCCCCAAGGCCAAGAAGACGACGAAGAAGGCTGACAAGCCGGCCGAGTCGACCGAGGCCGAGACCGCCGAGGAGAAGTAATGGCGAACGAAGAGAAGAACTCCGCCGCCCTCACTCGCGGCTACCGCAAGACGCGTCGCGGCTACGTGACGAGCGACAAGATGGACAAGACCATCGTGGTCGAGGTCGAGGACCGCGTGAAGCACGCGCTCTACGGCAAGATCATCCGTCGTACGTCCAAGGTGAAGGCCCACGACGAGCTCGGCACCGCTGGTGTCGGCGACCTCGTCGTGATCAGCGAGACCCGTCCCCTCAGCGCCTCCAAGCGCTGGCGCCTGGTCGAGATCCTCGAGAAGGCCAAGTAGGCCTCGGCCTGCTTCGGAATAGGAGACAGCAGTGATTCAGCAGGAATCCCGCCTGAAGGTCGCCGACAACACGGGTGCCAAGGAGATCTTGACCATCCGCGTGCTCGGTGGCTCGGGTCGTCGCTACGCCGGTCTCGGTGACGTCATCGTCGCCACGGTGAAGGACGCCATCCCCGGCGGCAACGTGAAGAAGGGTGACGTCGTGAAGGCGGTCATCGTTCGCACCAAGAAGGAGACCCGTCGTCAGGACGGCTCCTACATCAAGTTCGACGAGAACGCGGCAGTGATCCTCAAGGCCGACGGCGACCCGCGCGGTACGCGCATCTTCGGTCCGGTCGGTCGCGAGCTCCGTGACAAGAAGTTCATGAAGATCATCTCGCTCGCGCCGGAGGTGCTGTAAGCCATGGCGAACATCAAGAAGGGTGACCTCGTCCAGGTCATCACGGGCGCGACGCAGGAGCGTGGCGGCGACCGTGGCAAGCAGGGCAAGGTCATCGAGGTCCTCAAGGACAAGAACCGCGTCGTCGTCGAGGGCGTGAACTTCATCACGAAGCACGTCCGCGTCGGCCAGACGCAGCGTGGTTCGAAGACCGGTGGCATCGAGCAGCACGAAGCCTCGATCCACGTCTCGAACGTCGCGCTCGTCGACCCGAAGACGAAGAAGCCGACCCGTGTCGGCTTCCGCACCGAAGAGGTGGAGAAGGACGGCGTCAAGAAGACCGTCCGTGTCCGCTACGCGAAGAAGTCTGGTGAGAAGCTCTGATGACTGACACGACTGCTGCGCCCGCTGGCAAGACCCAGCCGCGCCTCAAGCAGAAGTACCTGGCCGAGATCAAGACGGCCCTCACCGAGCAGTTCGGCTACGCGAACGTCAACCAGGTCCCCGGCCTGGTCAAGGTCGTCGTGAACACCGGTGTCGGCGAGGCCGCTCGTGACTCGAAGATCATCGAGGGGGCCATCAAGGACCTCACGGCGATCACGGGCCAGAAGCCCCAGGTCAACATCGCCCGCAAGTCCATCGCACAGTTCAAGCTGCGCGAGGGTCAGGCCATCGGCGCGCACGTCACCCTCCGCGGTGACCGCGCGTGGGAGTTCATCGACCGCCTGGTCACGCTCGCACTGCCCCGCATCCGCGACTTCCGCGGTCTCAGCGACAAGCAGTTCGACGGCAACGGCAACTACACGTTCGGTCTCACGGAGCAGTCCGTGTTCCACGAGATCGACCAGGACCGCATCGACCGTGTCCGCGGCTTCGACATCACTGTCGTCACCACCGCGAAGACGGACGACGAGGGACGCGCGCTGCTCCGTCAGCTCGGCTTCCCGTTCCGCTCCAACGAGCAGACGGTCTAAACTACTTCGGGCGGTGCGGGCCGGAGGATTCACGTCCTCCGGCCCGCACGCACGAACACACCGATCCTGGGGAACCGCTCCGGGATCACTCGATCGCTCAGGTCGGCATTCGTGGAACGGGTGTCGAAACCAGGCGAGAAATGGACGAACATCATGACGATGACCGATCCGGTCGCAGACATGCTGACCAGATTGCGGAACGCGAACTCCGCGCACCACGACGCCGTCGCGCTCCCGAGCTCCAAGCTCAAGAAGAACATCGCCGACATCCTCAAGCGTGAGGGCTACATCAGCGAGTGGAAGGTGGAGGACGCTCGAGTCGGGCAGACCCTCACCATCGACCTGAAGTACGGCCCCGAGCGCGAGCGTTCGATCGCCGGCATCAAGCGCGTCTCGAAGCCGGGCCTCCGGGTCTACGCGAAGTCGACGGAGATCCCCCAGGTCCTCGGTGGCCTCGGCGTGGCGATCCTCTCGACCTCCTCCGGCCTCCTGACCGACCGCGAAGCCGAGCAGAAGGGCGTGGGTGGGGAAGTCCTCGCCTACGTGTGGTGATCGACAATGTCACGAATCGGACGTCTTCCCATCGACATCCCCGCCGGCGTCACCGTCTCCGTTGACGGTCAGAACGTGGCGGTCAAGGGCCCGAAGGGCGAGCTCGCGCTCGTCATCGCGGAGCCCATCCAGGCCAAGGTCGAGGAGAACCAGGTCCTCGTCACCCGTCCGGACGACGAGCGCGAGTCGCGGTCGCTCCACGGACTGACCCGGACCCTCATCGCCAACAACATCATCGGCGTGACCCAGGGCTACACCAAGGGCCTCGAGGTCGTCGGCACCGGTTACCGTGTCGCGGCCAAGGGCTCGAACCTCGAGTTCGCGCTCGGGTACTCCCACTCGATCACGGTCGAGCCGCCCGCGGGCATCAGCTTCGCGGTCGAGGGCAACAACAAGGTCACGGTCGCCGGCATCGACAAGCAGGCAGTCGGCGAAGTGGCGGCGAACATCCGGAAGCTCCGGAAGCCCGAGCCGTACAAGGGCAAGGGTGTCCGTTACGCCGGCGAGAACGTGCGCCGCAAGGCCGGAAAGTCAGGTAAGTGATCATGGGACTCCTCAAGACACGAGGCAAGAGCAAGGCGGCCGCCAAGGCGCGTCGTCACAACCGTCTCCGCAAGAAGATCACCGGCACCGAGGCTCGTCCCCGTCTCGCCGTCACCCGCTCGTCGCGTCACGTGTTCGTGCAGGTCATCGACGACGCGAAGGGTCACACCCTCGCCAGCGCCTCGACGATGGAGGCAGACCTCCGCTCGTTCGATGGCGACAAGACCGCCAAGGCCCGTCGCGTCGGTGAGCTCCTCGCCGAGCGCGCGAAGTCGGCTGGCGTCGAGGCCGTGGTCTTCGACCGCGGTGGCAGCAAGTACGCCGGTCGCGTCGCCGCGATCGCCGATGGTGCCCGTGAAGGAGGGCTGAACCTGTGAGCGACAACGCGAACACCAACGAAGACGCCAAGACCGAGGCCGTCGAGGCCACGGACGCCGTCGAGACCACGGAGGCCACTGCGGCCCCCGAGGCGAGCACGGAGGCACCCGCAGAGGGCGCCGAGGCACCTGCAGAGGGTGCCGAGGCCACCGACACGGCCGCGAAGGGCAAGGAGGCGGAGGCACCTGCCGTCGCCGAGCGCCCCGTCGAGACCGCCGCCGGTTCCGCGTCCAACAACCGCGACTCGGCCGACAACCGTGGCCGTCGTGGTGGCGGTCGTGACCGTCAGCAGGGCCGCGACCGCAACAACCGCGGTGGCGACAGCCAGTTCCTCGAGCGCGTGGTGACCATCAACCGCGTCTCGAAGGTCGTCAAGGGTGGTCGTCGCTTCAGCTTCACGGCGCTCGTCGTCGTCGGTGACGGCAACGGCCTCGTGGGCGTCGGCTACGGCAAGGCCAAGGAGGTCCCCACGGCGATCTCCAAGGGCGTCGAAGAGGCGAAGAAGAACTTCTTCCGCGTCCCCCGCGTCGGCAACACGATCCCGCACCCGGTGCAGGGTGAAGCCGCCGCTGGCGTCGTCCTCCTGCGTCCGGCCGGCCCCGGTACCGGTGTCATCGCCGGTGGTCCGGTCCGTGCCGTGCTCGAGTGCGCCGGCATCCACGACGTCCTGAGCAAGTCGCTCGGTTCGTCGAACACCATCAACATCGTGCACGCGACCGTCGAGGCTCTGAAGCAGCTCGAGGAGCCCCGCGCCGTCGCGAGCCGTCGTGGCCTCGACGTCGAGCGGGTCGTCCCGGCTCGTCTGCTCCAGGCCGAGGCCGCAGCCCTGCGTGCCACGACCGAGAAGGCAGGTGCGTGATGGCGACGCTGAAGATCACGCAGATCAAGTCCGTTATCAGCGAGAAGCAGTACCAGCGCGACACCCTGCGCAGCCTGGGCCTCAAGCGCATCGGCCGTACGGTCGAGCGTGAGGACAACGCCCAGAACCGCGGGTACATCGCAACGGTGGCGCACCTCGTGAAGGTCGAGGAGGTCGACGCATGAGCGACGAGAAGAACGAGCGCGTGCAGGTGCTGAAGCTGCACCACCTCCGCCCCGCCGAGGGCGCCAAGAAGGACCGCACCCGTGTGGGTCGCGGTGAGGGCTCGAAGGGCAAGACCGCTGGACGTGGTACCAAGGGCACGAAGGCCCGTTACCAGGTCCGGGTCGGCTTCGAGGGTGGGCAGATGCCGCTGCACATGCGCACCCCGAAGCTCCGCGGGTTCAAGAACCCGTTCCGGGTCGAGTACCAGGTCGTGAACCTGGACAAGATTTCGGAGCTCTACCCCGACGGTGGCGACGTCACCGTTGCGGGCCTGGTCGCCAAGGGCGCCGTCCGCAAGAACGAGAAGGTTAAGGTTCTCGGTCAGGGTGACATCAACGTGAAGATCACGGTCACGGTCGACAAGGTCTCGGCGTCCGCAGCCGAGAAGATCGTGGCTGCTGGCGGCACCGTCTCCCAGTAACCCCCGTCGGCGGCCCGTGCGTTTGCGCACGGGCCGCCGTTACGGTTTCCTTGACAGTGGCCGGCATCCGCCAGCCGGGTCGGCCCTGCCGACCGACACCGGTACGGCCTCAATCGACGGCCCCGGTCCCAGAAGTTCGGAGTCCTCGTGTTCAGAGCGGTCGCGCGCATCATGCGCACCCCTGATCTTCGCAAGAAGATCGGCTTCACCCTCGCGATCATCGCGCTGTTCCGTCTCGGGTCGTACATCCCGGCACCGTTCGTCGACTACGCCGCTGTGCAGAGCTGTCTCGCCAGTGCGTCGTCGTCGGGTGGCCTCTACGACCTGATCAACCTCTTCTCCGGCGGCGCGCTGCTGAAGCTCTCGGTCTTCGCGCTCGGCATCATGCCGTACATCACGTCGTCGATCATCGTGCAGCTGCTGCGCGTGGTCATCCCGCACTTCGACTCCCTCTACAAGGAGGGCCAGTCGGGCCAGGCGAAGCTGACGCAGTACACGCGCTACCTCACGATCGCGCTCGGTGTCCTGCAGTCGACCACCCTGATCACGGTCGCCCGTTCTGGTGCCCTCTTCGGAACGAACGCCTCGGCGTCCTGCACGTCGATCATCTCGAACGACAGCTGGTACGCCATCATGCTGATGGTCGTCACGCTGACCGCCGGCACCGGCCTCATCATGTGGATGGGCGAGCTCGTCACCGAGCGCGGCATCGGCAACGGCATGTCGCTGCTCATCTTCACGTCGATCGCGGCGCAGTTCCCGTCGGCGCTCTGGGCGATCGAGCAGTCGCAGTCCTTCGAGCTCTTCCTGTTCGTGATCCTGGTCGGACTCGTGATCATGATGGCCGTCGTGTTCGTCGAGCAGTCACAGCGGCGGATCCCCGTGCAGTACGCCAAGCGCATGGTCGGGCGGCGAACGTACGGCGGCAACAACACCTACATCCCGATCAAGGTGAACATGGCCGGCGTCGTGCCCGTCATCTTCGCCTCGTCGCTCCTGTACCTGCCGGCCCTGGTCGCGCAGTTCAACCAGCCCTCCGACGGCTCCGAGCCGGCAGCGTGGGTGACCTGGGTCCAGAACAACCTGACCTCGGGTGACAACTGGTTCTACATGGTCCTGTACTTCCTGCTCATCGTCGGGTTCACGTACTTCTACGTGGCGATCACCTTCAACCCCGAAGAGGTCGCCGACAACATGAAGAAGTACGGCGGGTTCATCCCCGGCATCCGTGCCGGTCGTCCGACCGCCGAGTACCTCGACTACGTCCTCACCCGGGTGACGCTGCCCGGCTCGCTCTACCTCGGTCTCATCGCGCTCATCCCGCTGGCAGCACTGGCGCTGTTCGGCGCGAACCAGAACTTCCCGTTCGGTGGCGCGAGCATCCTCATCATCGTGGGTGTCGGTCTCGAGACCGTGAAGCAGATCGACTCCCAGCTGCAGCAGCGTCACTACGAAGGGCTTCTCCGTTGAGCGCACGTCTCATCATCGTCGGACCTCCCGGAGCCGGGAAGGGCACCCAGGCAGGCCGCATCGCCGAGTCCTTCGGGATCCCTGCCATCTCCACCGGGGACATCTTCCGCAAGAACGTGGCAGAGGGCACGCCGCTCGGTGTGCAGGCGAAGGCGATCATGGACGCCGGCGACTACGTGCCGGACTCGCTGACGAACGAGCTCGTGAAGTCCCGCCTGCAGGAGCCCGACGCCGAGCACGGCTTCCTGCTCGACGGCTATCCCCGCACGGTGGGCCAGGTCGAGTACCTCGACGCGTTGCTCGCTGAGCAGGGCACCGGGATCGACGCGGTCGTGCAGCTCGTCGCCGACCAGGACGAGCTCGTCGGCCGCCTGCTGAAGCGTGCCGAGGACCAGGGTCGCAGCGACGACAACGAGGAGACGATCCGTCGTCGCCAGCAGGTCTACGCCGAGCAGACGGCACCCATCGTCGCGGCGTACGGCGAGCGCGGCCTCGTGGTCGACGTCGACGGCCTCGGCGGCATCGACGAGGTCGGCGACCGCATCCAGACGGCACTGGCGGGCCGCGGGCTCTCCGCGACCGTCTGACCAGCGCGGTGCGGTTCAAGAAGCCCTCGATCTACAAGACCCCGGACGAGCTCCGGGCGATGGTCCGGCCGGGTCAGCTGACGGCCGAGGCGCTCGACGCGGTCCGTGCTGCGATCCGCCCCGGCACCACCACCGGTGAGCTCGACGCCATCGCCGAGCGGACGATCCGTGACGGCGGCGGCATCCCGAACTTCCAGCTGGTCCCCGGCTACCGCCACACGCTGTGCGTGTCCGTGAACGACGAGATCGTGCACGGCATCCCCGGAGACCGCGTGCTCGCGCCCGGCGACATCGTGTCGGTGGACGCGGGCGCCGAGGTCGACGGCTGGAACGGCGACAGCGCGTTCACCACGGTCGTCCCCGGCGGCGACGCGGGGATCACGACGGCGCGTCAGACGCTCTGCGACACGACGGAGCGGTCCCTCTGGCACGGCATCGCTGCGCTCGCGCACGCGAAGAACCTGCACGAGGTCGGCTCTGCCGTCGAGGACGCGATCGACGAGACCGGTTCGTGGGGCATCGTCGAGGACTACACGGGGCACGGCATCGGTCGCTCGATGCACGAGGATCCCCCGGTGTTCAACTACCGCGTCCGTGGCGCCGGTCCTGCGGTCAAGCCGGGCCTGGTGGTCGCGATCGAGCCGATGGTCACGGCCGGCACCATCGACAGCTCGACGGACGACGACGAGTGGACCGTCCGCACGCTGGACGGGTCCGACGCCGCGCACTGGGAACACAGCGTCGCGGTGCACGCAGACGGCATCTGGGTGCTCACGGCCGCCGACGGCGGCGCTCGGGGCCTGGCCCCGCTGGGTGTGACGCCCGTCCCGATCCCGTAGGACGGGCCTCCAGTCGAGAGCGCTGCCAGCGTTCGGTGCCTCTCCCCGTGCGACGGCCGGGAGGCCCGGTTCGGCTCCGCCCGTTCCGCACCCCGCGCAGACGCTCCCGTCCAGGGCACGTGTGCGGCCGGCGGCGCCGGCGGCCGCCGTCAGTTGCCGACGGAGCAGGTCTCCTCGGAGGCGCTCTGCCCGGTGATCGAGGACGGCAGTGGTGTCGCCGATGCGGTCGGGGTCCGTGTGGCGGTCGTGTTCGGCGTCGGCGCGGGGGTGCCCGTGGGCGACGACGTGTCGGCGGAGGTTCCGGTGGGGCCCGCCGACCCGGTACCGCCGGACGACGTCCCGCCGCTCGACGACTCCTCGGACGCGCGACCGGTGCTCGAGTCGCTCAACGAGGACCGGACGTCGTTCTGCAGCGCCACGTTGAGGGTGTGGGCCGTCTCCTGGTCCACGATCACCCGGGCACTGTCGGCGGGGTCGTCGGCGACCGGGTACTGCACGAAGAGCATGTTGGCGGTGCTCATGCCGCGGAGCGCGGAGGCGAGCCCGACGAGGGTGCGGGTCTGGGCGAGGCCGTCGGACAGGGTCATGTTCGACAGGGCGGCACCGGCCAGCTTGTAGAGCGTGATCGGGTTCGAGAGCGTGCCGTCCGAGGTGACCTTGCGGAGCAGCGCCGACAGGAACACCTGCTGGGAGCTGATGCGGGCGAGGTCGCTGCCGTCACCGACGCCGTGGCGGGTGCGGAGGAAGGCGAGGGCGTCCGAGCCCTCGAGCGAGTGCGAGCCCGCGGTGAGGTGCAGACCGGTGAACGTGTCGTCGATCGGCTGGGCGACGCAGACGTCGACGCCACCGAGGGCGTTCGACATCTCGATGACGCCGTCGAAGGTGATGAGGCCGGCGTAGGGGATGCTCAGGCCGGTGAGGTTCTCGACGGTGTCCACGACGCAGGAGACGCCGCCGTTGCCGAGCGCGGTGTTGAACATCGCGGACGTCGCCGCCGGGTAGGTGGTGCCGGTGGCGGGGTTGGTGCACGCCGGGATCGGGACCATCAGGTCGCGGGGGAAGCTGACCGCGGTGAGCTGCTGGTGATCCTCGGAGATGTGGATGAGCATCGTGACGTCGTTGCGCGCGCCATCGACGTCCTCGTCGGAGTCGAACTGCCCCACGCGGGTGTCGCTGCCGATGAGCAGGATGTTCGCGCCGCCCTTGATGGCGGTGATGTCGGCGGTCTTCGCGGTGCTCTGGTCGTCGGTGCTGAGCTGGACGGTCTGCGGCGCGGTCGCGAGCTGTGCCCCGGCGATCGCGGCGACGCTCGTGCCGCTGACGAGCAGGACGGCGACCGCCGACGCCACGACGGTGACGAGCGTGCCCCAGCCCCGGCGACGGGCCTGCTTGCCGTGTCGGGCGAAGGGACGTCGGGTGGCGTCGGGCACGTGGTCTCCGTTCGGTGGTCCGGCGCGCTGTGCTCGCACGGACGTGGCTGCGGAGCAAAACTACGGTCCTCGCGCATGTGCGCGCCCGGAGCGCGCCGTCAAACCACTGTGGAGCGCTCAGACACGACGCCGGAAGCCCCAGACAGGGGGCGTTCCGCACCAGCACTTGGCAATTGGGGGATTACCACATAAGATCGATCTTTGGTGTGTCATGCCCTCTCGGGTGTGGCGACCGACCCGCAGACCGGTTCGGGGATCACACCAGTTCCACAACCAAGCGACAGTGAGGCTATGGCCAAGAAAGACGGCGTCATCGAGATCGAAGGCTCGGTGCTCGAAGCTCTGCCCAACGCGATGTTCCGCGTTGAGCTGACGAACGGACACAAGGTCCTCGCGCACATCTCCGGGAAGATGCGCCAGCACTACATCCGCATCCTCCCCGAGGACCGCGTGATCGTGGAGCTGAGCCCGTACGACCTGACCCGCGGCCGGATCGTCTACCGCTACAAGTGATCCGCGAGCTGGAAAGGAACGGCACGGCAATCCTGCCGAGCACGAAGCCAGCGAGCACGAGGAAAGAACCATGAAGGTCAACCCCAGCGTCAAGCCCATGTGCGAACACTGCCGAGTGATCCGCCGCAAGGGCCGCGTCATGGTGATCTGCAAGAGCAACCCGCGTCACAAGCAGCGCCAGGGCTAGTCCCGGGCGCGTGACCGGCGCCGACAGTGTCCAGCGGACACCAGGCTGCTCGAGCACGACCCACAACTGAAGATCGACAACGCAGTACCAGAACCCGGTCGCACGACGGCCGGGGGACACCTCGGGGCGGAGGCCCGAGCACCGGTACTGCGCCACACCTCCATCGACAACAGGAGCAGCCATCACATGGCACGTCTAGCAGGCGTCGACATCCCGCGCGAGAAGCGCGTGGAGATCGCACTCACGTACATCTACGGCGTCGGCCGTACCCGCGCCGTCCAGGCACTCACGGAGACCGGTATCTCCGGTGACATCCGCGTCAAGGACCTGACCGACGACCAGCTCGTCGCCCTCCGTGACTTCATCGAGGGCAACTTCAAGGTCGAGGGTGACCTCCGCCGTGAGGTCGCCGCCGACATCCGACGCAAGGTCGAGATCGGCAGCTACGAGGGTCTCCGCCACCGTCGTGGTCTCCCGGTGCGCGGTCAGCGCACCAAGACCAACGCTCGTACCCGCAAGGGACCGAAGCGCACCGTGGCAGGCAAGAAGAAGGCTCGATAGGAGACCCCGATGGCTACCCCCAAGACTGCCGCGCGCAAGCCGCGCCGCAAGGAGAAGAAGAACGTCGCCGTGGGCCAGGCCCACATCAAGAGCACGTTCAACAACACGATCGTCAGCATCACCGACCCGTCGGGTGCCGTCCTCAGCTGGGCGTCCTCGGGAGCCGTGGGCTTCAAGGGTTCGCGCAAGTCGACGCCGTTCGCGGCGCAGCTCGCCGCCGAGTCCGCTGCGCGTCAGGCGCAGGAGCACGGCGTCAAGAAGGTCGACGTCTTCGTGAAGGGCCCGGGTTCGGGTCGCGAGACCGCGATCCGCTCGCTCCAGGCCGCTGGCCTCGAGGTCGGCTCGATCAACGACGTCACGCCGCAGGCGCACAACGGGTGCCGCCCGCCCAAGCGCCGTCGCGTCTGACGCGAGGAGCAACCGGCCGCGCCCTGCTCGTCCCCTGACCGGACCCGGTCCGGCGGGGGCGGGCAGGGCCCGCGGCCATTCCTGGTCGTTCGATCGCGCACGTGTGTGCGCGTGATCACAACTCAACAGACCCGTCGGGGCCCATGCGGCCCCGTCGTACCGCCAAGTGTCATATAGCGGACACTTCGCCGAAAGGAATCCCACAGTGCTCATTGCACAGCGCCCCACCCTGACCGAGGAGCCGATCTCCGAGCACCGCTCGCGCTTCGTCATCGAGCCGCTCGAGCCGGGCTTCGGTTACACCCTCGGCAACTCGCTGCGCCGCACGCTCCTCTCCTCGATCCCCGGCGCGGCTGTCACCAGCATCCGCATCGACGGCGTCCTTCACGAGTTCAGCACCGTTCCCGGTGTCAAGGAAGACGTCACCGAGATCATCCTCAACATCAAGAGCCTGGTCGTCTCCAGCGAGCACGACGAGCCCATCACGGCGTACCTGCGCAAGCAGGGTGCCGGTCAGGTCACCGCAGCGGACATCTCCGCTCCGGCCGGTGTCGAGATCCACAACCCGGAACTCGTCATCGCGACCCTGAACGACACCGCGCGCTTCGAGCTCGAGCTCACGATCGAGCGTGGCCGTGGCTACGTCTCGGCCACGCAGAACCGTTCCGAGTTCAGCGAGGCCGGTCAGATCCCGATCGACTCGATCTACTCGCCGGTCCTCAAGGTCACCTACCGCGTCGAGGCGACGCGTGCCGGTGAGCGCACGGACTTCGACCGCCTGGTCGTCGACGTCGAGTCGAAGCCGGCGATCACGCCGCGCGACGCCATCGCGTCGGCCGGTCGCACGCTCGTCGAGCTGTTCGGGCTCGCCCGCGAGCTCAACACCGCGGCCGAGGGCATCGAGATCGGCCCCGCGCCGGTCGACGCCGTGCTCTCGAACGAACTGCAGACCCCGATCGAGGACCTCGACCTGTCGGTCCGCAGCTACAACTGCCTGAAGCGGGAGGGCATCAACACGGTGTCCGAGCTCGTCGCCCTGTCGGAGACGCAGCTCATGAACATCCGCAACTTCGGTCAGAAGTCGGTGGACGAGGTCAAGGACAAGCTCACCGAGCTCGGCCTGTCCCTCAAGGACACCGTCCCCGGATTCGACGGCGCCCACTTCTACAGCGGGTACGACGAGGACGAGTCCAACAACTGACCTCGCGCTCACGCGCAAGCGCGCTGACACCGCGCGCACCACTTTCACCACTGGAGAACTGACATGCCGAAGCCCACCAAGGGCCCCCGCCTCGGTGGCGGTCCCGCCCACGAGCGCCTGCTCCTGAGCAACCTCGCCAACGCCCTCTTCACCCACGGTCGCATCACGACCACCGAGACGAAGGCCAAGCGCCTCCGTCCGGTCGCCGAGCGTCTCATCACGTTCGCGAAGCGTGGCGACCTGCACGCGCGTCGTCGCGTGATCGGCATCCTGCGCGACAAGTCCGTCGTGCACACGCTGTTCACCGAGATCGCTCCGCAGGTCGAGGACCGCCAGGGTGGTTACACCCGCATCACGAAGCTCGGCTTCCGCAAGGGCGACAACGCCCCGCTGGCGTCGATCGAGCTCGTCCTCGAGCCCGTCTCGAGCACGCCCGCCCCGGTGAAGCGCGACGCTGCTCCGGCCGCTGCCGCTGCTCCGGTCGCCGAGCCCGCCGCCGACGAGACCACCGAGGAGGCCCCGGTCGAAGAGACCGAGACCACCGAGGAGTCCGCCCCGGTCGAGACCGAGACCGAGACCGACGCTGCCGCTGAGGTCGAGGCCGACGCCGCCGAGAAGTCGGACGACGCCGACACCAAGTAGTCCGGTGCCCTCCGGGGCGCTGAACCACCACGAGGAAGCCCCCGCGACCCAGGTCGCGGGGGCTTCCTCGTGTCCGCAGGGCCGACGGCAGCTGCGCCGCGCCGCGTACGGTGGCCGATCAGCAGGACAGGGAAGGAAGTCATGGCGTTCCAGCACGTGACGGGTCTGGGCACCCGGGTCTGGCGGTGGAGCCGGACCTCCGGCACGCAGCCCCGCCTGCTGCACGCCGGCAAGGCAGCCGCCGCCGCGGTGATCGCATGGTTCATCGCGCAGCACATCCCCGGCGTCGCGGCCGAGTACCCGTACTACGCGCCGCTCGGTGCCGTCGTCGCGATGCAGACCACGGTCTTCGCGGGCATCCGGAGCGGCGTGCAGACCCTGGTCGGCATCGCGCTCGGCATCGTCATCGCCGGTTTCACTATGTGGGTCGGCGACCCCGGCTTCCTGGCGATCGCGCTCGCGGTCGGCGTCGGGGTGCTGGTGGGCGGGTTCCGCGTACTGGGGGAGGGCAGCTCGTGGGTGTCCACCGCGGCACTCTTCGTCCTGCTCGTGGGCGGTGCGCACGCCGAGGGCTACTCGCTCGGGTACCTGGTGCAGATGGCCGTGGGCGTCGTGGTCGGCCTGCTCGTGAACTTCCTGGTGTTCCCGCCGCTGCACTTCTGGGACGCCGAGCACCGCATCGACGCGGTCAACGGCGTGCTGGCGGACCACCTCGACGGCCTGGCTGCCGTGCTCGAGGAGGGCAAGCGCGACGAGAAGGCGTGGGACCACCAGCAGGACCGCCTGGACCGTGCGATCGCCGACGTGCGGTCACGGGTGGCGATCGCCCACGAGAGCCGCCGGCTCAACCCCCGCGGCGCCCTTCGCGGGTCCCGCGCCCGGCTGCAGAAGGACGGCGCCCGCTTCCGGGCCCTCGAGCGGGTCGCCTGGTACACGACCGACCTCACCGAGCTCGTGGCACGCTCCGGCCCGGTGTCCGAGGGGGTCGGGCGTCCCGACCCGGCGTTCGCTGCCCCCATCGCCGAGGCACTGCGGAAGATCGCGAGCACGATCCGCGGTGACTCCCCGGAGGACCAGGCCGAAGAGGCCATCGCACGCCTCGAGACCGCGCTCGACGCATCGCGTGAGAACCCCTCCCACGTCGCGGTCACCTCGGCCGCGCTCGTCGCCCTGCGTGGGATCGTCGAGTCCGAGCGGCGTGCGACCGACGACCTCGACACCCGGACCGGTCCGTCGGCGTTCGGTCGTCCGCGCGGCTGAGCGGCTGCGGGCGGTCGCCGTCCGGCAGACCGAGCGCGGGCCGGGAGGCACGGATCACCCCCGCTACGGTGGTCACGTGGACGAGACGGTCGGCTTCCGGGACCCCGACAGCGCGGACGACGTGCGGCTGCGGCTGGACATCGCCTACGACGGTGCGTCGTTCTCCGGGTGGGCCCGACAGCCCGGGCTCCGGACCGTGCAGGGCGCGCTCGAGACCGCACTCGCCACCGTCTTCACCCGCTGGGGCGAACCGCCGTTGCTGACCGTCGCCGGACGCACCGACGCCGGGGTGCACGCCACCGGGCAGGTCGCGCACCTCGACCTGTCGGCAGAGCAGTGGGCAGCGCTCGCCGCCAAGCGCGGTTCGGGACGCTCACCCCTGGACGGACTGGTCAAGCGGATCAACGGCATCGCGGGCCCCGAGGGGGACGTCGTCGTCACCGGTGCCTCGGTGGCGCCCGCCGGGTTCGACGCCCGGTTCTCCCCGCTCTGGCGCCGGTACGAGTACCGGATCGCGGACGCCGACGCCCCGCGCGATCCACGTCGACGCGGGCACACGGTCTGGCACGGGGCGCGGCTCGATCCGGCAGCGATGGAGCACGGTGCGCTGACGCTGCTCGGGTTGCACGACTTCGCGACGTTCTGCAAGCCGCGCGAGGGGGCGACGACCATCCGGACGTTGCAGCAGTTCCGCTGGGACCGTGAGCCGGACGGCGTGCTGGTGGCGCGCCTCCAGGCCGATGCCTTCTGCCACTCCATGGTGCGGGCGATGGTGGGGGCGACCATCGCCGTCGGCGAGGGCCGCTTCGGGCCGGACCACCTCGAGGAGCTGCGTGTCGCCCAGGAGCGCACGAGCGCGTTCAAGACGGCGCCGGCGAAGGGACTGACCCTGACCGAGGTGGGGTACCCGGCGGACGCGGAGCTCGCGGAGCGGGCGGAGCAGACCAGGGCCCGACGATCGGCGGAGGGTACCGTCGAGGGATGAGCCCGCGCGAACCCCGTTCCGTCGTGTCCGTCGCCCCAGGAGTCGTCTTCGTCGAGGGGCCGGTGTCCAACTGGGTGGTCCTGGCCGAAGAAGACGGCGTCGCACTGATCGACGCCGGGTACCCGGCCGACACCGAGCTCGTGCTCGACACCGTGCGGGCAGCCGGCCACGACCCTGCCGACCTCCGGCGCGTCTACGTCACGCACGGACACGTCGACCACGTCGGAGGCATCCCCGGGATCCTCCATCGCCACCCCGACGTCGAGGTGCTCGCCCACGCCGACGAGCTCGGCAACGTGCGCGGGCCTGAGCGGCAGCAGGTCACCCCGGGGGAGATCGGCGGCCGGCTGGCCAACCCCCGCGTGCTCGCCTGGCTGGCCCGTGCGCTCCGCTCCGACGCCCTGCGGCCGACGACCGTGCCGTCGGCCCGAACCTTCACGGGTGCGGACTTCGCCGGACGGGCGATCACGCCGTTCCCGGCGGTCGGGCACACGGACGGCTCGACCGCCTACCTGCTCCCCGCCGCGGACGCGATCGTCACGGGTGACGCGGTCGTGAGCCGGCACGACACCCAGCCCGGGTCGTGGGCCCCGCGGCCCCGGATGATCACGCCGTTCTTCACCGCCGACCAGGACCGCGCGCTCGAGTCCGCGCGGGCGCTGCCGTTCCCGGCGCTCGTGCTCCCCGGGCACGGACCGGCCGTCCGTCGCGTCGGTGGGACATGGTTGCCCATCGCCTGATGTTGCCGAGCGCAATCATTCACCTCGGCGCAACCTGAACGTCCCCGCAGATCGGTAGCCTGCGGGCATGGCCAACACCCTCGGACGCACTCTGCTGTGCGCCACGGCGGCCGCGACGCTCCTCGCGGCCCCGCTCGTCACCGTCACCGCAGCGACCGCGAACCCCGGGGGGACCGACCTCGTCATCGAGGAGGCCTACCTGAAGGCGGGCAGCAAGGGCGCGTTCTACAACCAGAAGTTCGTCGAGATCGGCAACCCGACCGACGCCCCGGTGTCGCTCGAAGGATGGTCGCTGCAGTACCGCTCCGCGACGGGCACCGGCACGTTCTCGGCCAGTGCGCTCGAGGGCGCCGTGCCGGCGAAGGGCACCTTCCTGGTGTCGATGGCGGGCAACGGCGGGGCCACCGCGGCCGGTGAAGACCTGCCCGCAGCCGACGACACCGCGTCGCTCAACCCGTCCGGCACCACGGGCACGCTCGTGCTCTCCGACGCGACCGCACCCCTGGCGCTCGCCGCCGGCCCCGTCGCCACCGGCACCGACGGCGTGGTCGACCTGCTCGGCTACGGCGCATCGAACACGTACGAGTCGACCGTGCGCACCGTGACCGGGGACAACTCCGTGCCGAACGGCCTGGTCCGCCAGGGCACCACGGACACCGACGTCAACGGTGCGGACTTCTCGGTGACGACGACGCTCACGCCGCGGAACGCCGCGGGCGAGACGACGGCACCGACCGAGCCCACGGAGCCGACCGACCCGGGTGACGGCGGGACCCCCGCGCCCGGCACCCCGGCCGAGACGGTGACCATCGCCCAGCTGCAGGGCACCACGGACACCTCGCCGTACGCCGGCAAGAACGTCACGACCGACGGTGTCGTCACCGCGGTCTACGGCACCGGTGGCTTCAACGGCTACACGATCCAGACGCCTGGCACCGGCGGCGCGATCGACCTCGGTGCCCACACCGCGTCCGACGCCGTGTTCGTCTTCTCGTCCGCCACCGCCGGCCTCGTGCAGCAGGGCGACCACGTCCGGGTCACCGGTGCCGTGTCCGAGTACTTCGGCCTGACCGAGCTCACGGTGTCCGGGGCCTCGTCGCTGCAGCAGCTGACCGACCCCGTCGCGGCGCCGCAGCCCGCCGCGGTCGCGTTCCCGTCGTCCGACGCGCAGCGCGAGTCGCTCGAGAGCATGCTCGTCGCACCGCAGGGCGCGTACACCGTCGCCGACAACTACACCACGAACCAGTACGGCGAGGTCGTGCTGGCCAGTGGCGAGGGGCGGCTCGTGCAGCCGACCGAGGTCGGACGTCCGGGATCTGCCGAAGCGAAGGCCGCCGAGACGTCCAACGCCGCACGCAAGGTCACGCTCGACGACGGCGCGAGCACGAACTTCCTGACGCAGGCCAACAAGGGCATCCCGGTGTCGTGGCTCACCCAGGGCCCGGTCACCGTCGGAGCCACCGCCAGCTTCACGGATCCGGTCGTCCTCGACTACCGCAACAGCGGATGGAAGTTCCAGCCGACCGCGCCGATCACGGGCGCGACCCCGGCGGCCGACTTGCCGGTGTCCTTCTCGGACGTGCGACAGCCGAAGCCGCAGGACGTCGGTGGCGACCTGAAGCTCGCCGGCTTCAACGTGCTGAACTACTTCCCGACCACGGGTGACGAGCTCACCGGCTGCACGTACTACACGGACCGCGCCGGCGACCCCGTGACCGTGAACTCCGGCTGCGACGCCCGCGGTGCCGCCGAGCAGGAGGACTTCCTGCGCCAGCAGGTCAAGATCGTCAAGGCGATCAACGGCCTGGACGCCGACGTCGTCTCGCTCGAGGAGATCGAGAACTCCGTCCGCTTCGGCCAGGACCGCGACGCCGCCGTGGCCACCCTGGTCGACGCGCTCAACGCCGCCACCGGCCAGGACACCTGGGCCTACGCGAAGTCCCCGGCCGTCGTGCCCGCGAGCGAGGACGTCATCCGCCTCGCCCTCATCTACAAGCAGGACCGCGTCGAGCCCGTCGGTGCGTCCACGATCCTGCTCGACGACGCGTTCACGAACGCCCGCCAGCCCGTCGCGGACGCGTTCCGCCCGGTCGGCGGCACCGCGGAGGACGACTTCCTGGTGATCGCGAACCACTTCAAGTCGAAGGGCTCCGGCACCGGCGAGAACGCCGACCAGGGCGACGGACAGGGTGCGTCGAACGCCGACCGCGTCGAGCAGGCGAAGGCCCTCGTGACGTTCTCCACCGACATGCAGGAGCAGTACGGCACCGACAAGGTGTTCATGCTCGGCGACTTCAACGCGTACAGCAAGGAGGACCCGGTGGTGGTCCTCGACGAGGCCGGTTACACCGACCTCGGCCCGGCGCTCGACCGCACCGAGTACTCGTACGTGTTCTCCGGCCTGAGCGGCTCGCTCGACCACGTGTTCGCGTCGGAGGCCGCGCTCGAGACGGTCACGGGCGTGGACATCTGGAACATCAACTCGGTCGAGTCGGTGGGCCTGGAGTACAGCCGCCACAACTACAACGCGACGAACCTGTACACCGACGACGTGTACCGGGCGAGCGACCACGACCCGATCCTCGTCGGCTTCGACCTCGACGCTGAGGGGACGGACCCGGGCACGGACCCGACGCCTGTGCCGACCCCGACGCCGACGCCGGTGCCGAACCCGACCCCGACCCCGGTGCCGCCGTTCGACGGGATCACCCCGCCGGCCGGCCCGGTGGTGCCGTCGGAGTCGCTGTTGACCGAGGCGAACCGTGGTGGGGTCTCCGCTCCGGCGTCGGCTCGTGCGGGGGAGACGATCACGGTGACGGTGGGTACGGCGTCTGCCGGTGACGTCATGAACGTGTGGCTGTTCTCGGAGCCGACGTTGATCGGCACCGCGGTGGTGGCTGCTGATGGGACGGTTCGGGTGACGATCCCCGCGGACACTGCAGCTGGGGTGCACCGGTTGGCGGTGACGGCTGCGGACGGGTCGCTGATCGGGTGGACCCCGATCACGATCACGGTTGATGGGCAGCTCGCGTTCACGGGTGCCGAGGGGCTCGGTGCCGGTGCGTTGGTGGCGTTCCTGTTGCTCGCGGCGGGTGCGGGTGTGCTGATCGTGCGTCGCCGTCGTGCGGCTGTGGCTGCGGAGTAGTCCCCACGCCCCACGGGGGCGATGCGTGTGCAGAAGACGTCGGGTTCGCGGTGCGGACCCGACGTCTTCTGCTCACTCGGTGCAGTGTGCTGGGCCCAGGGCGGCCTGGAGGCGCGGTGCGGGGCGGCCCCGCGCCTCCAGACCGGCAAGCGGCCGCGTTTGACCGCGGTGACCCGCATCGGCTAGGCTCTCACCTTGGTCTGCGCGCTCCGCGCGCGGACAGTCAGATGAGCCCTCCACCCGAGGTGTTCCGCGTGCTTCTGCACGGGGAACCCCCGACCGGAGCGGGATTCACGGACTCCTCACCTCGACACGAAAGCAGCACTCCTGTGACTCGCACGTTCTCACCGAAGCCGGCAGACGTCCAGCACGACTGGATCGTCATCGACGCCACCGACGTCGTCCTCGGCCGCCTCGCCACCCACGCCGCGGCGCTCCTGCGCGGCAAGCACAAGGCCACCTTCGCCCAGCACATGGACATGGGTGACTTCGTCATCATCGTGAACGCCGACAAGGTCGCCCTGACCGGTTCGAAGCTCGCGAAGAAGGTCTACTACCGTCACTCGGGCTACCCGGGCGGCCTGACGGCGACCTCCTACCCGGAGATGCTCGAGAAGCACCCCACCCGCGCCGTCGAGAAGGCGATCCGCGGCATGCTGCCGAAGAACACCCTCGGCCGCGAGCAGCTCAAGAAGCTGAAGGTCTACGCCGGCGCGGAGCACCCGCACGCCGCGCAGCAGCCCAAGGCGTACATCTTCGACCAGGTCGCACAGTAGTTCCGGCCACGACGACTTCAAGGACACAGAAAACTCATGGCTCAGATCGCTGATTCCCTCGACCAGACCCCGGAGAGCTTCACCACGGAGAGCGCACCCGCCGCTGCCGAGGCCGCTCCCCGTCAGATCCTCAACGTCTCCGGCGGTGCCGTCGGGCGCCGCAAGGAGGCCATCGCGCGCGTTCGCCTCGTCCCGGGCTCCGGCACGTTCGTCGTGAACGGCCGCACGCTCGAGGACTACTTCCCGAACAAGCTGCACCAGCAGCTCATCAACGACCCCTTCAAGGTGCTCGAGCTCCTCGGCTCGTACGACGTCGTCGCCCGCATCACCGGTGGTGGCCCCTCGGGTCAGGCCGGCGCGCTCCGCCTCGCCATCGCCCGCACCCTGAACGAGATCGACCGCGAGAACAACCGCGCGACCCTCAAGAAGGCCGGCTTCCTCACCCGTGACGCTCGCGTCATCGAGCGCAAGAAGGCCGGTCTCAAGAAGGCCCGCAAGGCTTCGCAGTTCTCGAAGCGCTAGTCGTCACCGGCTGAAGATCGCCATGCCGCGTCTGTTCGGTACCGACGGGGTTCGTGGTCTCGCCAACGGCGAGCTGACGGCCGCGCTCGCACTGGGTCTTGCCCAGGCGAGCGCGGCCGTCCTCACACACGGACACCACGCCGACGCCCGCCGGGCGTCCGGTCGCCCGCGCCCGCGCGCGGTCCTGGCGCGCGACCCGCGCGTCTCCGGTGAGTTCCTCGGTGCCGCCGTCGCGGCCGGGCTCGCCTCCGCCGGCGTCGACGTGCTCGACGCCGGGGTCATCCCCACCCCCGCTGCGGCGTACCTGGTCGCGGACATCGACGCCGACTTCGGCGTCATGATCTCCGCATCGCACAACCCCGCTCCCGACAACGGGATCAAGTTCTTCGCCACGGGTGGCCGCAAGCTGCCGGACGAGGTCGAGGACCGCATCGAAGCGGCCATGCACGACCACTCCGCGCCCACCCCCACCGGCATCGACGTCGGGCGCATCTCGCGGTTCGCCGACGCCGAGGACCGTTACGTGGTGCACCTGCTCGGCACGCTGCCGCACCGGCTCGACGGCATCCACGTCGTCCTCGACTGCGCCAACGGTGCCGCCGCCGGCGTCTCGCCCGAGGTCTTCGTCAACGCGGGGGCCCGCGTGACGCTCATCGGCGCCGACCCCGACGGCTGGAACATCAACGACGGTGTCGGCTCGACCCACATCGACAACCTCGCCCGCGCGGTGCTCGAGCACGGTGCCGACGTCGGCATCGCGCACGACGGCGACGCGGACCGTTGCCTGGCGGTCGACGCCGCGGGCAACGCGATCGACGGTGACCAGATCATGGCGATCCTCGCGCTGTCCCTGCAGGAGCGCGGACGCCTGAAGGACGACACCCTCGTCGCCACGGTCATGTCGAACCTCGGGCTGAAGCGCGCCATGGCCGACGCGGGCATCACCGTGATCGAGGCCGGCGTGGGCGACCGCTACGTGCTCGAGAAGATGACCGAGGGGGACTACTCCATCGGTGGCGAGCAGTCCGGTCACATCATCTTCAACGAGTTCGCCACCACGGGCGACGGCATCCTGACCGGGCTGCACCTGGTCGCCGAGATGGCACGGACGGGCAAGACCCTGCAGGAGCTCGCCTCGTGCATGACGGTGTTCCCGCAGGTGCTGCTCAACGTCCGGGGCGTCGATCGCCACGGGCTCGCCGACCAGGGGGTGCAGGACGCCATCGCCGCCGCCAGCGAAGCGCTCGGGGACAGCGGCCGCGTGCTGCTCCGTCCGTCGGGCACCGAGCCGGTCGTGCGCGTCATGGTCGAGGCCGCCTCGCAGGACGACGCCCAGCGCATCGCCGAGGAGCTCGCCGCCGTCGTGCAGGACCGCCTGGCGCTCGACGCCGCGTAGGGGTTCTCCTCCGCAAAACACCGGTGTTCGCCGGTTGAACACGCGCAGACCGCGGTTCAGCTCGCGAACACCGGTGTTTTGCTGTCCCCCCAGCTCAGATCTTGCGGAGCAGGACCGAGTTCACCTTGTGGTTCGCGCCCTTCTTCAGCACCAGGGTGGCGCGGGAGCGCGTGGGCAGCACGTTCTCGAGCAGGTTCGGCTCGTTGATCGCCCGCCAGACCTCGGTCGCGGTCCGCACCGCGTCCTCCCGCGAGAGCGAGGCGAACCGGTGGAAGAACGAGTCGGGGCTCGAGAACGCCTCCTCCTGCAGGGCGAGGAACCGGTCGACGTACCAGGACTCGATGTCCTTCGTCTTCGCGTCGACGTAGATGGTGAAGTCGAACAGGTCGGACAGCGCGAGCCGCCCGTGCACCGGCGGGGCCAGCACGTTCAGCCCCTCGACGATGAGCACGTCGGGCTGCCGGACGACGATCTCGGCATCCGGCACGATGTCGTAGACCAGGTGCGAGTAGTACGGCGCGCGGACCTCGGTCGCCCCGCTCTTCACCTGGCTCACGAAGCGCAGCAGGGACCGGCGGTCGTACGACTCCGGGAAGCCCTTGCGGTCCATGATTCCCCGACGCTCGAGCTCGGCGTTCGGGTACAGGAAGCCGTCGGTCGTCACGAGCTCGACCCGAGGCGTGTCCGGCCAGCGCTTCGTCAGCTCGCGCAGCAGACGCGCGACGGTGGACTTGCCGACGGCCACCGAGCCGGCGACGCCGATGACGAAGGGTGTCCGGCTGGCCCGCTCACCGAGGAACCGGCTCGTCTCGGCGTGCAGGTTCCGCGCGCCGGCGGCGTAGAGCGTGAGCAGGCGGGACAGGGGCAGGTAGACCTCCTGCACCTCCTGCATGTCGAGCCGGTCGCCGAGGCCGCGCAGCTGCACGATCTCGGTCTCGGTGAGCGACAGGTGCTCCTTCGGGGCGAGCTGCGACCACTCGTCCCGCGGGATCTCCACGAACGGGGTGGGGTGCGCGACGGCTGTCTCCGAGAACGGCATGGGATCGAGCGTACAGACGGGAGGCCCGGGGCACGTGAGCCGGTCGGCTCACGTGCCCCGGGCCTCCCGTCCAGTGACCGGTGCGCGTCCCGAGGACGCGACGCGTCAGGCGGGGAGGGCCGCCTCGATGGCGGCGACGACCTCGGGGGCGTCCGGCTTCGTGGTGGGACGGAAGCGTGTGACGGTGCCGTCGGGGGCGACGAGGAACTTCTCGAAGTTCCACGCGACCCGGCCGGCCTTGCCGTCGGCGTCCGGGGTCTCCTTGAGGGCCTGGTAGAGCGGGTGAGCGCTCTTGCCGTTGACCTTGACCTTCTCGGACATCGGGAACGTCACACCCCACGTGGTGGAGCAGTACTCGTCGATCGCCTCGGACGAGCCGAGCTCCTGCAGGAACTGGTTGCTCGGGAAGCCCAGCACCGTGAACCCGCGGGGGCCGTACTGCTTCTGCAGGGCTTCGAGCTGCTCGTACTGCGGGGCGAGGCCGCACCGGGACGCGACGTTCACGACCAGGACGGCCTTGTCGGCGTAGGCGCCGAACGTGGTGTCCTCGCCGTGCAGCGTGGTGATGGCGATGTCGTCGAAGCGTCCCATGGCCCGGACGCTAGTCCACGATGTCGAGATCGGCCTGACGGCGGACGAACTCGCCCATGTTCGGCACCGTGAACGCCACCTTGCCACGCTCGGGAGCGTAGATGATGCCCTTCTCGATCAGTCCCTGTCGTGCCGGGCTGGTCCCCTTCGGTTCCGCACCGAGGCGCGATGCCACGACGGCAGTCCCGGAGACGCCGGCCGAGTCGTCGGACATCGCCACGAGGTACTGCCGCTCCGCGGGTGTGGCACGGTCCCAGCGGGCCGGGAAGAAACCGCTGTCGAGTTCTGCGTTACCGCGGTCGACGGCGGCTGCTGCGTCATCGTGGGTGATCCGTCGGTCGGCCGCGAGGTCCCACGCCGCCGCCCCGTAGGTCTGGAGGTAGTACGGGTACCCGCCCGAGGCATCGATGAGGAGATCGAGCGCGGCGGCGTCGAAAGCCACCCCGGAGCGGGCGGCCGGAACCGTGAGTGCGTCAGCGGCTGCTCCCGACGGGAGCGACCCGATCTCCCGGTAGTCGAAGAGGCGCTCGGCGTAGGACCGGGCCGCCGTCAGCTTGGCCGGTACGTTCGGCAGACCGGCCCCGACCATCACGAACGGCCAGCCACGTTGTCCGGCCCGGTGCTGGACGGACAACAGCGCGGAGAGCAACTCGATGTCGAGGTCCTGGACCTCGTCGATGAAGAGTGCGAGCGCCCGGTTCTGCTCCCGCAGCGCAGGGGCGAGGTCCTCGACGAGTTCCTCGAGGTCGATCTCGATGACGCCGGAGTCCGCGCGACCCTCGACGGCGGAGAACCCCAGGTCGAAGCCGATGTTCCCGAAGTGCACACCGAACGACGTGACCGTGCCGAGCGCGCGCTGCACGGCTGCGCTGACCGAGCGGCCGCGGGCGAGGCGACGTGCTGCGAGCGCGATCTCTCGCGCGAGCCTCCGTCGAGCACCCTCGCGGCCGGACACGCTCGTCTGCCCTTCGACGTCGACGACCAACCACTCCGCGGCGTCAGCCTGCATGCGGAACTGGTTCAGGAGGACGGTCTTCCCGACCCCACGCAGCCCGTGGAGGATCATGCTGCGCGTTCCGAGCGCGCGCCGCGACCGTGCCACGACGAGGTCGAACGCCTCGATCTCGGCGTCGCGCCCGACCAGCTCCGGGGGGCGCAGGCCGGCGCCTGGCGAGTACGGGTTCAGTGCGGCGTGCATCGAGAAGACTCTACGCTTGTCTAACGTATCCCGCAGAATGCTCCCGATTGTGCTCGATTCGTTCCCCTCGGTCGCTTCGCAGGGTCGGCGTCCAGGCAGACCGTAGGATCGGTTCCATGTGTGGAATCGTCGGCTACGTCGGCAGCAACAGCAGCCAGGACGTCCTCCTCGGTGGTCTCCGTCGTCTCGAGTACCGCGGGTACGACTCGGCGGGCATCGCCGTCGTCGACCCCGCCGGAGACCTCGTCTCGGCCAAGAAGGCGGGCAAGCTCCAGGCCCTCGTCGACGAGCTCGAGTCGTCGCCGATCCCGGACGGCACGACCGGCATCGGGCACACCCGCTGGGCGACCCACGGCGGGCCGACCGACGGCAACGCCCACCCGCACCTGGCCGACGGCGACAAGCTCGCCCTCATCCACAACGGCATCATCGAGAACTTCTCCGAGCTCCGCGCCGAGCTGCAGGCCGAGGGCACGGAGTTCCGCAGCGAGACGGACTCCGAGGTCGCCGCGCACCTGGTCGGACGGGCCTTCCGCGAGACCGGTGACCTGACCGCCGCCATGCAGCAGGCCGTGCAGCGGCTCGAAGGGGCGTTCACGCTCCTCGTCGTGCACGCCGACCAGCCCGGCGTCGTCGTCGGCGCCCGTCGCAACTCGCCCCTCGTGGTCGGACTGGGCGACGGCGAGAACTTCATGGGCTCGGACGTCGCCGCGTTCGTCGCCTACACGCAGCGCGCGCTGTCGATCGGGCAGGACGAGATCGCCACGATCCGTCCCGACGGCGTCGACGTCATCCACTTCGACGGCACCCCTGCCACGCCGAGCGAGTTCGAGGTGAACTGGGACGCCTCTGCCGCCGACAAGGGCGGCTGGAGCTCGTTCATGGCGAAGGAGATCAGCGAGGAGCCCGAGGCCGTCGCGAAGACGATCCTCGGCCGCGTCCACGACGGCGCCGTCACCCTGACCGACCTCGACCCGATCGCCGAGCGCCTGGCGACCGTCGACCGGGTCATCGTGATCGCCTGCGGCACCGCGGCCTACGCCGGCATCCTCGGCAAGTACGCCATCGAGCAGTGGGCACGCGTCCCGGTCGAGGTCGAGCTCGCCCACGAGTTCCGCTACCGCGACCCGGTGCTGAACGAGCGCACCCTGGTCGTCTCGATCAGCCAGTCCGGCGAGACCATGGACACGCTCATGGCCGTCAAGTACGCCCGCGAGCAGGGCGCGCAGGTCCTGTCGATCTGCAACACCCAGGGCGCCACCATCCCGCGCGAGTCCGACGCGGTCATCTACACGCACGCCGGTCCCGAGGTCGCCGTCGCGTCGACCAAGGCGTTCATCGCCCAGGGCGTCGCGCTGTACCTGCTCGGACTGCACCTGGCGACGCTGCGCGGCACGCTCACCACAGAGCAGATCGCGGAGCAGGTCGCCGAGCTCGAGGGGCTCGCGCCGAAGCTGCAGCAGACCATCGACGACGCTGCGGGCATCAAGGACCTCGCCCGCTGGATGGCGGACACCCGGAGCGTGCTGTTCCTCGGCCGCCACGTCGGGTACCCCATCGCGCTCGAGGGTGCGCTGAAGCTCAAGGAGCTCGCGTACATCCACGCAGAAGGCTTCGCCGCCGGTGAGCTCAAGCACGGTCCGATCGCGCTGATCGAGCCGGGCCAGATCGTCTTCGTGATCGTGCCGTCGCCGCGTGACCCGCGGTCGCTGCACCCGAAGGTCGTCTCGAACATCCAGGAGATCCGCGCCCGCGGAGCCCGGGTGATCGCGATCGCGGAAGAGGGCGACGCCGCGGTGCTGCCCTTCGCCGACGAGGTCCTGCGGATCCCGCTCGCGACGCCGCTGTTCGAGCCGCTGCTGGCCGTGGCACCGCTGCACATGTTCGGCATGGAACTCGCCGCGGCCAAGGGCCTCGACGTCGACCAGCCACGCAACCTCGCGAAGTCGGTCACCGTCGAGTAGTCGAACGGTGATCATCGGCATCGGGGTCGACGTGGTCGACCTGGAGCGGTTCGAACGGGTGCTGTCGCGCACGCCGGCGATGCGGGCGCGGCTGTTCACGCCGTCCGAGCAGGTCCGCGAGGGCGAACCCCGGCCGATCGCGTCCCTCGCGGCTCGGTTCGCGGCCAAGGAAGCCCTGATCAAGGCCTTCGGGTCGAGTGCCGGGCTCAGCTGGCAGGACCTCGAGGTCGTGTCGGACGACCAGCGCAACCCGTCGCTGACGTTGCACCAGGGCGCACGGCAAGTGGCGGATGCGCGTGGCGTCACGGCGGTGCACCTGTCGCTCTCGCATGATGGAGGGATCGCGACCGCGTTCGTGGTCCTGGAAGGAACAGACGTGGTCCTGGAAGGAACGGTCCAGTGAGTGCGTTCACCGGCATCACGGTCGATCGCGGAGCCCTGATCGAGAACTACGCGACGATCGCCGACCGGGTCGCACCGGCCGGTGTCATCGCGGTGGTCAAGGCGAACGCCTACGGCCACGGAGCACTCGACGCCGCACAGGCGTTCGTCGACGCCGGGGCCGAGTGGCTCGGGGTCGCCGACATCGACGAGGCCGTCGCGCTCCGTCAGGGCGGCATCGACGAGGGCGTCCGGATCCTCGCCTGGCTCCACGCCCCCGACGAGGACTTCCGCCGCGCAGCGCAGTTCGACATCACCCCTGCGGTGTCGAGCGTCGAGCAGCTCTCCGCGGCCGCCGACTCCGACGTCCGCGCCGTGCACCTGTGCGTCGACACGGGCCTGAGCCGCAACGGCGCGGTCGAGTCCGAGTGGGCCGAGCTCTTCGCGACGGCCGGCGCCCTGGCCCGTGGTGGCAACCGCACCCGGGTCGAGGGGCTCATGTCCCACCTGTCGAACGCGTCGCGCACCGACGACCTCGACCAGGACGCCGCACTGCAGCGGGCGCTGGACGGCCTCGCCGCGAACGGCATCGTGCCGGACGTGGTGCACCTCGCCGCGAGTGCCGCGAGCATCGCCGTGCCGGAGACCCGCCATGACCTTTCCCGTGTCGGGCTCGCACTGTACGGGTTGAGCCCCTTCGACGGTCGTACCTCGACCGACCTCGGGCTGCGCCCGGCGATGCGGGTCACCGCCGCCGTCCTGCGCACCGTGCCGGTCGGCGCGGGCGAGGGCGTCTCCTACGGCTACACCTGGCGTGCCGAGACGGAGACCCGTCTCGCCGTGATCGGCCTCGGCTACGCGGACGGCTTCGACCGTGACTTCGGCAACCGGGTCTCGGTCCGCATCGGCGACCGGCTGTTCCCGGTGGTCGGCCGGGTCGCCATGAACGCCATGCACGTCGACATCGGTGACGCCGACGTGCAGGTCGGCGACGAGGCGGTGCTGTGGGGCGACCCCGCGAGCGGCGACCCCGCCGTCGAGGACTGGGCCGACGCCGTCGGCACGATCAACTACGAGGTGGTCGCCCGCATCGGCCGCAGCGTGGAACGGAGGACGACGTGAGCTCGGCTCCGCTGCGTCAGGCGCGCATCGACCTCGACGCCTACCGCGCCAACCTCGACCTGGTCCGCGAGTGGATGGACCCGGTCGCCGTCATGGCGATCATGAAGGCCGACGCCTACGGGCACGGCCTCGAACCGATCGCGCTCGCCGCGGTGGACGCCGGCATCCGCTGGATCGGTGTGCTGACGGTCCCCGCCGCCCTGCGCCTGCGCGCGATCGGCGTCGGCGAGGACGTCCACCTGTTCACCTGGCAGCACGACCCCGACCTCGACTTCCGCGATGCCATCGACTCGGCCGTCGACCTCGGCGTCTCGAACGTCGCCGAGCTGCAGCGCATCGTCGAGGCCGTCGACCAACGTCCGGCCCGTGTGCACCTGGGCGTCGACTCCGGCCTGCACCGCGACGGCGCCACCCCGGCGGACTGGCCGGCGCTCGTCGAGCTCGCCCGGGACGCCCAGCGGAACGGCCGCATCGAGGTCGTCGCCGCGTACACCCACCTGGCGGAGTCCTCCGACGACGAGGACAGCGCCGCGGTCGCCGTGTTCGACGCCGCGGTCGAGATCGCCGAGGACCTCGGGCTCGACGTCCCGATGGAGCACGTCGCCGCGTCGCTCGCCGGGCTCGAGCGCAAGGAGTTCCGCAAGGACATGGTCAGGATGGGAGCGAACCTGTTCGGTATCCCCGGGGCCGACGGCGTCTCGGCGGCCGACCTCGGGCTCGAGCCGGTGATGACGCTGACCGCCTCGGTCGCGAAGACGAAACGCGTCCCCGTCGACACCGGTGTCTCGTACGACTACACGTACCGGACCGCGACCGAGACGACCCTCGCACTCGTGCCCGTCGGGTACGCCGACGGGGTCCCGCGTCTGGCACAGGGCCGCATCGAGGTCGCGATCCGCGGCAAGCGCTACCCGATCGCCGGCCGTGTGGCGATGGACCAGTTCCTGGTGGACGTCGGTGACGACGACGTGCAGACCGGCGACACCGTCGTGCTCTTCGGGACCGGCGAGCACGACGAGATGACCGTGCTCGACTGGGGCCGGTCCCTCGACACCATCGGCGAGGAGATCGTCTGCCGGATCGGGGCCCGCGTGCCCCGGGTCTACGAGGGGCACGAGGTCGAGGGTCGGGTCGGCGCCTACCTGCGGGGCGAACGGCCGTGACCGGGTCGGCTCACGTCCTGCTCGACACGACCGTCGACAGCACCGAGGCCATGGGGGAGCTGGGCGCCCGGCTGGCCGCCGTGCTGCGTGCCGGCGACCTCGTCGTGCTGACGGGGCCGCTCGGTGCCGGCAAGACCACCATGACCCGGGGCCTCGGCGCCGCACTCGGCGCTCGGGGGCAGGTGTCCAGTCCGACCTTCGTGCTCGCCCGGACGCACCCCACCACGGCCGGCCCGGACCTGGTGCACGTCGACGCCTACCGTCTGTCCGACCCGGTCGAGCTCGACGACCTCGACCTCGACTGGGACGCCGCGATCGTCGTCGTCGAGTGGGGCCGCGGCATGGTCGACGGCATCAGCGACAGCGTGCTCGACGTCGAGATCACCCGCGCCACCGGTGCCGACGAGGCCGACCCGGACGCCGACGACACCGACCCGGACGACGTCCCCGACGAACCCCGCCGTGTCGTCGTCACCGCGACCGGTCCGCGCTGGGCGGGCGTGGCCCTCTGACCCTGCAGCCCGTCGACGCGGACGACGTCGAGGCGCTCCGGGCGTTCCTCGTCGAGGCGGACCTGACCCTGGCTGGTCTCGACGCACCGACCGTGCGGCTGTGGGTCGACCGCGACGACGACGGCAGCGTGGTCGGCAGCACCGGGTACGAGACGAGTGCCGACGGTGTGCACGTCCTCGTCCGCAGCGTGGCCGTTGCGCCGCAGCACCGCGGGGCCGGGGGCGGCACCCGCCTCGCGCGGTTCGCGATCGAGCGGGCGACCGAGGCCGGTGCCGAGCGCGCGTGGCTGTTCTCGCGTCGGTCCGGTCCGTTCTGGCAGTCGCTCGGCTTCACGCCAGCCGACCGTGACGCCCTGGCCGCCGCGCTGCCGGACACCCACCAGGTCCGACTGTTCCGCCGCACCGGGCAGCTGGAACACGAGGTCGCGTGGTCCCGGGAGCTGACTTCCGGCTGACCATCCCGCCGCCGCCCAGGGACCCTCGCGAAGATGAAGTGTGCCGACCCTCATCGTGACCGCTCACCCCGACCCCGATTCGCTGACGCACCACGTCGCGCACCGGCTGCGCGACGACCTGCCGTCGGGTTCCACGGAACTGGCCGACCTCGCCGCCCAGGGCTTCGACCCACGGTTCACCCTCGCCGACCGGCAGACGTACCGCACCGGGGCGGACACCCCGCCCGACGTGGTGGCCGAGCAGCAGCGGATCGACCGTGCCACCGACCTCGTGCTCGTGTTCCCCGTCTGGTGGTGGTCGATGCCCGCACTGCTCAAGGGGTGGATCGACCGGGTGTTCGTGAACGGGTGGGCGTTCGACGTCGGGCCCGACGGCGGCATGCGTCGAAACCTCGACCGCCTGACCGTGCACCTGGTCCCGATCGCCGGTGACGACGCCGGTGTCTACGAGCGCCACGGGTACGGCGAGGCCCTCCAGACGCAGGTCGTGCACGGGATCGTCGACTTCTGCGGGGCTCGGCGAGGCATCACCGCGTTCGTGCACGAGTCCGAGTCCGACGACAGCGCGATCCGGGAGCGTGGGGTCGCGTCGGCCGTCGACGTGGTCCGGCACCGCATCGTGGGCGACCACGAGCACTGAGCGGCCCGGAAGCACCGGACGATCCGCCTACGATGGACGGGTGCTGCTCGCGATCGACACCTCCGCCGGGACCTCCGTCGCCGTCGTCGACCCGGCCACAGGCCGGGCCCTCGCGACCCGGGACACCGAGGACAGCCGTCGGCACGCCGAGGTCATCGGCCCGTTCCTCGCCGAGGTCCTCACCGAGGCCGGCATCACCGCCGCGGACGTCACCGGCGTCGTCGCGGGCACGGGCCCCGGCCCCTTCACCGGCCTGCGCGTCGGCATCGCCGCCGCCCGCACCTTCGCCGCAGCCCGCGGCGTCCCCGTCCTGCCCCTCGTCAGCCACGACGCCGTGGCCGCCGACCAGCGGGCCGACGGCCTCGCCGGCCCGTTCGTCGTCCTCACGGACGCCCGCCGCCGCGAGGTCTACTGGAGCGCCTACGACGCCGACGGCGTCCGCGTGGCCGGCCCCGGACTCGCCAAGCCCGCCGATCTCGACGAGGCGATCCGCGCCTCCCGGCCCGGAGCGGTCGGCTGGGACCGCGTGACGGCCCTGTCCATCCCGGCCTGGAGGCTCGGTGCGCTCGCCGCGGACCGGCTCGCGTCCGGCACGGCGTTCGATGCGGACACCCCCCTGTACCTGCGCGACCCCGACGTCACCGTGCCGGGTGCGCCGAAGCGGGTGAAGCAGTGACCCTGCCGGACGGGCTCCGCCTGCGGCGGGCCCGCCCGCAAGACCTCGACGACATCATGTGGCTCGAGCACGTCTCGTTCCCGACCGACGCCTGGTCGGCGTCGCAGATGTCGGGCGAGCTGTACTCGCCGCACGGGCACTACATCGTGATCGAGACGGTCGACGACACGTCCGCGCCGCTCGTCGTCGGCTACGCCGGGCTCTCGTCGCTCGCAGGCAACCCGGTGGCCGACGTGCAGACCATCGCGGTCGCGGCGGACCAGCGCGGCAAGGGGCTCGGGCGGGTCCTGTTCACGGAGCTGCTCGACGAGGCACGACGCCGCGGTGTGCGCGAGGTGTTCCTCGAGGTGCGCGCGGACAACCCCGTGGCGCAGGCGATGTACACCGCGTTCGGGTTCGAGCACATCGCGACGCGTCCCCGCTACTACCAGCCGGACGGCGTCGACGCGTGGGTGATGCGGGCGGAGCTGCCCGGCCCGGACGTCGAGCGGTCGTCGGGCATCGGACCCATCGGACAGGAGGCCCTCGGTGAGCGCGACTGAACCACTGGTGCTCGGCATCGAGACGAGCTGCGACGAGACGGGCGTCGGCATCGTGCGCGGGAGCACCCTGCTGGCGAACGTGATCGCTTCGAGCATGGAGGAGCACGCGCGCTACGGCGGTGTCGTCCCCGAGGTCGCTGCACGCGCACACCTCGAGGCGATGACCCCGACGCTGCACGAGGCGCTCGACCGCGCCGGCGTGACCCTCGACGAACTCGACGCCGTCGCGGTCACCGCAGGCCCGGGCCTGGCAGGGGCGCTCATGGTCGGGGTGGGTGCCGCGAAGGCGCTCGCCGTGGCCACCGGCAAGCCCCTGTACGGCGTGAACCACCTGGTCGGGCACGTCGGCGCCGACGTGCTGCGCGAGGACGGCAGCGAGATCGAGCTGCCGACGATCGCGCTGCTGGTCTCCGGCGGCCACACGTCACTGCTGCTGGTGCGCGACCTGGTCGGCGACGTCGAACTGCTCGGCGAGACGATCGACGACGCGGCGGGCGAGGCCTTCGACAAGGTCGCCCGGTTGCTCGGGCTGCCGTACCCCGGCGGGCCGCAGATCGACCGTGCCGCGGCCGAGGGCGACCCGACGGCGATCCGGTTCCCCCGGGGACTGACGCTGCCGAAGGACATGGCGGCGCACCGGTACGACTTCTCGTTCTCAGGACTCAAGACCGCCGTCGCGCGGTGGGTCGAACGCTGCCGCGACGAGGGGCGCGAGGTGCCCGTGGCCGACGTCGCCGCGAGCTTCCGCGAGGCCGTCGTCGACGTCCTGCTGACCAAGGCGCTGAACGCCTGCCGCGACACCGGCGTCGATCGGCTGCTGCTCGGCGGTGGTGTCGTCGCGAACGCCCGGCTGCGCCAGGTCGCCGAGGAACGCTGCGCCGCCGCCGGGGTCCGGCTGCGGATCCCGCCGTTCGACCTGTGCACCGACAACGGCGCGATGATCGCCGCCGTCGGGGCGCGCCTGGTCGCCGAGGGGCACGCCCCGAGCGACCTCGGCATCGCCGCGGACTCCACCCTGCCGGTGACGACCGTCCAGGTCTGACCCGGTCGGTCGTCGGGAGCCTGTGGGAGGATTCACACGGGCGTCGGAGAGACCGGACGCCCGAGAGGGGTGGACGGTGTCCGATCAGAACGAGTGGCCGAAGCCGGGCGAGACGCCGAACGGCGGCGCCGACGGACAGCCCGACGGCACGCCCGCCCCGGACGCCCCGCAGGCTCCTGACGCACCGCAGGCCCCGTCGGCACCGGAAGCGCCTCAGCACCCGTACGGCCAGCAGCAGCCGTCGAACCCGTACGGCCAGCAGCAGAACCCGTACGGTGCTCCGCAGCAGCAGCAGAACGCGTACGGCGCGCTGCCGTCGAACCCGTACGGCGCTCCGCAGCAGCAGAACCCCTACGGTGCGCAGCAGCAGCAGCAGCAGCAGCAGCAGCAGCAGCAGAACGCGTACGGCCAGCCGCAGCAGCAGAACGCGTACGGCCAGCCGCAGCAGCAGAACCCGTACGCCGCTCCGCAGCAGAACGCCTACGGCGCCCCGCAGAACCCGTACGGCCAGCAGCAGAACCCGTACGCGCAGCCGCAGCAGCAGCCCTACGCGTCGAACCCGTACACGTACCAGCCCTACGCCCAGCGGCCGAAGACGAACGTGCTGTCGATCCTGTCGATCGTCTTCGCGTTCGGCGGCATCATCATCTGGCCGATCATCATCCTGACGAGCCCGGCCGGCGCCATCATGGGCCACGTCGCCCTCGGCAAGATCAAGCGGACCGGTGAGGGCGGCCGTGGGCTCGCCCTGGCCGGCATCATCGGTGGCTGGATCATGACGGGGCTGTTCATCCTGATCGTCGCCCTGGTGTGGATCTCGATCGCGAACTCGTCGGGGTACTCGGACTACTCCGACTACAGCTCGAACTCCGGCGCCTTCGTCGGCTGACGCTGACGCTGACGCTCACGCGGGACCGCTCGCGGCCCCCGGCCGTCAGCCGACCGTGTCGGTGAGCCGCTCGCACAGGATCGCCGTGTGGCGTCCCTCCAGGCGGGTGAGCACGAGTGTGACGCGACCCGACCCGCGCAACCGCAGCCGCTTGCGGAACTGCGCCGGGTCGACGTCGACACCGCGCTTCTTGATCTCGACCGTCCCGATGCCGTCGGCGGCGAGCCGAGCGGCCAGGCGCTTGACGTCGAGCGGCATCGTGTCGAGCACCCGGAAGCCCTGCGCGAAGGGGGTCGTGACGGCGCGGTCGGACGTGACGTAGGCGATGCCGTCGGAGAGCATGTGCCCGTCGAGGCCCCGTGCCAGGTCGCCGATCAGGCGTGCGCGGATGACGGCGCCGTCGGGCTCGTACAGGTAGTCGCCGAGGGGCCCGACCTCGGCGTCCTCGGCGTCCTCCGCACCGGTCATCTCGGCGATGCCGTGGGCACCGATGACGGTGGCCGCGCGCCGGATGCCCGGACGGGCGAGGGGACCGAACCACAGGGCGAGCTCGACGACCTCGCGGTCGACGGACGTCCACTGCGCCTCGGCCGTGTCCGGGATCAGGTCGCGGTCGATGCCCGGCCCGAGCTTGACGCCCGTCGGGGTCGTCGTCGCGGTGGCGAACACGGTGTCGAGCGAGGGGGACCAGTCGTCCGGGTCGGCGAGCCGGCGGGTGTCCGAGTGCCCGGAGGTGCGTCGGGCCGGATCCATCCACACGCCGTCCACCGAGGAGACGTCGAAGGACGCGGCATCGCCGAGCTCCACGCGCGCGTTCGACCACACCGCCAGGTTGTGCGTCGCGACGGCCGCGGTGACCTCGTCACGGTCGACCGCGGTGACGTCGAGGTCGAGCGCGGCCATCGCCATCGCGTCCCCGCCGATGCCGCAGCCGAGGTCGGCGACCCGGGTGATGCCGGCGGCGGCGAAGCGTCCGGCGTGCTGGGCCGCGACCTGCAGCCGGGTCGCCTGCTCGAGCCCGGCTTCGGTGAAGAGCATGCGGGACGCGAAGTCGCCGAACTTGCCGCGGGCCTTCAGCCGCAGCTTCGCCTGGGTCAGCACGGCTGCGACCAGCCGGGGATCGTGTCCCTCGGCGCGCAGCCGGGACACCACGCGGACGATCTCGCCGCCGTCGGAGACACCCGGGGTACGGTCGAGCAGGGCCATCCCGTCCGTGGTCAGCAGTGCGGTGAGTTCGGCGGCGTCCATGCGTCGATCCTCGCAGGTGCTGCGTGTTCTCCGGATGTGCTGGCACTCGGATTGACCGAGTGCCAGAGGCCCCCTAGAGTTGGCGTTGGCACTCTCCTGTGCGAAGTGCCAACCCGGTTTTCATCTGTACCGAGTCCGTACCGAGAAAGAAGAGGTCACCGTGGCCGTCAGCATCAAGCCGCTCGAGGATCGCATCGTCATCCGCCAGGTCGAGGCGGAGCAGACCACCGCTTCCGGTCTGGTCATCCCCGACACCGCGAAGGAGAAGCCCCAGGAGGGCGAGGTCGTCGCCGTGGGTCCGGGTCGGATCGACGACAACGGCAACCGCGTCCCGCTCGACGTCGCCGTTGGCGACAAGGTCATCTACTCCAAGTACGGCGGAACCGAGGTCAAGTACTCGGGCGAGGACCTGCTGGTCCTGTCGGCCCGCGACGTCCTCGCGGTCATCGTTCACTGAGTCGAGTACTCACCACGGACGCCCCGTCCGGCCTTCGGGCCGACGGGGCGTTCGTGCGTCCGGGGCCGGTCGCCCGGGTGCTCCGGTCCTGGTCAGCCCGCTTTCACCCCGCCTGGAGGCCCGGTGCGCGTCCCACGGGTCGGTGGTCGTTCCTAGGATGGTTCCGTGAGTGAACCGAGTCCGGCTCGACCCGTCCGCAGCGAGGCATCCGTCGGCGTGGTGCAGGCCATCGTGGCGTACGGGCTCTGGGGACTCATGCCCCTGCTCTTCGCGGCCATGGCACCGGCGGCGGCGTTCGAGATCGTGTCGTGGCGGATCGTGTTCGGCCTGGTGTTCTGCGCGGTCGCCATCGCCCTCACCCGGTCGTGGCTCCGGACCCGCACACTGATGGCCCAGCGCCGCGTGATGCTCGTGATGGGCCTCGCCGCCGTCCTGATCCTGGTGAACTGGACCGTGTACGTCCTCGCGACGACGACCGGCCACACCGTCGAGGCGGCGCTCGGTTACTTCATCAACCCGCTCGTCACGATCGCGCTCGGCGTCCTGGTCCTGCGCGAACGCCTGCGTCCGGCGCAGTGGGCCGCTGTCGGCCTGAGCGTGGTGGCGGTCGTCGTCATCGCCGTCGGGTACGGCCAGATCCCGTGGATCGCGCTCGCACTGGCGTTCTCGTTCGGTGCGTACGGTCTGGTGAAGAAGCGCGTCGGCGGCACCGTGGACGCCCTGAGCGGGCTGACGATCGAGACCGTGTGGCTGCTGCCGATCGCGGTCGTGGCACTGGTGGTGCTCGGCGTGACCGGGCTCGGGGGCGGCGTGACGTTCACGAGCGAGGGCTGGGGGCACGTCGTCGTCACCGTGCTGACCGGGCCGGCGACGGCGGTGCCGCTGCTGCTCTTCGCGTCCTCGGCACGCCGGGTGAGCCTGTCGACCCTCGGGCTGACCCAGTACCTGGCGCCCGTGATGCAGCTGCTCGTCGGCGTCCTGGTGCAGCACGAGGAGATGTCGGCCGGCCGGTGGTTCGGCTTCGGCATCGTGTGGCTTGCGCTCGTGGTGCTGACGGCGGACTCGTTCGCCGCGGCGCGGGCGTCCCGTCGCCGGGCGCTCGCACCCACCCCGGTCGAGCCGGTCTGACGGACGCGCCACGGGCCTCCAGGTCGTCCCGGTCACCACCGCGAAAGCGACAGTCCCCCACGGGGGTTCCGTGGGGGACTGTCGCTTTCGCGAGCGGTGCCGGGCTGTGCCCTACTTCTTCACCGCACCCTGGATGGCGCTCTGGTAGACGGGCTTGTTGTCGCCGTCGAACTTGTAGATGCCGATGTAGGCGGCCGACGGGTCGTTGTTCTCGTCGAACGGACCGATGCCGGACGGGCCGGTGTAGTGGATGTCCTCACCGTCGTCGAGCATCGTCTTGCACTCCTTGAAGGTGGCGCACTCGGTGCCGCCGTCCGCACCCGACACGGCAGCCATGTTGGCCTGGATCGTGCCCGAGTCGGTGCCCTTGCCCTTCACTGCTGCCAGGGCGGCGAGGATCGTGGCGTCGTACGACTCAGCCGCGTACGAGTAGTCGGCGAGCGTCTTGCCCGACGAGTCCTTGTAGAAGGCGGCGAGCTGCTTCTTGAAGTCGTCCTTCGGCGAGGCACCGGGGATGGTGCCCTGGGCGCCGGTCAGGGTGCCCTTGTCGAAGTCCTTCGAGTAGTCCGCGGTGTTGCCGTCGGACATGTAGATCTTCGCCTCGTTGCCCTGCGAGACGAGCTCCGGGATGATCGACTTCGTCTCGTCGAAGGCGAGGACGACGATCGCGTCGGGCTTCGCGGCCAGCGCCGCGGTCACCTCGGACGAGAACGTGGTCTGTCCGGGCGGGAACTCCTGGCCCTCGCCCTTGCCGCCGTAGACGACCTGGCCGCCTGAGGCCTCGACGGCGGACTGCACCGAGTTGCGGAGGCCGGTGCCGTACGTGTCGTTGAAGACCAGGAAGGCGACCTTGGCGTTGCCGTCACCGGTCACGAGCTGGCCGAGCGCGGAACCCTGCACCGAGTCCGGCGGTGCGGTCCGGTAGTAGTACGACGAGTAGCCGGAGAGGTCGGTCGCGGTGTTCGCGGGCGAGATCTCGACGATGCAGTTGCTCGTCAACTGGTCGATGACGTTCAGCGTGACGGACGAGGACTCGGCGCCGATCGCGACCGGGACCTTCGCGTTGACGAGCTTCGTCGCGGCGGAGCTCGACACGGTCATGTCGTTGCTGTCACCGGAGTCGGTCGCCGGGTCGATGGTGACGTCCTTGTCGAGGACGCCGCCCGCGGCGTTGATGTCCTTGACGGCCAGGCCGACACCGGACTCGGCCGGCGGGTTGAGGTAGGCCAGCGAACCGGTCAGGGGCAGGATCGTGCCGATCTTCAGCGCGTCCGTACCGGGGGTGTCCGGGGCCTTGCAGCTGGCGGCGGGATCCTTCTTCGCATCGCTCGACGCCGAGCTCGAGGGGGAAGCACTGCCGGTGGTGGAACACGCGGCGAGGAGGACGGCTGCTGCGCCCGCCAACGCCAGTGCCGCGGTGGCACGGGTGGTTCTGATCATCCGTGGAGCCCTTTCTCTGCGCGGAGGCTGTGCCGCTTCGGGTGAATGCGACGCCTCCACTGGATGTCGAGAAACGTAGGGTCCATGTGTTTCGCCCGTGTGACGGGGCGGTACGCAAATGTGTTTCGTTACCGAGCCGTGACGTTCCTGTGCGTGGGGACAGGGATCGGCGCGTTCGGTGCCTGGCCGGATCGCAGCGCGGCCTGCGCCAGGTGGATGGTTCGGCAGGGCGCCCGGGAGGCCCGGCGTACGTTCCGCCGCATGAGCGACTTCCAGCCCACCAAAGCCATCGTCACCGGCTCCGAATCCGGGATCGGCCGTGCGACCGCCGTCGCGCTCGCCGAAGCCGGCATGGACGTCGGCATCACCTACCTGTCCGAGCCGCACCGCGCCGAGGAGACCGCCGAGGAGGTCCGGAAGACCGGCCGCCGCGCCTTCGTCGAACAGATCGACGTCTCCGATCTCGCGGGTGCGGCTTCGGTGATCGACCGGCTGGTCTCCCAGCTCGGCGGCGTCGACGTCTTCGTCGCCGACGCCGGAACCGGCGACAACGCCCCGTTCCTCGAGATGACCCTCGACCAGTGGCGCCACACGGTGTCGACCGACCTCGATGGTGCCTTCGTCACGATGCAGGCCGCCGCGAAGCACATGGTGCAGGCCGGCACCGGCGGCCGGATCATCGGCATCACGAGCGTGCACGAGCACCAGCCGCGCTACGGCTCGAGCGCGTACGACGCCGCGAAGCACGGGCTCGGTGGTCTGCTGAAGACGATGGCGATCGAGCTCGCCGAGCACGGCATCACGGTGAACGCCGTCGCCCCCGGCGAGATCGCCACGCGGATGACGGGAGCCGAGGACGAGGACCCGCACACGATCGACCGACCCGGGGTGCCGCTCGGCCGTCCGGGGAACGCGTGGGAGATCGCGGCCGCGGTGGCGTTCCTGGCCTCGCGGGCGTCGTCGTACATCACGGGGGTGTCCCTGCCGGTGGACGGCGGGATGCTGCAGATGGGGCCGCACGGCGGCTCGCACATCACGTCGAACGACTGGCGCTCCGCCTGACCCGTCGACGCGTCTGCGTCCGGTGCGGCGGTGCGGCGGTCGGCTCGAGGACGCCGTCGTGTTGTTCTGACGCCGCGGTGACAGCGAGACGCCTCCGAATTCGGCGGCGTCTCGCGCACTCGGCGGCCTGCGGCGGACACGACGGCGTTTTCTGCCCTCATGCTCGGAGCCCTGTCGGTCCCGCGGAGTGTGCTGCACGGAGGACCGGGAGACCCGCGGCCGACAGCACCGCGGCCAGCGACCGGGCATCGGTGGCCTCCCGCACCGTCCAGCGCGCGAACCCGCGTACCTCGGGCAGTCGTCGGAGCGCGTCCTCCCGGACCTTCTCGTCCCAGAGCGCCCCTGCGTCGTCGTACTTCAGGCGACCGTCGAACTCCCCGATCACGCCGGCCTCGGGCCACCAGAAGTCCGTCCTGAACCGGCCCCGCGATGTCTCGAACCCGCGCTGCAGCTCCGGAGCAGGAACCCCGAGGTCACGGGCGGTGACCCGGCTGATCGACTCCCCGGGCGATTCGGCACGGGAATCGGCGAAGGCGATCGCCGCGGCAGCCTGCCGACATCCGCGCACGCGCCCGAGTGCGTCGAGTGCGCCGGCGAGTACTTCACGACGGAGCAGGTCGAACCGGAGCACGTGGTCGAGGACGACGACGGCGTGGGTGGACGACTGCCGACGTGCGATGTCGAGGACGGTCCGCTCGAGGGACGTCGTGGGGATCCCGTCGATGACGACGCGTTCGTCGCTCCGGATCCGGCCGGTGTGACGGACGACGCCCCGCCCGGTGTGTGTCTTGTCGAGCCGGACGTCGATGACGTGCAACCGCCAGTCGGCCGCGTCGAAGTCGGGCAAGCCCCAGAGCGCCGCGGCCGAGGTCCCCGAGACGACGCACTCGGACTGCAGGGAGTCGTACCGTGCGCGCACGAACAGCCGTCGGCGTTCCAGGAGTGAGAGCGACTCCCACTCCGGGCGCTCGACGGCCGCTCCGTGGAACAGGCGCACCGGCTCGTGGAGGACCGACGGGACACGGACCAGGACGGTCTGGGCGAGCGCGTTCATGCCCGCAGCATGGAACGCGGCCACCGCGCGAGGTGACTCGCACGTCGGACCGGTGGAGAGCCTCCAGGCCGTTGCCGGTTGTGGAGGAGTCTCAAGACGCCGTCGTCATCGCACCACGCCCGGAAATCGGCGAGACGCCGCCGGATTCGGCGGCGTCTCAACGACACGACGGCGTCTTGCGGAAAGAACCAGACTCAGCTGCGGTAGTTCGGCGCCTCGACGACCATCTGGACGTCGTGCGGGTGGGACTCCTTGAGCCCCGCCGCCGTGATGCGGACGAACTTGCCACGGGCCTTCAGCTCGGCGATGGTGCGACCGCCCACGTAGAACATCGACTGCCGCAGGCCACCGGTGAGCTGGTAGACGACGTTGCCGACCGAGCCGCGGTAGGGCACCTGGCCCTCGATGCCCTCGGGGATGAGCTTGTCGTCGTTCGGAACGTCGGCCTGGAAGTAGCGGTCCTTCGAGTACGAGGTCTTCTTGCCGCGGGTCTGCAGGGCCCCGAGGGACCCCATGCCGCGGTACGCCTTGAACTGCTTGCCGTTCACGAACACGAGGTCACCGGGGGACTCGTCGGTGCCGGCCAGCAGCGAGCCGAGCATGACCGTGTCGGCACCGGCGACCAGGGCCTTCGCGATGTCGCCCGAGTACTGCAGACCACCGTCGGCGATGATCGGAACGCCGGCTTCGCGTGCGGCGAGGGAGGCCTCGTACACGGCGGTCACCTGCGGCACACCCACACCGGCGACGACGCGCGTGGTGCAGATGGAGCCCGGGCCGACGCCGACCTTGACGGCGTCCACACCGGCGTCGATGAGCGCCTGGGCGCCCGCGCGGGTGGCGACGTTGCCGCCGATGACGTCGATCGCGGCGAACGACGGGTCGGCCTTGAGACGGCGGACCATGTCGAGCACGCCTTCGCTCTCGCCGTTGGCGGTGTCGACGACGAGCACGTCGACGCCCGCGTCACGCAGGGCCTCGGCGCGCTGCCAGGCGTCCCCGAAGAAGCCGATCGCGGCACCGACGCGGAGCCGGCCCTCGTCGTCCTTGGTCGCGTCCGGGTACTGCTCGCTCTTGTCGAAGTCCTTGACGGTGATGAGGCCGCGGAGCTTGCCCTCGGCGTCGACCAGCGGCAGCTTCTCGATCTTGTGCTGCGCGAAGATGGCGATCGCCTCTTCGGGGTCGATGCCCTCCATCGCGGTGATCAGCGGTGCCTTGGTCATCACGTCGCGCACGTAGGTGGTGGCCTGCTCGAACGCGGCCACGAAGCGCATGTCGCGGTTCGTGATGATGCCGACGAGGGTGCCGTCCTGCTCCACGACCGGCAGGCCGGAGACGCGGAACTGGCCGCAGAGTGCGTCGACCTCGGCCACGGTGGCGTCCGGGGTGGTGGTCACCGGGTTGGTGATCATGCCCGACTCGGAGCGCTTGACCTTGTCGACGTAGGCCGCTTGGTCCTCGATGGACAGGTTGCGGTGCAGGATCCCGATGCCGCCCTGGCGCGCCATGGCGATGGCCATGCGGGCTTCGGTGACGGTGTCCATCGCCGCGGAGAGCAGCGGGACGTTGACGGAGATCCGCTTGGTGAGCCGGGACGCCGTGGACGCCTCGCTCGGGATGACGTCGGTGTGCCCGGGCAGGAGCATGACGTCGTCGTACGTGAGTCCGATGAATCCGAACGGATCCGGCTGGTCCATGGGTCCCCTTCGTGGGCGAGTGAAGTGTCGAGACACCGGGAACACGACGACGGGTTCCGGATAGGACATGGTAACGCGAGCGGCTGTCGCCGCATTCCGCCTGGAGGCACGGATCGCGCCCGCCTCGAGCGTTCCTCCACAACGTCACAGTTCGGGTACGAATCACACAGGGAACGTGTTGGAAACACGGGTGTCACAAAATCCCCATAGGTTCCTCGTCATCCGAACGAGAGGCTCTTCCGTGGGATCCATCACTCCTCCGGGACGGGCGCAGCCGCGCCTGTTCCGCCTCCGCCACGCGCGACGTCGACCGGTCCTCGCGGCCGTGCTCGTCGCCGCGTTCCTGGCGACCTTCCTGATCGACTGGGCGGTCACCCTGCCGGCCTTCAGCGCCACGTCGGCGCCGGCGACCAGTCAGGCGTGCACCGTCAGCCCCGACAACGGGTGCATCCAGGGCACGATCACCGACTCCGAGCGTGAACCGGCCGAGGGCGTCGACGTCGACGTCACCGGCCCGGGCGGCTTCGACGAGACCGCCACCACGAACGACACCGGCCGCTGGTCGGTCAGCGTCGACGAGGCCGGCGAGTACACCGTGAGCGTCGACCAGAGCACCCTGCCGAAGGGGCAGTACCTGACGAACGCCGCCGACGCCGACCGCAAGGTGCAGGCGACGCTGAACGCCAACGTCGGGCAGATCTTCCAGCTGTCCGACCAGAAGGGCGCGACGACCTCGACGGACTCGACGGGCGTCAGCGCACAGCGGGCCTGGCAGCAGTTCGCCTCGGGGCTCCGCCTCGGGTTGCTCATCGCCCTGGCCTCCATCGGCCTCTCGCTCATCTACGGCACGACGGGGCTGTCGAGTTTCTCGCACGGTGAGCAGGTCACCCTCGGCGGACTGCTGGCCTACGTGTTCGCGAACCAGCTCGGGTGGAACATCTGGGTCACCGGGATCGTGGTCACGCTGCTCTGCGCGGCGACGGGCTACCTGCAGGACGCCGCGATCTGGCGGCCACTCCGGCGCCGACGCATCAGCCTCACGCAGCTCATGATCGTGACGATCGGTCTGTCGATCGCCGCCCAGTACGCGTTCCAGTACTTCTTCGGCGCCTCGACGGTCCGCATCCAGCAGGGCAACCCGGAGACCGTGCGGTTCGCCGGCGTCACCCTGACGGTGCAGTCCTACGTCGCCATGGGGATCGCGCTCGTCGTCCTCGTCGCGACCGGGCTCTTCCTGGCGAAGACCCGCTTCGGTCGGGCCACCCGCGCCGTCTCGGACAACCCGGCGCTCGCCGCGGCCTCCGGCATCGACGTCGACCGGGTGATCCGGTTCGTGTGGACGCTCGCCGCGGGCCTCGCGGGTCTGTCCGGCGTGATGCTCGGACTCGTCCTCAACGGCGTGAACTGGCAGACCGGGCTCCAGCTGCTCCTGCTCATGTTCGCCTCGGTCACCCTCGGTGGTCTCGGCACCGCGTACGGCGCCCTGGTCGGCTCGATGATCATCGGCGTCGTCGTGGAGCTCACCAACCTGGTGCTCCCCGGTGACTTCAAGTACGCCACCGCCCTCGTCATCCTCATCCTCATCCTGCTGTTCCGGCCGCAGGGCATCTTCGGCCGCGCCGAGCGGATCGGCTAAGGGAGCACGCGCATGGACTACATCCTCAACCTGCTGTCCTCGCTCACCCAGGAGGCACTCGCCCCGACCACGGCGGCGTTCGCCCTGGCCGCGATCGGCCTGAACGTGCACTTCGGCCTCACCGGGCTCGTGAACATGGGCCAGGCGGCGTTCCTGCTGCTCGGCGCCTACGGCTTCGCGATCTCGATCACCAACGGGCTGCCGTTCGTCATGGCCGTGCTCATCGCCCTGCTCGTCGCGATCGTGTTCGCGATCATCCTCGGCATCCCGACCCTGCGGTTGCGCGGCGACTACCTGGCGATCGTCACGATCTCCGGCGCCGAGATCATCCGCATGGTGGGCCGCTCGAGCCTGCTCACCACGACCACGGGTGGCTCGAACGGCATCACCGGGTCGAGCTACCGCGACCCGTTCACCGCCCTCAGCCCGCTGCCCGACGGCACCACCACGATCCTGTGGTTCACGTACGCCAACAACGGTGTCAACGGCTGGTGGATCCGCATCGCGGCGTGGGCCATGGTCGCCCTGTTCACCCTCGTGCTCTTCCTGCTCATGCGCAGTCCGTGGGGCCGCGTGGTGAAGGCCATCCGCGAGGACGAGGACGCCGTCCGCTCGCTCGGCAAGAACGTCTACTCGTACAAGATGCAGGCGCTCGTGTTCGGTGGGGCGCTCGGTGCGATCGCGGGCATCATCTACGTGCTGCCGAGTTCGGTGCAACCGGACGCCATGGGCCGTTCGATGACGTTCTTCATCTGGACCGCGCTCATCCTCGGTGGTGCTGCGACGGTGTTCGGACCGGTGCTCGGCGCGGTGCTGTTCTTCGTCGTCCGGCTCTTCGTCCGCACGCTCGCCGGCGACTTCATCCCCGACTCGATCATGAACGCGCAGCAGGCCGAGCAGTTCTCGTACGTGCTCGTCGGCGTCGCGCTCATGCTGCTCATCGTGTTCCGTCCACAGGGCCTGCTCGGCAACAAGAAGGAGCTGACGTTCAGTGTCTGAGACCTACGGCCACCCCAAGGCCGACCCGATCCTCACCGTCGACGACGTCACCCGCCGCTTCGGGGGCATGACCGCCGTGGACGTCGACCACCTCGAGGTCCAGCGTGGCTCCATCACGGCCCTCATCGGCCCGAACGGCGCCGGCAAGACGACCTTCTTCAACCTGCTCACGGGCTTCGACAAGCCGAGCTCCGGTGCGAAGACACAGTTCAACGGCGACACGCTGCAGAAGACGAGCGCGACGCACATCGCGAACAAGGGCATGGTCCGCACCTTCCAGCTGACCAAGGCGCTGTCGCGGCTCACCGTGATGCAGAACATGCTCCTCGGTGCCCGCGACCAGCCGGGTGAGAACTTCTTCGCCGCCCTGGTGAAGCCGGTGTGGGCGAAGCGGGAGCGCGAGATCACGGCGAAGGCCGAGGACCTCCTCGCCCGCTTCAAGCTGGACACGAAGGCGGACGACTACGCGGGCTCGCTGTCCGGCGGGCAGCGGAAGCTGCTCGAGATGGCCCGCGCGCTGATGTCCGACCCCACGATGATCATGCTCGACGAGCCGATGGCCGGCGTGAACCCCGCGCTCACCCAGTCGCTGCTCGGGCACATCCAGTCCCTGCGCGACGACGGCATGACCGTGCTGTTCGTCGAGCACGACATGCACATGGTCCGGCACATCTCGGACTGGGTGGTCGTGATGGCCGAGGGCAAGGTCGTCGCCGAGGGCCCGGCGGACACGGTGATGGACGACCAGGCCGTCATCGACGCCTACCTCGGTGCGCACCACGACACCGACCTGGGTGACGACTCGCTCCTCACCGAGGAGACCTTCGAGGAACTGGCGGAGGAAGTCGCCGAAGAGGACGCAGCAGAGGAGACGACCCGATGACGGACGCAACGGACCCCACGAACGCGAGCAGCGCCTCCAGTCCGGGAACGCCGGAGGCGACGACGGCCACGCTCGATCGCGAGCCGGTGCTCAGCGCGAAGAACCTCGTCGCCGGGTACCTGCCGGGCGTGAACATCCTGAACGGCTGCGACCTGGACTGCTACCCGGGCGAGCTCATCGGCATCATCGGCCCGAACGGTGCGGGCAAGTCGACGCTCCTCAAGGCGTTGTTCGGGCTCGTGTCCATCCGCGAAGGCTCGGTGACCCTGCAGGGTGACGACATCACGAACCTCAAGGCGAACAAGCTCGTGCAGGCCGGCGTCGGCTTCGTGCCGCAGACGAACAACGTGTTCCCCTCGCTCTCGATCGAGGAGAACCTGCAGATGGGGCTGTACCTGCGGCCCCGGAAGTTCGCCGAACGGCTCGAGGTCATCTACGACCTGTTCCCGGTCCTCGCGCAGCGGCGGAACCAGCGGGCCGGATCGCTCTCGGGTGGTGAGCGGCAGTCCGTCGCGATGGCCCGAGCGCTGATGATGGACCCCAAGGTGCTGCTGCTCGACGAGCCGAGCGCCGGACTCTCCCCCGTGCGTCAGGACGAGACGTTCCTGCGGACGCGCCGGATCAACAAGGCCGGTGTGTCGATCATCATGGTGGAGCAGAACGCGCGACGCTGTCTGCAGATCTGCGATCGTGGGTACGTGCTCGACCAGGGGAAGAACGCGTACTCGGGCACCGGGAAGGAACTCGCTGACGACCCCAAGGTCATCGAGCTCTACCTGGGGACGCTCGCCAAGGACGTCGACGCGCAGCGCTAGCGCTGTCGTCGGCTACGGGTACCGCTGTGGGGGTGGTATCCGTGACGGGTGGGGCCGTGCGTTGTCGCTTCGCGCCGCACGGCCCCGCTCCTCCACCCGGCCTGGAGGCGCGGCTCGCCCCGAGCGGGTCGGTATCGTTCCGCGGGTGCGCACCTCCGGACCCCTCGTGCTCGACGCCCTCGTCTGGCTCGTGTTCATCGCGCTCTTCGTCGGGGCGGCGTTGCTCGTCAAGGTCGCGGCCGTGCTCCTCGTCGTGCTCGTGGTGCTCGCGCTCCTGCTCGGCTTCGTGCTGCGGGCGCTCCGGAAGCGACGGCACGCCCCGCGGCGCCCGCGCTGACGACTCCGCCCGCCGCATCGCCGTCCGCACCGTCCGGCCCGTGCATGCCGCAGAGCCCGCCCGGTAGGCTGTCCTGGTGAGCGAAGTCGAGATCGGTGCAGGCAAGCGCGGACGTCGGGCGTACGCGTTCGACGACATCGCAGTGGTCCCCTCCAGGCGGACGCGTGACCCGCGCGACGTCAGCGTGCAGTGGTCGATCGACGCGTTCACGTTCGCGTCGCCGATCCTGTCGGCGCCGATGGACTCCGTGTCCTCGCCGGCGACGGTCATCCAGATGGGCAAGCTCGGCATCCTCGGTGTGCTCGACCTCGAGGGCCTGTGGACCCGCTACGAGGACCCGACGCCGTACTACGACGAGATCAAGTCGCTGACCGACGGCAACGTGACGAAGCGCATGCAGGAGATCTACTCCGAGCCGATCAAGGCCGAGCTGATCACCGCGCGCCTGGCCGAGATCCGTGCAGCCGGGGTGCCGGTCGCCGGTTCGCTCAGCCCGCAGCGCACGCAGGAGTTCTCGAAGACGGTCGTCGACGCCGGTGTCGACCTGTTCGTCATCCGCGGCACCACGGTCTCGGCCGAGCACGTCTCCCAGACCGAGGAGCCCCTCAACCTCAAGAAGTTCATCTACGAGCTCGACGTCCCGGTGATCGTGGGCGGTGCCTCGACGTACACGTCGGCGCTGCACCTCATGCGCACCGGTGCCGCCGGCGTGCTCGTCGGCTTCGGTGGCGGCGCAGCGTCGACCACCCGCGCCGCGCTCGGCATCCACGCCCCGATGGCCACCGCCGTCGCGGACGTCGCCGGTGCCCGTCGTGACTACCTCGACGAGTCGGGCGGCCGCTACGTGCACGTCATCGCCGACGGCGGGCTCGACACCGCCGGCGACATCGTCAAGGCCATCGCCGTGGGCGCCGACGCCGTCATGCTCGGCACCGCACTCGCCCGTGCGACCGAGGCTCCCGGTGGCGGCTACCACTGGGGTGCCGAGGCGCACCACCCCGAGCTGCCCCGTGGCCGCCGGGTCGAGGTGGGCACGATCGCCCCGCTCGAGAACGTCCTGAACGGCCCGACGCCGACGCACGACGGCCGCGCCAACCTGGTCGGTGCCCTGCGCCGCTCGATGGCGACGACCGGATACTCCGACGCCAAGGAGTTCCAGCGAGTAGAAGTGGTCGTGGCGCCGTACCACCAGTGACGGTGGCACCCGGGCACTGCCCCGGGTGACGCCACGGCGCCGACCTGACCCGGAGGCGACGATGGCGAAGTCCAGCACGACGAAGCAGACCAGCACGGCCGGACGTCCACGTGACGTCGCGCCCGGCGTGGGGTTCGACCCCGCGGCGAAGCTCGGCCCGGACGAACGCGCAGCCGCGATCGAGACGCTGAAGACCAAGGAGCTCGACGTCCTGGTGGTCGGCGGCGGGATCGTCGGTGCGGGCAGTGCGCTCGACGCCGTGACCCGCGGCCTGAGCGTCGGCATCGTCGAGGCCCGCGACTGGGGCTCGGGCACCTCGAGCCGCTCGTCGAAGCTCGTGCACGGCGGCATCCGCTACCTCGAGCAGCTCAACTTCGCGCTCGTCCGCGAAGCCCTCATCGAACGCGGCCTGCTGCTCCAGCGCATCGCCCCGCACCTGGTGAAGCCCGTGCGCTTCCTCTACCCGCTGAACCACCGGGTGTGGGAGCGCTTCTACATCGGCATCGGCATGGCGATGTACGACGTGTTCAGCTGGTCCGGCGGTCGTCCGCCCGGTGTCCCGCACCACCGGCACCTCAGCCGCAAGCAGGTGCTCAGGAACATGCCCGGGCTCAAGAAGGACGCCTTCGTCGGCGGCATGACGTACTACGACGCCCAGGTCGACGACGCGCGCTACGTCGCGTCGCTCGTGCGCACCGCGGCCTCCTACGGCGCCGAGGCAGCGAGTCGCGTCCGCATCGAGGGGTTCATCAAGGTCGGGGAGCGCGTGGTCGGCGCGCAGGCCCACGACATCCAGACCGGCGAACGGTTCGAGATCCGCGCGAAGCAGGTCGTCAACGCCACCGGTGTCTGGACCGACGACACCCAGGCGATGATCGGCACCCGCGGTCAGTTCAAGGTGCGGGCGTCCAAGGGCGTCCACCTCGTCATCCCGCGCGACCGGTTCCAGTCGAACACGGGCATGATCCTGCGCACCGAGAAGAGCGTGCTGTTCGTCATCCCGTGGGGCCGGCACTGGCTCGTGGGCACGACCGACACCGACTGGTACCTCGACAAGGCGCACCCGGCAGCGACCGCGGCGGACATCGACTACATCCTCGAGCACGTGAACAAGGTGCTCGCCGTCCCGCTGACCCGCGAGGACGTCGAGGGCGTCTACGCCGGACTCCGCCCGCTGCTGGCGGGGGAGTCGGACCAGACCTCGAAGCTCAGCCGCGAGCACGTCGTCGCGCACACCGTGCCCGGGCTCGTCGTGGTGGCTGGCGGCAAGTGGACGACGTACCGCGTGATGGGCAAGGACGCCATCGACGAGGCGGTCGCCGCGATGGACGGCAAGGTCCCCGAGTCGACGACCGACGACATCCCGCTCCTCGGCGCCGAGGGCTACCCGGCCGCGTGGAACCGTCGTGCCCGCACCGCACGGAGCTTCAACGTGCACAAGGTCCGCATCGAGCACCTGCTCAACCGCTACGGCACCCTCGCGACCGAGGTGCTGCAGCTCGTCGAGCAGGACCCGGCACTGGCCGAGCCGCTGCCCGGGGCCGACGACTACATCGGCGCCGAGGTCGTGTACGCCGCCTCGCACGAGGGCGCCCTGCACCTGGAGGACGTCCTCGCCCGCCGCACCCGCATCTCCATCGAGGCCTGGGACCGCGGCGAATCAGCAGCGCCGGTCGCCGCGAAGCTCATGGCGGACGTGCTCGGGTGGGACCAGGAGACGACCGAGCACGAGGTCGCGAACTACCTGAAGCGCGTCGCCGCCGAACGCGAGTCGCAGCTGCAGCCCGACGACGAGAGCGCCGACCGCGTGCGGCTCGAGGCCCCGGACATCGCGTTCGGCTTCGACGAGGACGACGTGGTCGTGGGCGGTGGACGCTCGGACGGCGCCGAGGGTGCGAAGGCGTCCGACGAGCAGGTCATCGGCGAGAAGACGAGCGAGCCGGAGTAGCGAGCCGGAGTAGCGAGGCCAGCAGACGCCGTCGTGTCACCGAGACGCCGGCGTCTGCGGGTTGCGCAAGACGCCGTCGTGTCGTGGTGACGCCGTCCGGTCGTCGAGACGCCGCCGGATTCGGCGGCGTCTCGGTGTCGACGAGGCGTCTCGACAAGACGACGGCGTCTTGCGGAGTCCACCCGCGCCTCCAGACCGGCAGGCCAGCAGACCGGACTGGAGGCCCGGGGTGCGTCCGTCAGGCGGCGTGCGCCCGCAGGGCGGCGCGGCCACGGCGCCGCCCGCCCGCCACGAGCACCACCGGGATCGCGATCAGCGCGACCATGCTCGTCACGTACAGCACGCCGGCCCAGATCGTGTGGTCACCACCGTCGGTGCCGAAGCCGTCCGCGACGTCCATACCGAGGGCGAACCCACCCCAGAACGACGCCGGACCACCCAGCACGACCACGGCCAGCAGCACTGCGGCGATGACGTGGGTCGGTGCTCGGGTGACGAGCAGCAGCACCGACAGCCCGGCGGCGAGCACGACGCCGACCGAGGCCAGCGCGATCACGACCACGATGTCGGTCTGCACGTGGAACCCCTGTGCGTCGAGGTGCCGGTGGATCTCGGCCAGGGTCGCACCGGGGACCGCGGCGAGCGGGTCCAGCACCAGTGCGTTCACCGCCAGCAGCGCTGCGTACAGCGCGACGACCAGCACCCCGACGACGGCCACGACGATCCGTGTTCTCCCCATCCACAGAACAGTAGCGGGAGGAATGCGCGGGGTCACCGGGTGGTTAGCATGGGAGTACTCGAAGAGGGAGCCATCATGGTCGACGTCCATCGCGTCAAACTCCCCGGAGTCGGCGTGCTGCACAGCTTCTACACCGACGACGGTGGCAAGTGCGGTGTCATCACGCACCGGTCGGGGCACTCCGACCTCATCTCGTTCGCCGACGTCTCCGACGGCGCGGACAAGTCCGAGAAGGTCTCGCTGCGCCTCAGCGAAGACGAAGCACACACGCTCGCCGAGCTCCTCGGCGGCACCCGGATCACCGAGGGCCTCGACAAGCTCGACGAGATCCCCGGTCTGTCCATCGACTGGTTCTCCGTTGACTACGACGACGCCATCGCGGGCAAGCCCCTCGGCGACCTGCACGACTCGGGCTTCATCGGCCTGACCGTCGTCGCCGTGGTCCGTGGCGACAGCGCCAACCCGGCGCCCTCGTCGGACTTCGTCGTCTTCCCCGGAGACACGATCGTGGTCGCCGGTTCCCCCGAGAAGGTCGCCAAGGCGTTCTCCTTCTACCGCAGCGGAGAGCTTGCGGCCGCCTCGGCCGAGGCCCCGCGGAAGAGCTAGCGCATGCACCTGGGTGGTGAGCTGCTCACCATCGGTGTGCTCTTCGTCATCGCCTACGTCCTGGGCCGGCTCGGCAAGACCATCGGTCTGCCGGCCATCCCGATCTACATGGTGGTCGGGCTCGTCGCGAGCCCGAACACGCCGTGGTTCGGGCTGAGCGTCGAGTCGCACACGATCGAGCTCATCGCGACGTTCGGGCTCATCCTCCTGCTGTTCAACCTCGGTCTCGAGTTCGACCAAGAGGAGTTCTACGGCAACGCCGGCAAGCTCCTGGTCTCCGGTGGAACCTACGTGGTCATCAACATGGGCGTGGGGTTCGCCTTCGGGTTCTCGCTTGGTTGGGGCACCCGTGAAGCCCTGATCATCGCGGGCATGACGGCGACGTCGTCCAGCGCCATCGTGACGAAGCTCCTCATCGAGCTCCGACGCCTGGCGAACGACGAGACCCCGATGATCCTCGGCGTCACCGTGATCGAGGACGTCTTCATCGCCGTGTACCTGGCGATCGTCTCCGTCGTGCTGTCCGGCGACACCAACGTCTGGGCCGTCGTCGGCAAGCTGGCGCTCGCGTTCGGGTTCCTCATCGTGATGTTCACGCTCGCGCGCTTCGCGGGCAAGTGGGTCTCGAAGATCTTCGCCACCCGTGACGACGAACTGTTCACGGTGCTGTTCTTCGGCCTCGCGGTCATGTTCGGTGGCATCGGCGACCTGCTCGGCGTGACCGACGCCATCGGCGCCTTCGTCATCGGCCTGCTCTGCGGTGCCACCCGGTACCGCGACCGCATCGAACAGCTCGCCCTGCCGATGCGCGACGTGTTCGCCGCCTTCTTCTTCGTGAACTTCGGGCTCGGCCTCGACCTGTCGACGTTCGGCGAGGTCCTCTGGCCCGTCCTCGGCGCCATCGGCATGACCGTCGTCCTGAACGCGGTCGCCGGGCAGATCGTCGCCCGGATGAACGGCTTCAACGTCCAGCAGGGCATCAACACCGCCGTCATCCTGGTGAACCGTGGCGAGTTCGCGCTGATCCTCGCGACCCTGTCGGCTGCCGCCGGGCTGGAGGCTCGGATCACCGCGTTCGCGGGCCTCTACGTCCTCTGCATGGCCGTCCTCGGGCCGCTGCTCGCGGTGAACTCGGACCGGATCGGCCGCCTCGTGGTGCGTCCGGGTCGGCTCATCCGCCTGCGCGGACGCCTCGGTGGCCGCCGTGCCGTCGCCGCGGCTGCCGCCGCCGAGAACGCCGAGGCGGCCGAGGCCGAGGCGGACGCCACCGCGGCCGCGCGCAAGGCCGAGCGGGACCGCCAGTTCGCGGAGGAGTTCGCCCTCGTGGAGGCCGCTGGCAGGGACGAGCGAGAGAATGAGGGGCCCGAGACGACGTCCACCCCCGTGACGTCGCCGGTCGAGATCCCCGCCGAGCGCCCCGAACGCCCGGTCCGACAGCGCGATCCGGAGTACTGATACAGATGTGGGCCGTTGCCCGACGACCGAGGTGGATCGCGCTGCTGTTGCTGGCGCTCGTGCTGGCGGGGGTGTTCGCCGGGCTGGGCAAGTGGCAGCTCGAGCGGTCCATCGCCAACGGCAAACCGCTGCCGGCGACCACCGAGACCCGCCGGACGCTCGAGGCGGTCACCACGCCCGAACGACCGGTCAGCGAGAGCCTCGCCGGCCAGAAGGTGACCGTCACGGGGACCTTCGTCGCCGGCGACACCACCGTCCTGACCGGCCGCACCGGGGGTGGGACGTACCAGACCGTGGGACACCTGGTGGACTCGGATGGTGGGGCGAGCCTCCCGGTCGTCATCGGGTGGTCCGACCAGCGGTCGGCCGCCGTCGCCGGGGGTGACCGCCTGACGGACGGGCAGACGCTCACGATCCAGGGCCGCTACTACCCGGCCGAGTCGCCCGACCAGGACGCCTACAAGGACGCCGAGTACTCCGCCGTCGCGCCGGCCCGGTTCGTGAACACCTGGCAGGCCTTCGACGACCGCATGTACCTCGGGTACGTCGTCGCCGACGGCACCACCGCGAAGGCCGCCGACCTCGGCACCATCGCCGACCGGGCACCGTCGCGCGAGGTCCAGTTCGACTGGCTCAACCTGTTCTACGCGATCGAGTGGGTCGTCTTCGCCGGCTTCGCCGTGTTCCTCTGGTACCGGTTCGTGAAGGACGCCTGGGAGCGCGAGCAAGAGGAGGAGCGCGAGGCAGCGCTCGCCACCGAAGCCGACGCGCTCCGACGGTAGGATTGCCGGCATGGCCCTGACCGTCCGAACCCGTGACATCCCCAAGATCCCGGGGGCGGTGAAGTGGTACCGCGTCTCGGCGTACATCACCGGCGTGCTGCTGCTCGCCCTGGTGGTCGAGGTCATCATCAAGTACACGCCGCTGCAGCTCGAGATGCAGCTCGGCAACGGACCGTTCTTCGTGCCCAACGGCACGGCGGGCGAGACCCCGGGCACGTTCAACCTGTCGATCGCGATCCTCATCGCCCACGGCTGGCTGTACGTGCTCTACCTCTTCACCGACTTCCGTCTGTGGAGCATCATGCGCTGGAGGCCGTCGCGCTTCCTGCTCATCGCCCTCGGGGGCATCATCCCGTTCATGTCCTTCGTGGTCGAGCACCGCATGCAGCAGCGGGCCATGGACACCTACCACGACCTGATCGCTGCCCAGCAGCGTGAGAAGGAGGCCGCTCGGTGAGCGAGACCGAACAGCGCCCCGTCCTCGTCGTCGACTTCGGGGCCCAGTACGCGCAGCTCATCGCGCGTCGGGTCCGTGAAGCGAACGTCTACAGCGAGATCGTGCCGCACTCCATCACCGCGGACGAGATCCGCGCCAAGGACCCGGCGGCCATCGTGCTGTCCGGTGGTCCGTCGTCCGTGTACGAAGTGGGCGCGCCGTCGCTCGACGGTGACATCCTCGACCTCGGCGTCCCCGTGCTCGGCATCTGCTACGGCTTCCAGGCCATGGCGACCGCCCTCGGTGGCGAGGTCGCGAACACCGGTCTGCGCGAGTACGGCGCCACCGACGTGACGCTCGCACCCGGCAGCAGCACCCTGCTCGGCGACCAGCCCGCGGACCAGGTGACGTGGATGTCGCACGGCGACTCCGTGGCCAAGGCGCCGGCCGGCTTCGAGGTGCTCGCCTCGAGCGCATCGACGCCCGTCGCAGCGTTCGCGTCCGACGAGCGCAAGCTCTACGGCGTGCAGTGGCACCCCGAGGTCAAGCACTCCGTGTACGGCCAGGCCGTGCTCGAGAACTTCCTGCACCGTGCCGCGGGCCTGCCCGGCGACTGGAACTCCAGCAACGTCATCGAGGAGCAGGTCGAGCGCATCCGGGCGCAGGTCGGCTCCGCGCGGGTCATCGCCGGGCTCTCCGGTGGTGTCGACTCCGCCGTCGCCGCAGCCCTGGTCCACAAGGCCGTCGGCGACCAGCTCACCTGCGTTTTCGTGGACCACGGGCTCCTGCGTGCCGACGAGCGCAAGCAGGTGGAAGAGGACTACGTCGCCTCCACCGGTGTCCGCCTCATCACGATCGACGCCGAGCAGCAGTTCCTCGACGCCCTCGCCGGCGTGAGCGACCCCGAGCAGAAGCGCAAGATCATCGGGCGCGAGTTCATCCGCACGTTCGAGGGCGCGGCCGAGGCACTCGTGCTCGAGGCTCGCGGTGACGACGAGGCGGGCGAGGTCAAGTTCCTCGTGCAGGGCACGCTCTACCCCGACGTCGTCGAGTCCGGCGGCGGAGCGGGTACGGCCAACATCAAGTCGCACCACAACGTCGGTGGCCTGCCCGAGGACATGACGTTCGAGCTCGTCGAGCCGCTGCGCACCCTGTTCAAGGACGAGGTCCGTGCGGTCGGCCGCGAGCTCGGGCTGCCCGAGGTCATCGTCGGCCGCCAGCCGTTCCCCGGGCCGGGCCTGGGCATCCGCATCGTCGGCGAGGTCACGAAGGAGCGGCTCGAACTGCTCCGGGCGGCCGACAAGATCGCCCGCGAAGAGCTCACCGCGGCTGGCCTCGACCAGGAGATCTGGCAGTGCCCGGTCGTGCTGCTCGCGGACGTCCGATCGGTGGGTGTGCAGGGCGACGGCCGGACCTACGGGCACCCGATCGTGCTCCGTCCGGTCTCGTCCGAGGACGCCATGACCGCCGACTGGACGCGTCTGCCGTACGACACCCTCGCGAAGATCTCGAACCGCATCACGAACGAGGTGCCCGACGTCAACCGGGTCGTGCTCGACGTCACGTCGAAGCCGCCGGGGACGATCGAGTGGGAGTAGGGCTCCCCTGAGCAACGGAAGGCCCGGTACGCGTCACGCGTGCCGGGCCTTCGTGCGTCGGTGGCGGTGGCGGTGCCGGGGTCGCACGAACTGCCGTCCGCCGGGGCGTCCGACGGCAGTTCGCGCGACCCGGGCGCCGCACGTGCGCCGTGTTGTGCGACCTCGGGCGGCTGGAGTCGGGTGCGTGGTCGTTACCGGGACCGTCGAGAGGTCACAACACCCCGGGGGTCCAGTGCCGAGGGGTCACGAACTGTCGGCTGTCCCCGGCCCGGGCGACACTTCGTGACCACTCGGCGGGCGACCGGCGGGGTGTTGTGACCACTGGGACCGCCCCCCCCCGGGACCGCCGCCGCCCCGCTATCCACTCCCACCGGCCCGGGAACGACGAAGGGCCCCGGCAGCGCCGGGGCCCTTCGTTCGTACGGTGGTGCTAGTTGCGCGAGCTGCTCGCGATGATGGCGAGGATGCGCAGGATCTCGAGGTACAGCCAGACGAGCGTCACGATGAGGCCGAATGCCGCGGTCCAGGCGTAGATGCGAGGTGCGCCGCGCTCGACACCGGTCTTGATCTGGTCGAAGTCGAGGATCAGCGAGTACGCGGCCATCAGCACGACGAACACGCCGATGAGGACACCGAGCGGGATGCCGAAGAGCGTCACGCCCATCAGGCCGAACGCGCTCTGCGTCACGCCGGTCCACATGAGCACGAGGTTCACGAGCGAGAACGCCATGTACCCGACCATCGCGATCAGGAAGAAGCGCGTGGCCTTCGGGGTTGCGCGCACCTTGCCCGAGCGGAACAGGAGCAGGGTGACGAAGAACACACCGAGCGTGCCGAACACCGCCTGCGCGACGATGCCGTCAGCGTCGGGGAACGCGGTCTGGAAGTAGTTCGAGATACCGCCGACGAACAACCCCTCGAAGAACGCGTACGTCAGGATCAGACCCGGCGACGGCTTCTTCTTGAAGGTGTTGACCAGCGCCAGGACGAACCCGACGAGCGCGCCGACGATCCACACGACCGGCGGCAGGTTCCAGCCGGCCACCGCGCCGACGACGAGCACGCCGAAGGCGAGCAGCGTCTTGACGATGGTGTCTTCGTACGACATGCGGTCGGTGTCCACCGGGGACGCAGTCGGGCGGTCGTACATGTACTGCAGCTGCTCGGGGGTCATGCCGCCCTGTGCCTGCTGCGGGGTCTGTCCCCAGCCGGCCTGCTGCTGACCAGCACCGCGCCCGCCCCAGGTGTTGGCCCCCTGTGCGTTGAAGGCGGGGGACTGGTCGAAACCGGGCTTGAAGGCCATGGTGTCCTCTTCCTAGGAGATTCGAGTCCTCTCAGCCTAGGTGCGCTCGGTCGCGGAAGGCTGAGGATTCGCGGCGAGCGGACGCGGGCCCAGCGGGCTCCGTCGAGGGAAGCCTAGGGTCGCACGCTGCACGCATGCCTCGAAGACGTCGAGAGTCCGCCGTCGAGCGCGCCGAGCCCGACGGCAGCGCCGGGTACAGCCACGTGACGAGCGTGACCGAGATCGTCATGAGCAGGAACCACGCCACGATCTTGGTCGGGGCCACCGGCTGCCACACCGCGAGCTGCGCCGGGTAGCTCCACGCCCCGGCCCAGGTGGCGACGTTCTCGGCCGCCCAGATGAACACCGCGACGAGGGCCATCGCCACGAGCACGGGCATCCGCATCGTCGCCCGGTGGACCCGGACGTGCATGGTGGTGCGGGCGAAGAGCAGCAGCACGAGCGTGAGCAGGACGTACCGGGCGTCTGCGACGAAGTGGTGGCCGAAGAAGTTCAGGTAGACACCGCCCGCGACGACGGCCAGCAGCCACTGCCGCGGGTACCGGTCGAACCGCAGGTCGAACAGCCGGTACACCCGCACCATGTACGACCCGACGGCGCCGTACATGAACCCCGAGAACAGCGGTACCCCGGCGACGACGAGCAACCCGCCGGGCTCGTAGGTCCACGAACCCATGTGGGTCTTGAACACCTCCATCGCGGTGCCGACGACGTGGAAGAGCAGCACGACCCGGAGCTCCCGCAGGGTCTCGAGCCCGAACACGAGCATGCCGACCTGCAGCAGCACGGCCGCGATCGTCAGCACGTCGTTCCGCATCGCTGCCGGCACGGTCAGGTGCACCACGGCCATCGTGCCGAGCAGCAGCGCCCCGAACGCGCACGCCCAGGCCTGCTTCGCGCCGAACACCAGGAACTCGGTGACGAACACCCGGACGGGCCGGTGCGGTTGGCGCCCGGCGTCGAGCACACGGCGTGCGGCACGGTCGATCCGGGCCTCGACGGCGGTGGAGAGCGAACGGACGGTCATGCGGCGATGCTCGGCGCCGACGCTGGGAACGACGGACTCCGGAGCGAGGAGTGTGTCCCGCGACACAGGCGGCCCGCCGGTCACCCACGGCAAGTAGGGTCGCGCCATGACCCTCGTCATCGCCCACCGCGGCGCGTCCGGCTACCGCCCCGAGCACTCGCGGAGTGCCTACGAGCTCGCGATCGAGCTCGGAGCAGACGCGATCGAACCGGACCTGGTGCCCACGAAGGACGGCGTGCTGGTGCTCCGGCACGAGAACGAGGTGTCGGGCACCACTGACGTCGCCGACCGCCCCGAGTTCCGGCACCTGCGCACGACGAAGACCGTCGACGGCCAGACGCTGACCGGCTGGTTCACCGAGGACTTCACGTGGTCCGAGCTGCAGACGCTCCGCACCCGCGAGCGCCTGCCGGTGCTGCGCCCGGGATCGGCCGAGCACGACGGGGAACAGCCGATCCTGCGGCTCGAGGACCTGCTCGCGATCCTCGACGCTGCGCCCCGCCCCGTCGGGCTCGTCGCCGAGGTCAAGCACGCCGCGTTCTTCGACCGCGCGGGGTTCCCGATGGGCGAGCTCATCGACGCTGCGCTCGGCGAGGCCGGGTGGCGGCAGGACGAGCGGCTCACGGTGGAGAGCTTCGAGAAGGGCGTGCTCCGGGACCTGCGTGCGCGTGGGACCGGCGGTCGGCTCGTGTACCTCCAGGAGGCCCGTGGCAGCGCCGCCGACGAGGTCGCGTCCCACGGGACGCTCGCACCGACCTACGCCGCCGAACGTTCCGAGGACGCGCTCGCGTCGTTCGCGACCGAGTTCCACGGCATCAGCGTCGACCTCGGCACCCTGATGGCCGGCGTGGACAGCGTCGCACTCGACGACCCGACCCCGGTCCGCAGCGCGATCGTCGACCGCGCCCACGCCGCAGGCCTCGCGGTCTACACGTGGACCCTCCGTCCGGAGAACCGGTTCCTGCCGTCGCCACTGCGGCGGGGCGGCGACGTCGCGGCCTTCGGTGACTGGGAACGCTGGTTCACGTCGGTGATCCGCACCGGACTCGACGGGGTCTTCGCCGACCACCCCGACCTGGCGGTGCTCGCTCGGTCCGCTGTCGGGGGTCCCGCCTAGACTGTTGCGGACATGACGATCGTGCTCGACCCCTTCGAATCGACGCCCGAGCCGGGCGCCGGTGCCCGCGCGTACGAAGACCCGTTCACCGCGGGTCTGAACCCCCAGCAGAAGGAAGCCGTCGAGTACCGCGGCGAGTCCCTGCTGATCGTGGCCGGCGCCGGTTCCGGCAAGACGAGCGTGCTCACCCGCCGCATCGCGCTGCTGCTCGCCAACCGCGAAGCCTGGCCCTCGCAGATCCTGGCGATCACGTTCACGAACAAGGCCGCGGCCGAGATGCGCGAGCGCGTCCGGGCCCTGGTCGGTGGTGAGGCCGAGGGGATGTGGATCTCGACGTTCCACTCGGCGTGCGTGCGGATCCTCCGTCGTGAAGCCGAGCGGTTCGGGTTCCCGCAGTCGTTCACGATCTACGACTCCGCCGACTCCAAGGCGCTGCTGAAGCGGATCATCAAGGAGCTCGAAGCCGACTCCCTCGGGCTGACCGTCGGTGCCGCGGCGTCGAAGATCTCGAAGCTCAAGAACGAGCTGCAGGACATCGACACCTACGCGCGCAACATCAACGTGAACGACCCGCAAGAAGTCATGTTCACCGAGGTGTTCCGGCGCTACACGAACGAGCTCCGCCGGGCGAACGCGTTCGACTTCGACGACCTCATCGGCCAGACGGTGTTCCTGTTCCGGGCCTTCCCGGACGTCGCCGCGCTGTACCAGCGGCGTTTCCGGTACATCCTGGTCGACGAGTACCAGGACACGAACCACGCCCAGTACGCCCTGATCCGCGAGCTCACCCGCCCGGTGCCGGTCGAACAGGTCGACAAGCTCGAGGACTCCGGCCAGCACGTCGCCCGGATGCGCGAGACCGACGGTTCCATCGCCCCCGCGTCCCTGACCGTGGTCGGCGACTCCGACCAGTCCATCTACGCGTTCCGCGGGGCGGACATCCGCAACATCGTCGAGTTCGAGCGCGACTTCCCGAACTCCAAGACGATCCTGCTCGAGCAGAACTACCGGTCCACGCAGAACATCCTCGACGCCGCGAACGCCGTCATCGCGAACAACTTCGACCGCCAGGCGAAGAGCCTGTTCACGGACGTCGGCGCCGGCGAGAAGATCATCGGCTTCACCGGGTACACCGGCCACGACGAGGCCCAGTTCGTCGCCGACGAGATCCAGCGCCTGCGCGAAGACGGCATGGACTACCGCGACATGGCGGTGTTCTACCGGACGAACTCGCAGACCCGTGCGCTGGAAGAGATCTTCATCCGCGCGGCGATCCCGTACCGGGTGCTCGGCGGCACCAAGTTCTACGAGCGAGCCGAGATCAAGGACGCGATGGCGTACCTGATCACCGTCGCCAACCCGGCCGACCCGATGTCGCTGCGGCGCATCCTCAACGTCCCGAAGCGCGGCATCGGCGCGGTCACCGAGACCACGCTGCAGCGCTACGCCGACGAGCACGAGACGACGATGCGCGACGCCCTGCGGCACGCGGGCGAGCTCGGGTTCGGGCCGAAGGTGCGGAACGCCATCACGGAGTTCGCCGCCCTGCTCGACTCGGTGTCCGAGAAGGCCCAGACCCAGCCGGTGGTCGACACCCTGACGCAGCTGCTCGACGGCTCCGGGCTGCTCGACAACCTGCGGAAGTCGCCCGACGCGCAGGACGCCGCTCGCGCCGACAACATCGACGAGCTCGTGGCCGTCACGCGGGAGTTCCAGAAGAACAACCCCGAGGGCACCCTGTCGGACTTCCTGACCGAGGTGTCGCTGGTCGCCGCGGCGGACGAGCTCGACGACTCCTCGGGCACGGTGTCGCTGATGACCCTGCACACCGCGAAGGGCCTGGAGTACGACGCGGTGTTCCTGACCGGCGTCGAGGAAGACCTGCTCCCGCACCGGATGTCCGCCAACGAACCCGGTGGTCCGTCCGAAGAGCGCCGGCTGTTCTACGTGGGCATCACCCGCGCCAAGAAGGTCCTGTTCCTGTCGCTCGCGATGACCCGCGCCCAGTTCGGCGACGTGAACGTGGCGATGCCCTCGCGCTTCCTGCAGGAGATCCCCGAGGGGCTCATCGAGTGGAAGCAGTCCCCGGGCATGGCCAACAGCCGCGGTGGCACGCAGCCCCGAGCCCTGAACGCCAAGCGTGACGGCGGCTTCAACGGTGGCGGTGGCGGCGGCGGTGGCTACCGCGGTGGTGGCGGCTGGGGCGGCGGCTCGTACGACCGTGCAGCGGCGGCCTCGAAGACCCGCCCGAAGACCGAGTGGGCGAACCGGGTGTCCGGGCAGGTGCGCGACAACGGCGACATGGAACTCGTCGCCGGCGACCGCATCAAGCACGTCGACTTCGGCGAGGGCACGGTGTCCGCGGTGACGGGTCAGGGTGCCAAGCGGATCGCCGAGATCGCGTTCGACTCGGCGGGCCGCAAGAAGCTCCTCATCAAGATCGCCCCGATCGAGAAGCTGTAGGAGTCCTCACCGGTCCACACCGAACTGGGGGGATCGGGCGATCTGGTGTTCACGGGGCCGACCCGGGGCGTTCCCCCACGGTCCGTACGGTGCCGAGCTGTGCAGAACACTCCTGGAGACCGCGATCGTACCCCCGTCTCCCGCCGCGGCTTCCTGGTCGGTTCCGGCCTGGCCGGTGCCGCGGGCCTCATGGCGTCGAACGGACTCGGCAGCGACCCGGCCGTGGCAGACGCGCTGACCGCGGCACCCGCCGTCGCCCCGGCGGCGCTCGGTGGACCAGCCGTGACGGCCCAGGCAGCGGTGACACGAGGACACACCGGTCGGTGGCACCCGGACACGGCCTCGCCGCGCTTCACCGTCGCGGTGATGCCGGACACGCAGTACATGTTCGACGGGGCCGCGGTCGACCCGGCGCCGATGCGCGCCTCGCTCGAGTACGTCGTCCGCGAGCAGGCCCGGCACAACACGGTGTTCCTCGTCCACCTCGGTGACCTGACCCAGAACGGTGCGGCCTCCGAGATGCGTGCGTCCGGTGCGGTCTTCGACGTGCTCGACCGTGCCGGAGCGCCCTACAGCGTGCTCGCCGGCAACCACGACGTCGACTCGTCGACGGACGACCAGCGCGGTGGCACCCCGTACCTCGACGTGTTCGGCCCGCAGCGGTTTCGGAGGGCCCCGGGCTGGATCGGTTCGAGCCTCGACGGCTACAACACCGCCCACCGGTTCACCGCGGCCGGCCGCGAGTGGGTCGTCCTGGCGCTCGACTGGCGGACGAGCGCGAGCGGGCTCGCCTGGGCCAGCTCCGTGCTCGCAGCCCGGCCGCACGCCCCGGTCATCCTCACGACGCACGCCCTCGTCGACTCGGACGCCGCCGGTGGGGCGGCGTTCGACCCCTACGGTCAGCAGCTCTGGGACTCCTTCATCACGAAGCACGACCAGGTGTTCCTGACGCTCAACGGGCACTACTGGGGGCCGGGTCGCACGACGGCGAAGAACGCCGTGGGACACGACGTCGCCCTGCACCTGACCAACTACCAGAACCGCTACTACGGCGGGGCGGCCATGATCCGGCTGTACCACGTCGACCTCGAACGGAACGTCATCGACGTCGAGACGCTGTCGCCCTTCCTGCTCGCCGGCGGGCTCGGCGAGGCGAACGAGCTCGCGGCCCAAGAGACCGCGCTCAGCGGCGACGTCGACCGCTTCACCATGGCGGTGGACTTCGACGCGCGCTTCGCGGGGTTCGCGCCGGTCGCACCACGGGCCTCCCGGCCGGCGGCACGCATGGTGGTGCCGGGGACGCTGGCGTACTGGCGGTTCGACGGCAACCCGGACGGGGCGGCGCTCGCGCCGACGACGCGGGTGCGCGACCAGAGCGGACGGGGGAACGACCTGGTGGTCGCGCGCCGGACCGGTGCCGTCGCGGGGGCGTTGCGCTGGACGGCGGCGCACCACCCCGACCAGCCGGGCGCCGGCGGCCTCGCACTGCAGGGCGGCAAGACCGGTGGGGACCACCTGCAGACCGTCGACACGGCTCCGCTCAACCGGACCCGGTTCCCCCACGGCTACACGGTCGAGGCGTTCTTCGCGCTGCCGACCACGTTCGACCCGAGCGCGAACGGGTTCAGCGCCCTGCTGTCGCAGTACTCGAGCGCCGGCCAGGTGGGGAAGGCGACCGGAGCCGACGGCGACCCGGACGAACCCGCCGTGACCCTGAGCCTGTCGGGGGACCGTGAACTGCAGTGGTGCGTGTACCCGGCGAGCCAGGACGGATCGCTGACGAACTGGGGCCACGAACTGCCACTCGGAGCCTGGTGGCACGTGGCCGTGGTGAACGACGGGACGCACACCGTGCTGTACGTCGACGGGTGCCCGGTCGTGCGGAACCCGTCCACCCCGAACCGCGGTCTGAGCACCGTCGGCAAGCCGTGGCTGCTCGGTGGGTACCGGTACGGCGGCAAGCTCGACAACGTGTTCGTCGGGTCGATCGGTGACGTGCGCATCGTCGGCCGGGCCCTGCAGCCGAGCGAGTTCATGAACGCCTGACGCCCCGGGCGGACGCCTGACCGCCCCGGCAGACAAGCGTCTGACACGCCCGGCCGGTCGGAACGGCCCTCGTTCGGGTGGCACGATCGCGCTTTGTGAGGTTAGCCTTACCTAACGTGACACCTCCCATCGAACTCCTGACCACCGCCACCGCCGAGCGCTACCGCTCCGCCGTGACGTCCACGGTGGACCGTCTGGCCGACCGCTTCGCCGCCGCCGACCGTCCGACGACCGACACCGCTCCCGAGGTTCTCCGGGCCCGGGTGCAGGACGTCGACCTCGACGCCGAACCCCTCGGGACGGACCTCGCACTCGCCGAACTCGACGAGCTGTTCGTCCGCGAGGCCGTCTGGTTCCACGACCCGGCGTACCTCGCGCACCTGAACTGCCCGGTCGCGCTGCCCGCGGTCGCCGCCGAGTCGGTCCTGGCCGCCGTGAACCCGTCGGTCGACACCTGGGACCAGTCCCGCATCGGCACCGAGATCGAGCGGCACGTCGTCGCCTGGCTCGCCGGTCGGATCGGGTTCGCCGCGGGAGACGGCATCTTCACCTCGGGCGGCTCGCAGTCGAATCTGCAGGCCCTGCTGCTGGCGCGCGAGGCCCTCGGCAGCAGCGGCACCGTGTTCACGACCGCGGAGACCCACTTCAGCATCGCGAAGTCGGCGCGGCTGCTCGGGCTCGAGGCCGTGGTCGCCGTCGCCACCGACCACGCCGGCCGGATGGTGCCCGCCGCCCTCGCCGAGGCGATCGCCGCCGCCCGCGCAGCCGGACAGACGCCGATGGCCGTCGTCGCCACCGCCGGCACCACCGACCGCGGGGTCATCGACCCGCTCGAACCGATCGCGGACGTCTGTGATCTGGAGGATGTCTGGCTGCACGTCGACGCCGCGTACGGCTGCGGTCTGCTCGTGTCCCCGACCCGCCGGCACCTGCTCGACGGCGTCGAACGGGCCAGGAGCGTGACCGCCGACCTGCACAAGTCGTTCTTCCAGCCGGTGTCGTCGAGCGCCCTGCTCGTCCAGCGCCCGGAGGACCTGCGCCGCACCGCCTGGTACGCCGACTACCTGAACCCCGAGGACGCCGCCGAGCCGAACCAGGTCGACAAGTCCCTGCAGACCACCCGCCGGTTCGACGCCCTGAAGCTCTGGGCCACCCTGCGCGCGACCGGGGCCGACGCGATCGGGGCCGCGTTCGACGCCGTCATCGACCTCGCCGCGGCCACCCACCGGATCGTCGACGAGCACCCCGACCTGGTGCTCGTCGCGCCGACGCAGCTCAGCACGGTGCTGTTCCGCTGGCAGCCCGCGGGCATGACGGACGCCGACGCCGACGCGCTGGTCGCCCCGATCCGCTCGGCCCTGCTCGCCGAGGGCCGGGTCCTCATCGCCAAGACGGTCATCGACGGCCGCCCGTGCAACAAGCTCACGCTGCTCAACCCGGAGACGACCCCCGCGCAGATGCGCACATCGCTGGAGCACGTCGTCGCGACGGCCGAGCGCGTCCGAGCGACCACCACCACGACCGAGGGAGCGACCCGATGACCGCCGACCGCACCGCCGACAGCGCAGGCGCCGACCGCACCGCCGATCCCGCCGCCACCGTCCACGACGTCGTCGGGATCGGCATCGGCCCGTTCAACCTCGGCCTCGCCTGCCTGACCGACCCGATCGCCGACCTCGACGCGGTGTTCCTCGACGCCGCCGACGGCTTCGCCTGGCACCACGGCATGATGCTCGACGACGCCACGATCCAGGTGCCGTTCCTCGCCGACCTGGTGACGATGGCCGACCCGACCTCGCCGTTCTCGTTCCTCGCCTGGCTCAAGGAGACCGGGCGGCTGTACCCGTTCTACATCCGCGAGGACTTCCACCCCCTGCGCAGCGAGTACGACGCCTACTGCCGCTGGGCAGCCGACCGGCTCGACACCCTGCGGTGGGGCCGCCGGGTGACCGCCGTCGAGCACGACCCGGTCACCGACACGTTCACGGTGCACGCCGAGACCGATCAGGGTCCCGAGACGTACCGCGCACACCACGTCGTCGTGGGCATCGGCACCGAGCCGTCCGTCCCCGCCCCGCTGCGCGGGATCGGCGGACCGGCGATCCACTCCGCCGAGTTCCTGCCGAACCGCGACGCCCTGCGCGACGCCGGGTCCATCGCCGTCGTCGGCAGCGGGCAGTCCGCCGCCGAGGTCTACCGCGAACTGCTCGAGGACATCCGCCAGGACGGCTACCGCCTCGACTGGATCACGCGCTCGCCCCGGTTCTTCCCGATGGAGGACACCAAGCTCACCCTCGAGATGACGAGCCCGGAGTACACGGACCACTTCCACGGGTTGCCCGAAGCCGTCCGTGACCGCCTCGGGCGGGAGCAGCGCGGCCTGTACAAGGGCATCAGCGCCGACCTGGTCGACGACCTGTACGACCAGCTCTACCGGATCAGCGCGCGCGGCCCGGTCCCGACGACGCTCCGGACCGAGACGAGCGTCGTCGACGCCGCCTGGCTCGCCGACCGCGGTACCTACCGGCTGACGCTCCGCCACGAGCAGCTCGACCAGACGTACGAGCACGAGGTCGAGCAGCTGGTGCTCGCCACCGGGTACACCCCGCGGGTGCCGCGGTTCCTCGACCCGGTCGAGCACCTCGTCGCCCGCGACTCCCGCGGTCGCCTGGCCGTCGCCCGCGACCACCACGTCGACACCCTGGGCGGACGCATCTGGGTGCAGAACGCCGAGGAGCACACGCACGGCCTGACCGCGCCCGACCTCGGCATGGGTGCGTGGCGGAACGCGTCGATCATCCGGTCCGTCACGGGTCGCCCCGTGTACGGCCTGGAGGCCCGGATCGCCTTCCAGGAGTTCGGCCTGCCCGCCTCGGGGCAGTCAACAGCAGCGCCGTCCACCGCCCACCCCGGCGCCGCGGAGCGGGCACCGGCCCGGCCAACGGCCGAGCGCGCGGAGGTGTCCGCATGAGCACGACCGTGACCACCACGGCGCCGGACGCGACCGCGCCTGGAGGAGCCGAGCCGGGCCTCCTGACCGTCGAACCCGTGGACCCGGAACGCGACGCCGCCGTCGTGCAGTCGTGGCTCGCCCACCCGGCGTCGTCGTGGTGGGAGATGGGCGACCTCGACGTGGACGGCGTCCGCACCTACCTGGCCGGCGTGCGGGCAGACCCGGCGCAGGCAGCGTGGCTCGGCCGCCGGAACGGCGAACCGTGCTTCCTGGCGGAGACCTACGACCCCTCCGCCGTCCTGCTCACCGACGTGTGGGCCGCCGAACCCGGCGACGTCGGCATGCACCTGCTCGTCGCGCCGGCGCCGACCGAGGGCCGCGTGTCCGGGCTGACGAGCGCCGTGATGCGCGCGGTCGTCGAACACTGCCGCGACGTCCTGGGCGCGCGGAGGGTCGTCGTCGAACCGGACGTGCGGAACACCGCCGTGCAGGCGAAGAACGCCGAGGTCGGGTTCCGCGCGCTCCGTCAGGTGGACGTCGACGGCAAGCGGGCACTGCTGTCGGTGCTCGACACCGGTCGCATCGGCGTGCCCGACGATGACGGGCCCGCCGCACACCTGCGGCCCGAGCACCTGGAACCCGCCGAACGACACCTCGTCGCGAAGGCGATCGCGGAGTTCACCCACGAACGGCTGATCGCTCCCGTGCCCGACGGGGACGGGTGGCGGCTCGCCGCGGGGGAGTCGACCTACCGGTTCCGGGCGCGGCAGCACCTGCTCGAGCACTGGTCGATGGACGAGGGCTCGCTGACGCGGACGCGTGCGGGGGTGCCGGCGCCGCTCAGCGCGCAAGAGCTCGTGCTCGAGCTGGGCGCGGTGCTCGGGATCCCCGACGAGTTGCTCGGCACGTACCTGGAGGAGATCGCGTCGACGCTGGCGAGTGCCGCGGCGAAGCACCGGCGGGGCGGGCCGTCGGCCGAGCAGCTGGCGTGGGGGCGGGGCGGGGCCCGTTCGTCCGGTTCGGCTGGTTCGTCCGGTTCGGCCGGTTCGTCCGTCGAGGACGTCGTCGCGTCGTTCCAGGACGTCGAGGCGGCGATGACCGAGGGGCACCCGGCCTTCGTCGCCGCCAACGGTCGGATCGGGTTCGGACTCGACGAGTACCGGGCGTTCGCGCCCGAGTCCGGCGGCCGGTTCCGGTACCGGTGGCTCGCCGCCCGACGCGAGCACACGCACCTGGCGCTCGCCGCGGACCGGACCGAGCAGGCGCACTGGGAGTCCGAGCTGTCGGCGGCGGTCGTGGCCGGGTTCCGCGCCACGCTGGAGCGTCGCGGGCTCGACCCCGACGACTACGTGTGGCTGCCCGTGCACCCGTGGCAATGGCAGCACCGGATCGCCGTGACCTTCGCACCCGACCTCGGGCGGCAGGACCTGGTCGACCTGGGCGAGGGACCCGACGAGTACCAGCCGCAGCAGTCCATCCGCACCGCGTTCAACCGCACCGAGCCGTCACGCTCGTACGTGAAGACGGCGCTCGCCGTGCAGAACATGGGGTTCCTGCGGGGGATGTCCCCCGCGTACATGCGGAACACCCCGGCGGTGAACGACTGGGTCGAGTCGATCGTCGCCGCCGACCCGACGCTCGCGTCCGTCGGGTTCTCGGTGCTCCGGGAGCACGCCGCCATCGGCTACACCGGGGACGCCTACCACCGGGTCGACGTGTCCTCGCCGCAGCGCAAGATGCTCGCGGCCCTGTGGCGGGAGAGCCCGCTGCCGCGGGTGACGGACGGCGAGCGACTGCTGACGATGGCGGCGCTGCTGCACCGGGACGCCTCGGGGAACGCCGTGGTCTCGGCGCTGATCGAGGCCTCCGGTCTGCCCGCCGACGTCTGGGTCCGGCGCTGGCTCGACGCCTACCTGCTGCCCGTCGTGCACTGCCTGACCGTGCACGACCTGGTGTTCATGCCGCACGGCGAGAACCTGGTGCTCGTCGTGCGCGACGGTGTCGTGGTCCGCGCCGTGATGAAGGACATCGGCGAAGAGGCCGCGGTGCTCGGTCGGCACGACGACCGCCCGGTACCCGCCGACATCGACCGGATCGTGCACCCGGTGTCCGACGACGAGGCCGCGCTCGCGGTGTTCACCGACGTGTTCGACGGGGTGCTGCGGTTCGTCGCCGCGATCCTCGACGACGACGGGGTGCTGCCGGAGTCCCGCTTCTGGCAGGTCGTGGGGGAGTGCATCGACGCCCACGCCGCCGCACACCCCGACCGTCGTCGTCCCCTGGACCTGCGGGTGCCGACGTTCGAGCACTCGTGCCTGAACCGGTTGCAGCTGCGGAACACCCTGTCGATGGTGGACCTGGCAGACCAGTCGGCGTCGCTCATCCGGGCGGGGGCGATGGCGAACCCGATCGGGCGGTAGGCGGGCGTCGGGCACCGGCAGGTGCGGGGCTACGGCTGGAGGCGGGTGGCCGTCCAGGCTCCCTCGGCGAGGGCGTACTGCAGCCGTCGGTGCATCCGGTCACGGCTGCCGTGCCAGAACTCCACGATGTCGGGCTCGAGACGCCAGGCGACCCACCGTGCCGGGCGGGGGACGTCGTCGCCGGACTCGTCGAGCAGGTCGTTCGCGTCGTCGATCAGGTCCTGCAAGGTCCGCGGTTCGAGCACGGCCGACTGATCGGCGATGGCCGTCGCGGCGCGTGACTTCGGGGAGCGGTCGGCGAACAGGGCGTCGGACTCGGCGTCCGACAGCCGGACGACGTGGCCCTCGAACCGGAGCTGCTGCATCGTCTCGCGCCAGTACGCCTGCAGGGCCGCGTGCGGGTTCTCGGCGAGCTGCCGGCCCTTCGGACTGTCCTCCGACGTGCCGAAGACCAGTCCGTCCGCCTCGATGCGCTTCACGTCGACGGTGCGAGCGGACACGCGGCCGTCGGCACCGGCCGTGGCGAGGGTCATCGACAACGGCTCGGAGACCTCCCGGTCCTCCGCTGCGGTCAGCCACTCGCGAGCGAGGTCGAGCGGAGACGCCGGCGGGCTGTCGAACTCGGGCAGGTGCAGGGAGTCGTCACCGGAGAGCGGAGCAGAGGACATGGACCCACCCAACCGTGCGCAGGTCGTCGACGCCCAGGAAGTCCGGTGTCCGCGCCGAGGCGGGTCACACCGCGTACCGCCGAGCGGTCCGCCGCATCGCCCGCAGCAGCAGCACCCCCGGCACCCGCAGCAGCACCCCCGGCACCAGTGCCCGCACCCTGGCCACCACCCGGACGGTGCGCCGGAAACGCCGTTCCTCCCGCGGCCCCCACGCGAAGCCGTACGCCGTGCGCACCCGCTCCGGCAGCATCCCCACCGTCACGATGCGCACCAGGGGCATCACCGACCGCACCCACAGCGGCGCGAACCGCGGGTGCAGCAGGTCACGGACGACCCCACGGGCGTCGTCGGTGACCTCGAGCCCGTCCAGCGTCTGCTGCCAGTACCGGTCGAACGCCGCCACCGAGGCCGGCCAGCGCTCCGCCGGCACCCGCAGCGCGGTCGCGATCGGGGCGTAGGCCGCGAGCACCTGTGCGGCGCGGTCCGCGGAGACGCGTGTGCCGAACAGGTCGTGCGCCTGCCGGGCCGAGTCGAACAGGGTCGCGGCCACCCAGAGCTGCCGGTCGACGTCGTCGGCGCCGGCGACGGGCCGGTGCGCACGGTTGACGAAGCCCGCTGCGGTCGCCGAGTCGGATTCCGTGCCGACGACGACGGCGTAGATGAACATCAGGGTGTGGGCGAGCCGCTGCTGGGGGCGCCGGGCGAAGTCCGAGTGCCGCCGGACACCGGCCGCGACGACCGGGTCGGCGATCTGCAGCAGGATGGCGCGGCCGCCCGCGGCCACGGGCGTGCTGTCGGCGAGGAAGCGACGCAGGCGACGGTCGTGGACGCGCCCAGCAGGCGGACGGGAGGCACGGCGCGGGTCGTGTGCCGCGCCTCCAGGCCGTGGGGTGGTCACGCCGCACCCCGTCGGCGTCGCGCCCGCAGGACGGGCCACAGGTCCACGGCGATCGCCGCGAGGAGCGCGACTGCGCCCAGAACCAGGGCGACCAGTGCGTACGAGGCATCGACCGGTGCGTCACCGGTCAGGGCGAGGAGCGTCGCGACGAGCCAGATCGCCGGGAGCGGCCAGAGGCGGGTCGGCGAGCCGGTGACGACGGCTCCGATGACGCCGACGACCAGGAGCGGGACCCAGCGGCCACCGGGCTCGGAGCGGGCGGCGAGGTGTGCCGAGGCCGCGACCAGGAGCATCGCCGCGACCGCCAGCAGGCGCGCTGCCGAGGGCATGCTGCGGACGCTGGCGCGGACTCGTCGGAACACGGCCCGATGCTACCGAGCCGTGTTCCGGATGAGCCTGGTCGCGGGGAGGGTCAGAGCGGCTTCGTGCCGAGGTCGTTGCCCAGGTCGGCGCGGTCCTCGTCCTGCTCGTTCTCGTGCTCCCACAGGTCGGGCGAGCCCTCGCGCGGGGAACCGCCGGTCGGACCGTCGTCGGTGCCGTCACCGGGCTGCGGCTCCACCGTCTCGCCGGCGACCGCGTCGTTCGTCACCGTCTCGAGGGACTCCTCGGCCTCGTCCACCTCGTACGGGCCGACGTGCTCACGGTCGATGTCGTCGTCACGACGCTGGTGGGCGTCGAAGCCGTCGACGGGGCTGATGCCGGGGTCACTCATGGTGGTTCCTTTCCGTAGCGGGCTTCCTGCCTACCCGTCGGTGCTTGGCGACTGTCCGGTTTCGTGTCGTGTTCACCCGGGCGTCACCTCCCGGTCACACCGCCCCGGCAGCATCGCCGATGCTCGGGGGAGTGGAGCGCGGTCGCCGACGGGTGGTCGAGCGACCGCGCCTTCCCCGCCCGGGCCGGCTGCGCCGGTGCGCTGGCCGGCGCGCTTCGTCCGCGCCGCGGTCAGACGCGTTCGAGCAGGTCGCGCTGCTCGACGTCGGCGAGTGCCAGGGTGCGGTACCCGGCGGACTCGAAGAACACGGTGATGCGGTCTTCCTCGGTGCTCATCACCACGCCCGTGCCCCACTCGGCGTGCTCGACCCGGGCGTCCGGCGGCCAGGCGTCGTCGTTCGCGCCGTCGGCCACGTGGGTGGAGGCGTCGTGGGCGGTGCCGGAGGAACAGGTGTCGCAGTTGCCGCACGGTTCCGGCAGCTCGTCGCCGAAGTAGCCGAGCAGGAACTGCCGTCGGCACCCGTTCGTCTCGGCGAGCTGCCGCATCATCGCGATGCGGGACTCCTCGACCCGTTCCCGCTCGGCCGCTCGGTCGGCGGTGGCGCGCGCCGCGTGGTCCGCGTCCTGCGGGCCGTCCGGCACCCGGGCGACACCGTCGACGTCGTCCCGCAGCGCGCCGGCGTCGAGCAGGGCGTTGAGGGCACGACCGGCGGTCCGGGCGGACAGACCAGACGCCTGCACGAGGGCGGACCGCGCGATGGAGCCGGTCGCCGGGACCGCGTCGAACACGGCCCGGACCGATGCCGGTCGTGGCGATCCGGAGGCGAAGAAGGTGCGCAGGCCGAAGTCCTCGGCGCGGTAGTGCAGGGTGGCGCCGGCCGGTTCGGCATCCCGCCCGGCCCGCCCGATCTCCTGGTAGTAGGCGTCGATCGACTCGGGGACGTCGGCGTGCACGACGTTCCGGACGTCGGGTTTGTCGATGCCCATGCCGAACGCACTCGTCGCGACCACCACGTCGACGTCGCCGTCGAGGAACCCGGTGTGCACGGCCTCGCGCTCCGCCACCCGCATGCCGGCGTGGTACGGCTGGGCCCGGCGACCGCGGGCTGCGAGGGCGTCGGCGTACTCGGTCGTCGCCGCGCGGGTGGCGACGTAGACGACCGTGGGTCCGTCGAGCTCGGCGACCTGGTCGACCACGGCCCGGCGCTTCTCGGTGTCCTCGGCGTGCCGGACCACCTCGAGCCGGATGCCGGGACGGTCGAACCCCGAGGCGAGCACGAACGGGTCGCGCATGCCGAGCCGCTCGACGATGTCGTCCCGCACCGGAGCGGAGCCCGTCGCGGTCAGGGCGAGCACCGGCGGGCGGCCGAGACGCTCCGTGACCTCGCCGAGCGCCAGGTAGTCCGGTCGGAAGTCGTGGCCCCAGGACGAGATGCAGTGGGCCTCGTCGACGGCGACCAGCGCGACCCCGGCGTCGCGGAGCCGCTCGAGCACGTCGTCCTTCACGAGCTGCTCGGGCGCCAGGAACACGTAGCCGGCTGCACCCCCGGCGACGGCGTCCCACGCATCGGCGACGTCCCGTGCCTTCTTCGTGGCGTTCAGGGCGACGGCGCGGGGTGCGTCCGGATGGTGCTCGAGCCCGACCACCTGGTCCTCCTGCAGCGCGACGAGTGGGGAGACGACCACGACGAGGCCGTCCAGCCCGAGGCCGGCGACCTGGTAGATGGCGGACTTGCCCGATCCGGTCGGCATGACGGCGAGGGCGTCGCGGCCGTCCAGCACGGCGTCGATGACGGATTCCTGGTCGGGACGGAGCTCCCAGCCGAAGACCTCGGTGGCGCGGGTACGGAGTGCAGGCTTCACCGATCCACCGTGCCGAGCAGATCCTGGAACCCTTCGCGGCGATGCGCGCAACGGCTGATGCGGCTTCCGGCGCCCGGTTGCACCAGCCTGCACCGGCCGTCCACCGAGCAGCGCTAGGCTGCGTGGCGGCCGTTGTCTCGACATCGAGCGACCCTCGATGTGGAGAGCGCGACCGGGAAACCGATGCCGATCGCACGAACCGTGCGGGAAGAAGAACAGCGTGGATCTTTTCGAGTATCAGGCCAGGGACCTCTTCGAGTCCTACGGCGTCCCCGTGTTGCAGGGGATCATCGCCGACACCCCCGAGCAGGCGAAGGCGGCGGCCGAGAAGATCGGTGGCGTCGTGGTCGTCAAGGCGCAGGTGAAGGTCGGCGGTCGCGGCAAGGCCGGTGGCGTCAAGGTCGCGAAGACCCCGGACGAGGCGTTCGAGCACGCGCAGGCCATCCTCGGCCTCGACATCAAGGGCCACACGGTCCAGCGCGTCATGGTCGCCCAGGGCGCCGACATCGCCGAGGAGTTCTACTTCTCCGTGCTGCTCGACCGCGCGAACCGCTCCTACCTCTCGCTCACCAGCGTCGAGGGCGGCATGGAGATCGAGCAGCTCGCCGTCGAGAAGCCCGAGGCGCTCGCCCGCGTCGAGGTCGACCCGCTGACGGGCATCGACAAGGCAGCCGCGCTCGAGATCGCCACGCAGGCGAACTTCCCGGAGTCGCTCCGCGATCAGGTCGCCGACGTCTTCGTGAAGCTCTACGACGTCTACAAGGGCGAGGACGCGACCCTCGTCGAGGTGAACCCGCTCGTCCGCACCGGCGACGGCCAGATCCTGGCACTCGACGGCAAGGTCTCGCTCGACGAGAACGCCGACTTCCGGCACGAGGGCCACAAGCAGCTCGAGGACACCGCCAGCGAGGACCCGCTCGAGGCCAAGGCGAAGGCCCACGGGCTGAACTACGTCAAGCTCGACGGCCAGGTCGGCGTCATCGGCAACGGCGCGGGGCTCGTCATGTCGACGCTCGACGTCGTCGCCTACGCCGGTGAGCGCCACGGCGGCGTGAAGCCCGCCAACTTCCTCGACATCGGCGGCGGTGCTTCGGCCGAGGTGATGGCCAACGGCCTCGACGTCATCCTCGGTGACCCGCAGGTGAAGAGCGTCTTCGTGAACGTCTTCGGCGGCATCACCGCCTGCGACGCCGTCGCGAACGGCATCGTCGCCGCGCTCGGCATCCTCGGCGACGCGGCCACCAAGCCGCTCGTCGTGCGCCTCGACGGCAACAACGTGGAAGAGGGTCGCCGGATCCTGGCGGAGGCAGCGCACCCGCTCATCACCGTCGCCGCGACCATGGACGATGCGGCCGAGAAGGCCGCCGAACTCGCCGCCGCAGCGGCCTGAAGGGACTGACCATGTCGATCTTCCTCAACAAGGACTCCAAGGTCATCGTCCAGGGCATCACCGGTGGCGAGGGCACGAAGCACACCGCCCTGATGCTCAAGGCCGGTACGAACGTCGTCGGCGGTGTCAACGCCCGCAAGGCCGGCACCACCGTCACCCACGGCGACGTGTCGCTGCCGGTCTTCGGCACCGTCCGCGAGGCCATCGACACCACCGGTGCCGACGTCTCGATCGTCTTCGTCCCGCCGGCCTTCGCGAAGGACGCCGTGCTCGAGGCCATCGACGCCGAGATCCCGCTCGTCGTCGTCATCACCGAGGGCATCCCCGTGCAGGACTCGGCCGAGTTCTGGGCGCACGCCAAGGCGAAGGGCGGCGCGACCCGGATCATCGGCCCGAACTGCCCCGGCATCATCACCCCGGGGGAGTCGCTCGTCGGCATCACCCCGGCGACGATCACCGGCAAGGGCCCGATCGGACTCGTCTCGAAGTCCGGCACCCTGACCTACCAGATGATGTACGAGCTCCGTGACCTGGGCTTCTCGACCGCCATCGGCATCGGCGGCGACCCGGTCATCGGCACGACGCACATCGACGCGCTCGCCGCGTTCGAGGCCGACCCGGAGACCGAGGCCATCGTGATGATCGGTGAGATCGGTGGCGACGCGGAAGAGCGTGCCGCCGAGTTCATCAAGGCGCACGTCACCAAGCCCGTCGTCGGTTACGTCGCGGGCTTCACCGCTCCCGAGGGCAAGACGATGGGCCACGCCGGCGCGATCGTGTCCGGTTCGGCCGGCACGGCCGAGGCGAAGAAGCAGGCGCTCGAGGCCGCCGGGGTCAAGGTCGGCAAGACGCCGTCCGAGACCGCCGCGCTGCTGCGCGAGGTCGTCGCCGCTCGCTAGCGGTTCGTCCGTCCCGCAAAACACCGGTGTTCGTCGATTGAACCGCGTCCTGCGCGTGTTCGTCCTGCGAACACCGGTGTTTTGCGTCGGCAGCCGCGCGGCTCCAGGGTGCCCGCGCGAGGGGCACGTATCCTCGCTGCGATGAACCGCCTGGGAACCGCTCTGCTCGCCGCGATCGAGGCGGTCGTGACGGTCGGCGTCGGCATCGGGATCGCCCTCGTGCCCCTGACGCTGCTCTGGGGGTTCGAGTACGGCCTGCAGGTCGACTGGGACGTCTTCTGGAAGGCCACCGGCAGCGTCTGGCTCGTCGGCCACGGCGTCGACGTCTCGTTCCTGCTCGGGTCCGCCCTGGCGAAGAGCACCGGGGTCAGCGGCGCCGCCGATCCCATCCACGTGACCCTCGCCGCGCTCGGGTTCGCGGTCGTCACCGCCTGGCTCGGTGCCCGCGCCGGTCGTCGGTTCGCGGAGACCGAGCACCGCACCACCGGGCTCCTGGTCGGCACCGCGGTCGTCGCGGTCCTCGGCCTGGCCGTCGCCCTGTCGTCGACGTCCGCCGCCACCCGCCCGACCATCTGGCAGGCCGTGGTGCTGCCAGCACTCTGGTTCGGGATCCCGGCACTCGTGACCTCCGAGGTCTGCCGGCGTCGCCGCGGCATGCCGGCCGACGCCGGGACCCAGCGGGTCATCGACCTGCTCGACCGCGTCCCGGCGGTCTGGCGTGCCGTCGCCACGTTCGGTCTGCGCGCCGGGACCGCCGCGACCGCCGTGGTCGTCGGGGTCGCCGCGGTGCTGGTCGGCCTGCTCCTCTTCACCTCGTTCGCCGAGGTCATCACCCTCTACGAGCAGTCGCACGCCGGCGTCATCGGCGGGATCGCGCTCACCGTCGGGCAGCTCGCGTTCCTGCCGGACTTCGTCGGGTGGGCGACCTCGTGGCTGATCGGCCCCGGTTTCGCGATCGGCACCGGGTCGAGCGTGTCCCCGATCGCGACAACCCTGGGCCCCATCCCCGGTCTGCCGGTCTTCGGCGCGCTGCCGACCTCGGGGCACACCTTCGGGCTCGTCTGGATCCTCGTGCCGGTCATCGCCGGGTTCGCGGTCGGCGGGTCGATGCGGCCGCGGCTGGTGCGGGCACTGGGCGCTGCCGACTCCGCGCTGCACCGGGCGCTCGGTGGCGTCGCGGCAGGACTCGTCGCGGGCGTGCTCACCGGGCTGATCGCCTGGGTGTCGTCCGGCTCGTTCGGCCCCGGGCGCCTGTCCGACGTCGGCCCGAACGCCCTCGCGGTCGGTGGGTTCGCCGCGCTCGAGGTCGGCCTGCCGGCGATCATCGCCCTCGCCGCGGGCAGCGACCTCGTCCGGCTGCCGGACCGCGGCTGGACGCGCGAGCGGTGGACCGAGGTCGACGACGACGACACGGCGCGCGACGGGGTCGACGTCGGCGAGGGGTCCCTGCTCGCCGCACTCGACCAGGCCGGGGCCGGGCGCACCACCGACGTGCACCGCTTCGTGGTCGAGGAGTCCCACGACGGGTCAACCGCTGCACGATCCCGCGCAGCGACCGAGCACGTGACCGAGCCGATCGGCACCGAGCCGGTCACCGACGAGCCCGCCGAAGCGGACCCGGCACCCGAACGGCCCGCACCCACACCCCCGTCCGTCGCACCGCGCGCTGGCGACATCGAGCACGACGTCGAACTCCCCGACTGGGCGAAGACCGACGCCGTGGCTTCCGAACGCCTGGCCGCCGAGCCCGGGCCGCCGCGCCGGAGTGCCGGGCGTGCGGCGCTCGGTGGTCTCCGCGACCGTCTCGCGGGCGCTGCCGACGGCATCCGCGGCCGGGCTGGCGAGCTCCGCGACCGCGTGACGGGGTCCGACGCCGAACCGCAGCAGCTCAGCCCCGAGCGACCCAGCTCCGAGCGGCCCGCAGCGCCCGCCCCGGCAGCTGCACCCACCCCGGTGCCCACCGACGCCCAGCCCGCGTTCCCGTGGAGCACCGAGGAGTTCGTCGCCGGCCGCGACGACGTGGACGTGACGGCCGAGGCGGACCACGTGGACGTCGCGCCCGACACCCGAGCGTCCGCCTCGAAGCCGGCGGAGCCGTCCCGCCTGGCGAAGTGGGACGTCACCGACCAGATCCCCGAGGACGAGCTGCCCTGGTGGCGGCAGCCGAAGGACGACCGGTAACAGCGCCCGTCGGGTCCGTGCCTGCCGGTAGGGTTGGTGCCGTGCTCGAACTGGTCGTCCTGATCTCCGGTACCGGGTCGAACCTCCGAGCCCTGCTCGAAGCGACCTTCGACGCCGAGTACCCCGCCCGTGTCGTCGCCATCGGTGCCGACCGTGACGCCGAGGGCCTCGGCCTGGGCGAGGAGTTCTCGATCCCGACCTTCACGGTGCCGTTCACCCGCTACGACTCGCGCGCCGAGTGGGGCCAGGCCCTGGCGGAGCAGATCCGCCCGTGGTCGCCCGACCTGCTCGTGCTCTCCGGCCTCATGCGCCTGCTGCCCCCGGCCGTGGTGTCCGAGTTCGCCCCGGGGATCATCAACACCCACCCGGCCTACCTGCCCGAGTTCCCCGGTGCCCACGGCGTGCGGGACGCCCTCGCCGCCGGCGTCACCGAGACCGGTGCGAGCGTGATCGCGGTCGACGACGGCGTCGACACGGGCCCGATCCTCGCCCAGGAACGCATCCCGGTGCTGCCGGGCGACACCGAGTCGACGCTGCACGACCGCATCAAGCCGGTCGAGCGCCGCCTGCTCATCCAGACCATCCTCGACATCGCCAACGGCACCACCGACCTGAAGGGCACCCCGAGCGCATGAGCGTGCACGCAGCCGACCCCAGCCTCTACCGCGACCGTGACGTGGTCCCGGTCCGCCGTGCACTGATCTCGGTGAGCGACAAGTCCGGCCTGCTCGAGCTCGCCGGCGCCCTGGCCGACTCCGGGGTCGAGATCGTGTCGACCGGCTCCACCGCGCAGACCATCCGCGACGCCGGGTACGCCGTGACTGACGTCGCGAGCGTCACCGGGTTCCCCGAGTCGCTCGACGGCCGGGTGAAGACCCTGCACCCGTCGGTGCACGCCGGCCTGCTCGCCGACCTGCGGCTCGAGTCGCACGAGCAGCAGCTCGCCGACCTCGACATCGCGCCGTTCGAGCTCGTCGTCGTGAACCTCTACCCGTTCGTCGAGACCGTGGCGTCGGGTGCCGACACCGCGACCGTGGTCGAGAACGTCGACATCGGCGGCCCGGCGATGGTCCGTGCGTCGGCGAAGAACCACCCGAACGTGGCGATCGTCGTGTCCCCGGCGTCCTACCCCGAGGTCGTCGAGGCCGTGCGTGCCGGCGGCACCACGCTCGAGCTCCGGAAGCGCCTCGCCGCCCAGGCCTTCGCGCACACCGCCGCCTACGACACCGCGGTGGCGTCCTACTTCGCGAGCGACGTCGTCACCGCCGCCGCAGCCCCGACGACCGCCGGCGACATCCGGACCCCGGGTACCTTCGACGAACACCTGTCCTTCGGTGCCGAGCTGTCGGCGACCCTGCGCTACGGCGAGAACGCGCACCAGGCCGCGGCGCTCTACACGTCGACGGACGGCACCGGCATCGCCCAGGCGACGCAGCTGCACGGCAAGGAGATGTCGTACAACAACTACGTCGACGCCGACGCAGCGGTCCGTGCGGCCTTCGACTTCGACGAGCCCGCCGTCGCGATCATCAAGCACGCCAACCCGTGCGGCATCGCGATCGCCCCGTCCGACGCCGCCGACCCCATCGCCTCGGCCCACGCCGCAGCACACGCCTGCGATCCGCTCTCGGCGTTCGGCGGTGTCATCGCCGCGAACCGCCCGGTCACCGTGGCCATGGCCGAGACCGTGAAGGACATCTTCACCGAGGTGGTCGTCGCCCCCGGGTTCGACCCCGAGGCCCTCGAGATCCTGTCGCGCAAGAAGAACATCCGCCTGCTCACGCTGCCGGCCGACTTCGCGCTCGCCGACCGCGAGGTCAAGCAGATCTCCGGCGGGTTCCTGGTGCAGGACGCCGACCGCTTCACCGGCTTCGACCAGGCCACGTGGACCCTGGTCGCCGGCGAGCCCGCGGACGAGCAGACCCTCGCCGACCTGGCCTTCGCGTGGCGTGCGAGCCGTTCGGTGAAGTCGAACGCGATCCTGCTGGCGAACCGGGGCGCGAGCGTCGGCGTCGGCATGGGCCAGGTCAACCGGGTCGACTCGTGCCACCTCGCCGTGAACCGTGCGGGTGACCGTGCGACCGGCAGCGTCGCGGCGTCGGACGCGTTCTTCCCGTTCGCCGACGGCCTGCAGGTGCTGCTCGACGCCGGTGTCCGTGCGGTGGCGCAGCCCGGTGGCAGCGTCCGCGACGACGAGGTCATCGCCGCGGCGAAGGCCGCCGGCGTCACGATGTACTTCACGAGCGAGCGCCATTTCTTCCACTGATGTGAACAATCGGTGGCGAACCATTGCGCGCCGTGAGTCACTGTGAATAGTCTGTAAGGCTCCGCGGCAGGCAGCCGACGATCCCTCGGGACCGGCGGCACCGCGGACACAACGGTGACGAAGACGACGACTGGAGTGACGATGGACAACATGACCGGAACCGTGGCGACGGCCGCCCGTGCAGGTCTCGTGTCCGTCGTGGGGACCGCTCCCGCACGGCGATCCCCGATCGCACCGCGACCCCGCGTCGCGGCCGCCGTCGAGTCGGGCCGTTCCCACGGCCCCGCGGCGTAGCACCACCGGCGTCCGCGAACCACCCGCCTGAACCCGGGGGACGATTGTCCCTCGGTGCCTCCGGCCCGACCGACGTCACGCGAGTGACGGCGGAGACGCGACCACGCGCCCGGCCGATGATCACCACGCAACGCCACACCGAGCCTCCAGGCCGAAGCCGCGCGACGCAAGCAAGCAAGCAGCAAGCAGCAAGCAAGCAGCAAGCAAGCAGCGAGCACGCACCGCGCAGCGCGACCCGGGGACCCGGCAGACGCATGAGGACGCAACGCATGTCCAAGTCGCCCACCACGGCGCGCCCGTCCACCTTCCGTGCGATCGCGCGGATCTACCCCTACGTGAAGCCCTACAAGGGGCGCCTCATCGGCGGCATGGCCGCAGCGATGGGAGCCTCCCTCGTGGCGCTCGCAATCCCCTACGTGCTGCAGTGGCTCGTCGACGGTCCGCTGTCGTCGCGCGACTCCTCACAGATCTGGCCCGCCGGGCTCGGGGTACTCGCCCTCGGTGCGCTCGAGGCGTTCTTCATCGCCTCGCGCCGCCGCCTGGTGATGCGTCCCTCGACCCGCATCGAGACGAGCATGCGCAACTCGCTCTACGCGAAGCTGCAGGACCTGCCGGTCGCGTTCCACGACCGCTGGGAGTCCGGGCAGCTGCTGTCCCGTTCCGTGTCGGACCTGTCCCTGATCCGCCGCTGGCTGGCGTTCGGTGTCGTCCTGCTCGTGGTCAACGCCGTGACGATCGTCGTCGGTTTCGTCGTGCTCTTCACCTTCGGGTGGATGCTCGGCCTGATCTTCCTGATCGCCTCGATCCCGCTGTGGATCAACGGCCTGCTGTTCGAGCGCCGGTACTCCGCCGTCGCCCGCCGCAGCCAGGACCAGGTCGGTGACCTCGCCACGAGCGTCGAGCAGTCCGTGCACGGCATCCGCGTGCTCAAGGCCTTCGGTCGTGGCGGCGCGAAGCTCGAGGAGTTCAGCGAGCAGGCCGAGGCCCTGCGCGGCACCGAGATCAAGAAGGCGAAGGCCATCGCGGGCATCTGGCTGTGGTTGCTGCTCGTGCCGGACGTCGCGTTCGCCCTCTGCCTGCTGGCGGGCATCTACCTGGCATCGCAGGGGCAGCTCACCGTCGGCCAGTTGTTCGCGTTCTTCGCGACGGCGACGGTGCTGCGGTTCCCGATCGAGTCGATCGGGTTCCTGCTCTCGATGACGTTCGACACCCGCACCGCGGTCGACCGCTTCTTCGAGGTGATGGACTCCGAGAACACGATCACGGACCCGGAACACCCGAAGACGATCGCCCAGCCGCACGGCGCCCTGTCGTTCAACGGCGTGCACTTCCGCTACCAGGACTCCGCACCGCAGTATCCGGACCTGATCAACGGCGTCGAACTGCAGCTGCAGCCGGGCGAGACCATGGCGCTCGTCGGGCTCACCGGCTGCGGCAAGACGACGCTGCTCTCGCTCGTCCCGCGCCTGTACGACGTGACCGGTGGTTCGGTGACGATCGACGGGGTCGACATCCGTGAGCTCACCCGTGAGGAGCTGCGCCGCCACGTCGGTGTCGCCTTCGAGGACGCCACCCTGTTCTCGTCGACGGTGCGCGAGAACGTGTTGCTGGGTCGGCCGGACGTCCACGGTGACGAGGCCGAGGCGCTGATGCGCGAGGCGCTCGACATCGCGCAGGCGTCCTTCGTGGACGACCTGCCCGACGGCGTCGACACCCGGGTCGGTGAAGAGGGGCTGTCGCTGTCCGGTGGGCAGCGCCAGCGCCTGGCGCTCGCCCGTGCGATCGCAGCACGACCGTCGGTCCTGGTGCTCGACGACCCGCTGTCGGCCCTCGACGTCGACACCGAGGCGCGGGTCGAGGCGGGCCTCCGCCGCGTGCTCGCCGAGACCACGTCGCTCATCGTGGCGCACCGTCCGTCGACGGTGACGCTGGCCGACCGGGTCGCCCTGATGGAGAACGGCGTCGTCACGGCCGTCGGGACCCACCACGACCTGATGGCCACCAACGAGCACTACCGCTACGTCATCTCGTCGCTCGACGACGACGACCAGACCGCACGACAGGAGGCGATGGCATGAGCCAGCAGACCGACCAGAACCTGCCGGGAGGCACGGCGTCCGTCCCGCAGGAAGCTCCGGACGAGCAGTCTGCCGCGCCCGTCACCGCCTCGATCACCACCATGGGCGTGCGCGGCGAGGAGCGTGAGGACTTCACGAAGGCCGAGAGCAAGCGCCTGCGGCGCCGCTCCCTCGCCCTGCTCGGGTCCCTCGCCGCACCGCTGAAGCTCCGGCTGGTGCTGCTCGGCATCGTGGTCGTGGTCTCGACCGCGGGCACCGTCGCTGGTCCGGCGCTCATCGCGTGGGGCATCGACAACGCCCTGCCCGCGGTGATGGACCAGAACGACTGGGTGCCGGCGTTCGGGGTCGTCGCGACGTACATCGTCGTGGCCGTCCTCGGTGCGGTGTTGACGGCCTGGTACACGGTGCTCGCGGCACGGATCAGCCAGGCGATCCTGTTCGACCTGCGCAAGCGCGTGTTCCTGCACACGCAGCGGCTGTCGCTCGAGTTCCACGAGACCTACACGTCGGGCCGGATCATCTCGCGCCAGACGAGTGACCTCGACTCGATCCGCGAACTGCTCGACTCCGGGCTGAACCAGCTCATCCAGGGCGTGCTCTACATGGTGTTCACCGCCGTGGCCCTGGTGCTGCTCGACCCGACGTCCGGGCTCGTGCTCGCGGTGTCGCTCGTGCCGCTCTGGTTCCTGATCCGCTGGTTCCAGACGAACTCGCAGACGCTGTTCCGCTCCACCCGTGTCACCTCGGCGCGCGTGATCGTGCACTTCGTCGAGACGATGACGGGCATCCGCGCGGTGCAGGCGTTCCGCAAGGAGTCCCGCAACCGTGACGAGTACGGCGGCTTCGTGGAGGACTACCGGGTGGCGAACACGAAGGTGTTCAACCTGTTCGGGACCTTCGACCCGGTGCTCGTGCTCATCGGCAACGCGACGCTCGCCGCGGTCGTCATCGTCGGTGGCTTCCGGATCGTCGGCGGGACGCTGGAGGTCGGTGCGCTGCTCGCGGTCGCGCTGTACGCCAAGCGGTTCTTCGACCCGGCGCAGGAACTCGCGATGTTCTACAACGGGTACCAGTCGGCCTCGGCGGCGATGGAGAAGATCTCCGGCGTCCTCGAGGAACGGCCGAGCGTGCCGGACCCCGTGAAGCCGACCCGTCTGGCGGACGCCACCGGGAAGATGGACTTCGACGACGTCGTCTTCGCCTACAACAAGGGCAAGGTCGTGCTGCCGGAGTTCGACCTGCACATCCCGGCGGGGCAGACCATCGCCCTCGTCGGGTCCACCGGTGCGGGCAAGTCGACGCTCGCCAAGCTCATGGCGCGCTTCTACGACCCGACCCAGGGCTCGGTCAAGCTCGACGGTGTGGACCTGCGCGACCTCGACACGAAGGACATGCGCCGCGCGATCGTCATGGTCACACAGGAGGCGTACCTGTTCTCCGGCACCGTCGCGGACAACATCGCGCTCGGCAAGCCCGGGGCGTCGCGCGCGGAGATCGAGGCGTCGGCCAAGGCCGTCGGCGCGCACGAGTTCATCATGGCGCTGCCCGACGGGTACGACACCGACGTGAACAAGCGCGGTGGTCGTGTCTCGGCGGGCCAGCGGCAGCTGCTCTCGTTCGCGCGGGCGTTCATCGCGGACCCGAAGGTGCTCATCCTCGACGAGGCCACGGCGTCACTCGACATCCCCTCGGAGCGACTGGTGCAAGAAGGTCTGGAGACCCTGCTCGCCGACCGTACCGCGGTGATCATCGCGCACCGGTTGTCCACCGTCGCGATCGCGCACCGGGTGCTCGTGATGGAGCACGGGAAGATCGTCGAGGACGGCACCCCCGCCGACCTCATCGCCGGCACCGGGCGGTTCGCCCAGCTGCACGCGGCCTGGCGCGACTCGCTCGTCTAGGCCCCGGTCGGGCTGCACCACGTGGTTGGCTTGCTCCATGAGCAACGACAGCGTGGTGCAGCCCGGCGGCGTCGCCCTGCACGACCCCTTCTACGGTGCCCCCTTCGCCGAGGCCGTCCGACGGTTCTGGAAGAAGTACACCGTGTTCACCGGGCGGGCATCGCGCGCCGAGTTCTGGTGGTGGTGGCTGACGTCGTTCGCGATCGGGCTCGTGCTGCAGCTCGTCCCGCAGGTGTTCACGCCGGACACCCCGGTGCTCGAGAACCCCGTCGGCTCGTACCTGTTCATGCTGTGGGTGCTCGCGACGCTCATCGGCTCGCTCGGCCTCGGCGCCCGACGCCTGCACGACGCGAACCTGTCCGGCTTCTGGCAGTTCCTGCACATCGTGCCGGGCATCGGCTCGCTGATCGTGTACGTCCTGTGCCTGCTGCCCGCGAACCCGAAGGGTGCGCGCTTCGACCGCTGACGGTCGGTCGGTCGGCCGATCCGCCGGCCGACCCGCGTCGCCGGGGGATCAGAACGGGTCGTCCGCATCCGTGGCGGGCGACCAGCGCGCACGACGCATGTCGAGCCTCCAGGTCGACGTCCCCTGCACGAGCGGCGTCCCCTCGGCGCGGTAGTGCTCGAGTGCCCTGGCCTCGTGGTGCAGCGGCGGGTGCCCACCCGCGCGCACCACGCGCCACCAGGGCAGGTCGGCACCCTCGTGCGCCATCACCTTGCCGACGGCCCGCGACGCCCGCGATCCGAGGGCTGCTGCGACGTCGCCGTACGTCATGACGTGGCCGGGCGGGATCATCCGGACAACCTCGGCGACGGCGGCGCCGAAGTCGACGGCCGCCCCGGACTCGCTGACCGTGGCGTCGGACGGCGCCGTGTCGTCGGAGAGCACGTCGTCGGAGCGTGCTAGAGCGTCAGGACCGCGAAGTGGTCGCCGTACTGGGTCTCGCGCACGACCTCGAAGCCCACGGCGCGGAAGAACGCCTCGGGGCTGTCGTCGCCACCCGGCTCGTACACGACCGTGAGCCGCTCGAACCCACGGCTGCGGGCCTCGTCCGCCAGGCCGTGCACGGCGAAGCGGCCGACACCGCGGCCCTGCGCGCTGGCCGCCACGTTGACGCGCCAGATGCAGCTGCGCAGCTCTTCCTGCGCGTTGTCGGCGTCGAACGAGCCGATGATCAGGCCGAGGACCTCGTCGTCGTCGAGGACGACACGGGTCCACGCGGAGCTCGGCTTGACGTCGGACTCGGCGACCCCGTAGGTGGTCGGCTGCACGAACTGTTCCTGGCCCGGCTTGAGCGTCAGGGAGTTGGCCGCGGCAGCGGTCTTCGCGGAGAGTTCTTCCAGGCGCAGGTCGGACATGCGGCCAGGCTAACGGTGCGACCCCTGTGGGGGCCAGTGACGACGGCAGACCGAGACCGCACCGTTGTCACGGTATCGTCGCGGCATGGCAGAGCATCGACGGGGAGCGAACCTCCCGTCGATCGGCGGGTTCAACCGCACCGTGGTCCTCGACGCCGTCCGCCGCTCACCCGACGGCCTGAGCCGCGTCGAACTCGCAGCCCGCACGGGGCTCAGCGCGCAGACCGTGTCGAACGTCACCCGGTTCCTGATCGAGGCCGGGATGATCGCGGAGTCCGGCACCGTCGTCTCGGGTCGCGGCAAGCCCCGCACCATCCTGCGGCTCGAGCCGGGCAGCCGGTACGCGGTCGGCGTGCACGTCGATCCGGCGGTCGTCACCTACGTGCTGCTCGACCTCGCCGGCACCGTCGTGGCCGCGTCCACGACCTCGACCCCGACCGCCGACGATCCGTCTCAGGTGGTGCGCACCATCGCCTCGGCCGTCGACGGGCTCGTGGCCGACGCCGGGGTCGCCGTCGAGAGCGTGCTGGGCGTCGGGATCGCGAGCCCCGGACCCATCGACGTCGAGGCGGGCATCGTGGTCGACCCTCCGTTCCTGCCCCGCTGGCGGGACGTGCCCCTGCGCGACGCGGTCGCCGAGGCCACCGGCTACCCGGTGCTGCTCGAGAAGGACGTGACGGCCGCCGCGGTCGGCGAGATGTTCCTGGCGGGGGAGTCTTCGGCGCGGAACTTCGCGTTCGTGTACTTCGGCACCGGGTTCGGCGTCGGGCTCGTCGTCGACCACGAACCCGTGCGCGGGGTGGGCTCGAACGCGGGCGACGCCGGACACATCATGGTCGACCAGGGCTCGCTGGCCGGCACCCCGGACGGTTCGGGTACGCGCGGTGAGGTCGGTGCCGCCGTCGCACCGGACCGGCTGGTCCGGGTCGCGCGGTCGCGGGGGCTGGCGTTGTCGGGCGGCGGCGCTGCAGCCGACTCGGTCGACGCCGTGGACGCCGCGTGGGACGAGCTCGCGGCAGCCATCGCCGCCGGGGACGACACCGCCGTCACGCTCGCCGCCGAGGCCGGCACCGTGATGGGCAACGCCGTCGTCCTCATCGTGAACCTGCTCGACGTCGACCGCGTGGTGTTCGGCGGGCCGTTCTGGTCCCGCATCGCGAGCGCCGCCCTGCCGGCGGCGCGGACCGCCATCGTCGGGTCGCCGCTGCTCGTGCCGAAGCACCCGGTGCAGGTGGTCGAGAGCGACCGTGGGGCCGACGTCGCCGCGGTCGGTGCCGCGTGCCTGGTGCTCGACGCCGCCCTGTCACCGCGGGCGAGCGCCCTCCTCATCCGGCGCTGACGACGCGGTTCATCGGGCGCTGACGGCGCGGTCGGCGGGCGGCCTGGCCGGTCGGTGTGGACCGCCACGGCCCGCTACGCTGCGGAACGATGATCCGCCAGGTGCGCGGAGGACGGTGGGGGACGCATGACGGACAGCACGGACGACATGAACGGCACGATGGATCCGCGGTGGGCGAAGGTGCGCCCGCTCGTGTTCCGGACGATCATCGGCGCGGTCGTCGCCGCGGGCCTGGTCGGCATCGCCGCGGTGCTGCTCGGTGACTTCGGCATGGTCGCGGTGCAGCTGCTCCTGACGATCGTCGTGGTCGTCGTCTTCGCGCTGCTGTCCTGGTACGACGCCGACGTCTCGTCCAGGCGGTCGGGGACGTTCGCGTTCGCGAGCATCGCCACGTCGATGTACCTGCTCGTCGCCGGCCTGTACAAGGTGTGGATCGTCCCCACGGGGGTCGACGGTGACGGCATCTGGTTCGTCGTGGAGCACTTCTGGCACTGGATGTGGCTCGTCGGCGTCGCACGCGTGGCGCTCCTGCACGTGCACCTGCTGCTCGTCATCCACCGGCGCTACCCGACGCCCGCTCTGCAGGTCGTCGCCAAGGCCACCGTCGGCGTGATCGCCCTGCTCGCCCTGCTGCTGTCGATCCCGCTGCTCGCACCGGACGTCGACTACGCGCGGGGCTACTGGCGACTCGTCTGGGTGGTCGTGATCCTCGACCTGCTCGGGACCGTCGTGGTCCCGCTGAGCAACGCGCTGTTCCGCCCGCGGGGCGCCCTCCCGTCGGCGACGTGGCCGGTGCCCGAGCAGCAGCCGGCGTGGAGCTCGACGCCGACGCCGGCCGCTCCCGCACCTGCACCCGAGGTCCCGCTGCCGCCCGCTCCCGCACCTGCGCCCGCTCCCGCCTCCACCCCCGGTCCCGCGCCCGAAACGGTCGTCGCGTCCGACGGGCGTCGCTACGCGTCCCGTCCGTCGGCCTCCCGCGCCCTGGCCTGGCCGCGCTACGTCGACGGCACGCCCCTGCCCGCACTCCCCGACGGCACTCCGGACTTCTCGGAGGTCACCGAGCGCTGACACCTCGAGCAACACGTGTGCAGAAGACGTCGGGTTCGCCATGCGGACCCGACGTCTTCTGCTCACCATGTGCGGTAGGCGCGACCGCAGGGCGGACGGGAGGCGCGGTGCGGGGCCGCCCCGCGCCTCCCGTCCGCCCTCCGTGCGTCCAGAGCGCCGGGCGCGGCCCGGGGACACCGCGCGTTCACCGACCGGCCACCGGCCGGACGCCTGGGTGCTGAACAGTCGTGCAGGTCCCGCCCTCCTCTTCCCCGAGCACCCGAGAAGGACCCTGCATGCGCGCTCCCGCCCTGCGCCCGCCCACACTCCGCATCGGCGCCGCCATCGCGGCCGCCCTGGTCGTCGCCACCGGTGTCGTCACGGCCAGCCCGGCGCTCGCCGCCGTCGGGGACGACGACCCGGCCGTCGGGGCCGTCGCGGCCAACGGCCTCGTCGTGAACGAGGTCGAGTCGAACGGCGACGACACCGACTGGGTGGAGTTGAAGAACACCTCGGGCGCCGCGATCGACCTGACCGGGTACGCGTTCCTCGACAACGACAGCTCGCACGACGCGTACGTCCTGCCGAGCGGCTCGACCATCGCCGCCGGCGGGTACTTCGTCGTCGACCAGCTGTCCGCGACCGCCCCGGGCTTCGACTTCGGACTCGGCGGCGCCGACACCGCACGCCTCTACGACCCCGCCGGTGACCTGGTGCTCCGGTACGCGTGGACGACCCACGCGGGTGTCACCTACGGTCGCTGCGCCGACGGCGTCGGGGCACTCGTCGACACCACGGCCTCGACCAAGGGCGCGGCGAACGACTGCTCCTCACCGGTGCGGATCAACGAGGTCGAGTCGCAGGACGGCACCCCCGGCGACTGGGTGGAGCTGACCAACACCGGCAGCACCGCCGTGGACCTGGGCGGGTACGTGTTCAAGGACAGCGAGGACGACCACGCCTCCACGATCCCCGCGGGCACGACCGTCGCGGCCGGGGGCTTCACGGTGCTCGACGAGTCGGACTTCGGGTTCGGACTCGGCAAGGCGGACTCCGCCCGGCTGTTCGATGCCCGGGGCACGGCCGTGGACTCGACCTCGTGGACGGCGCACGCGAGCACGACGTTCGGCCGCAACCCCGACGGCACCGGTGACTTCGCCGAGACCTCGGCACCCACGAAGGGCCTGGCGAACACGTTCGCCGGCGTCGTCACCGCCGAGGTCTGGCCCGGCGGCCCGGACGAGACCGTGCTCGACGACGAGGCCACCTTCACCGGTGACCTGAGCGGCCTCGACTGGACGACGTCGAAGTCCTCGCGGGACGGGCAGCTCTGGGCCGTGCAGAACGGTGACGGGCTGCTCTACCACCTGACCTCGGACGGCACCGGTGGCTGGGCGCCGTCGAACGCCGCCGGCGCCGACCTGCGCTACGCCGACGGCACGGGCACCCCGGACGCCGAGGGCGTCACCGTCACGAGTGACGACCCCGGTGCCGTCTACGTGTCGACCGAGCGGAACAACGACGTGTCGAGCACGAGCCGCCCGTCGGTCCTGCGCTACGCCACCACCGACGGCTCCGAGGCAACGCTCCGGGCGACCGACGAGTGGAACCTCGCGGCGGACTTCCCCGGGCTCGGCGCGAACGCCGGGCTCGAGGGCATCACCTGGATCCCGGACGCCTGGCTCACCGCGCACGGCTTCACCGACGAGCGCACCGGTACCGCCTACGCGCCGTCGGCCTACGCCGGGCACGGCGAGGGCCTGTTCTTCGTCGGGGTCGAGGGCACCGCGAGCGTGTACGCCTACGCCCTGATGGACGACGGGTCCTCGGCACGGGTCGCCACCATCGCGACGTCGCTCGCCGTGGTCGCCGACGTGCAGTTCGACCCGACGCTCGACGCGCTCTGGGTGGTCTGCGACGAGGTGTGCTCCGGCCGCACCGCGCTGTACGAGGTGACGGACGGGGCCTTCGCCGCCTCGACGCTGTACGAGGCGCCCTCGGCCGCCGACCGCACGCTCGCCAACGAGGGCTTCGCGATCTCGGGCGTCTGCACCGACGGGGAGCGCCCGACGTTCTACGCGGACGACAACGACACGGACGGGTTCTCGCTCCGCACGGGGACGTACCCGTGCGAGGGCGGCGACACGGACCCGGGCACCGACCCGACGCCGGTGCCGACGCCGACGCCGACGCCGGGTGACGGCGGTCAGACGCCGACCCCGAGCCCGACCCCGGGTGGGACGCCGACCGGTGGCCCGACGACCGGCCCCTCGGCTGCGCCGGTCGTGCCGGTGGCACCGTCGGAGTCGCTGTTGACGGAGGCGAACCGTGGTGGGGTGTCGGCTCCGGCGTCGGCTCGTGCGGGGGAGACGATCACGGTGACGGTGGGTACTGCGTCGGCCGGTGACACGGTCAACGTGTGGCTGTTCTCGACCCCGACGCTGATCGGCACGGCTACGGTCGCTGTTGATGGGACGGTTCGGGTGACGATCCCGGCGGACACGGCAGCTGGGGTGCATCGTCTGGCGGTGACGGCTGCGGACGGGAGTCTGATCGGGTGGACCCCGATCACGATCACGGTTGATGGTCCGTTGGCGTTCACGGGTGCCGAGGGGCTCGGTGCCGGTGCGCTGGTGGCGTTCCTGCTGCTCGCGGCGGGTGCGGGTGCGGGTGTGCTGATCGTGCGTCGCCGACGTCGGGCTGCGGCTGCGGAGTAGTCCCCACGCCCCACGGGGGTGGATGGTGTGCAGCAATGGTCGGGTCCGCAGTGGGGACCCGACCATTGCTGCACACCATGGGTGGTGGAGGCGCCCCCAGGGCGGCCTGGAGGCGCGGTGCGGGGCCGGCACGCGCCTCCAGGCCGGTGGGTGGTCGCGTTCAGTGTTCGGCGTCGTGCATGGTCTGGTCGTCTTCCTGACCGGGGATCGCGTCCTTCGTGGTCCAGCCGTACCAGCGGCCGTCGATCTCGGTGACGGCGCGACCGTCGCCGCAGGTGACCAGGCCCTTCGTCGGGAGCTCCTCCGGCATGAAGTCCGCGGTCATCGCCGTGCCGCCGTACGACTCGTCGAGCGGGGTGCAGTCGTCCACGTCGACGCCGTCCTTCGACGCGAACCCGATGACGTAGCCCGGCTGCGAGGCGTGCAGGCGGACGTCGATGTCCTTCGCGTCCTTCGGCACCCACTTCGGCATGAAGAACGCCAGGTCCTCCGACTCGCCGGAGCGCGGGGCGTCGGAGTACGTGGCGAAGTGCTTCTGCGGGGTCTTGTTCGGCACGATGTCCTGGATCGCGCTGCAGCCGGCGGTCAGCAGCAGGGCGGTCACTGCTGCGGTGGAGGCGAGGGCGATCCGGAGGGTTCGGCGGGCGGTGGTGGGGCGCGTGTCGGTGCTCATGGATCCAGTCTCGTGACCGAGCGGCGGCTGAAACATCACGCGCGCACCCGGAAGTGGCCGGGGGTTACCCCCACCCGCGGCGCCGACGTCTGCCGAGGAGTGCTGAACGCACGCGATGGGAAGCGGAATCGGGCGTGCCTGGTCGAAACTTCCGACCCGGTACGCCCGATTCCGCCCGGTACGCCCGATCCGACCCGGCACCCGCCCCAGAAACTCCTTGACACGGTTAAGTCAATACGGTGGACTAATCTTGCGCGCGGGCGATGATGCCCGCGGACATCACCCGTGCAAAGGAGCACCGATGAAACGCACCCGCATCATCGCCGGACTCGCAGCTGTGGCCGTGGCCGCAGTCGGTCTGGCTGGCTGCTCGAGCTCGGGGTCCGCCTCGAGCGACACGATCAAGATCGCGTACCAGAAGTTCGGCGCCTTCCAGCAGCTCGACGCCCAGATGAAGGTCGTCAAGAAGCAGTACGAGAAGGACAACCCCGGCAAGAAGGTCACCCTCGTGCCCATCCAGGCGCAGGGCAACGACTACTACACGAAGCTCGCGCTCATGAACAAGGCGCCGGCGACCGCCCCGGACGTCATGTACGAGGACACGTTCCTCGTCAAGGCCGATGCCGAGGCGGGCTACCTGCTGCCACTCGACGAGTACACGGACAAGTGGGACGAGTGGGACCAGTTCTTCGACAACGCCAAGCAGGCCGGGCAGGGTGACGACGGCAAGATCTACGGCGTCCCGATGGGCACCGACACCCGAGCCCTCTGGTACAACAAGGACATCTTCGAGAAGGCCGGACTCGACGTCCCGTGGAAGCCGAAGACGTGGGACGACGTACTCGCGGCGGCGAAGACCATCAAGGAGAAGCAGCCCGACGTCATCCCGTTCAACATCTACTCGGGCAAGGCGCAGGGCGAGGCCTCGACCATGCAGGGCTTCGAGATGCTCCTGTACGGCGCCGACGGCTCCGGCAACACCCTGTACAAGGACAAGAAGTGGGTCACCGGCTCGAAGCAGTTCGAGGACTCGCTCAAGTTCGTGGAGGACGTCTACCAGGGCGGCCTCGGCCCGACACCGCAGCAGGCGCTCGACACGAACGTCGGCACGACCATCGCCCAGACGTGGCTGCCGGAGGGCAAGCTCGCGATCGACCTCGACGGTTCGTGGCAGTCCGGCACGTGGCTGGAGTCCGGCACCGCGCCGTGGCCCGAGTGGAACGACGTGATGGGCCAGGCACCCATGCCGACGCAGAACGGGCAAGCCCCGGGCTACAACTCGATGTCCGGTGGATGGACGCTGGCGGTCGGCGCGAAGTCGAAGAACCCGCAGGCGGCGTTCGACTTCATCACGAGCTTCCTCGACAAGGACGGTTCGCTGAAGTACGACACCGAGAACAGCCAGATCGCCGTCCGGAAGGACGTCGCGGACGACCCCGCCTACACGGCGGCGAACCCGACGTTCAAGTTCTTCTCGGGGCTGGTGGAGAACACCAACTTCCGCCCGGCGACGAGTGACTACTCGCAGGTGTCCAACGCGATCCAGGTCGCCATGGAGGCCGTCATGACCGGGCAGCAGTCGCCGAAGGAAGCGGCAGCCGCCTACGACGAGGCCGTCACGCAGGTGGTCGGCAAGGAGAACACCGTCTCCGCTGGTTGACGGACGTCACCCACTGACGGCCGGGAGGCGCGGGGCGGTCCCGCACCGCGCCTCCCGGCTGCCTTTCCCCACCTTCGGAACCCCTCCGCACCCGGAAGGCACCCATCGTGTCCAGCACCCCCCTCGCGCCGACGCTGTCGGCGCCCGGTGCGCCCAAGCGCACCGATCCACCCGTACCGCGCAAGCGGCGACCACTGCGGAACGTCGGACGAGCGGTCCCGCTCCTGCCCGCACTGGTCCTCCTCGTCATCTTCCTGCTCGGCCCCGTCATCTCGTCGTTCTACGGGTCGTTCACCAACTCGGCCCTGACCGGCGCGAGTGCCGCCGACCAGCAGTTCGTCGGGTTCCAGAACTACGTCGAGCTGTTCCAGGACCCGGACTTCCCGAAGTCCGTCATCCTGACGATCGTGTTCCTGCTGGCCTCGGCCGTGGTGGGACAGAACGTGCTCGGCCTCGGACTGGCCCTGCTGATGCGCTCGGCGAACAAGGCCGTCCGGGCGATCGTCGGCACGTTCGTCGTCGCCGCGTGGGTCCTGCCGGAGATCGTGGCGTCGTTCGCGGCGTACGCGTTCTTCAACGACGAGGGGACGCTCAACACGTTCCTCGCGTCGATCGGGATCACCGGCGCGAACTGGCTCTACACGTACCCGATGCTCGCCGTGATCCTGGCGAACATCTGGCGCGGCACCGCGTTCTCGATGCTCGTCTACTCGGCCGCCGTGCAGGAGGTCCCCGAGGAGATCACCGAGTCAGCCGAGGTCGACGGCGCCACCGGCTGGCAGCGGCTCGTCTACATCACGCTCCCGGTGATCCGCCGGAGCATCTCGACGAACCTGATGCTCACGACGCTGCAGACCCTGTCGGTGTTCACGCTCATCTTCGTGATGACCGGCGGCGGGCCGGGCACGAACTCGTCGACCCTGCCGATCCTGGCGTACCAGGAGGCGTTCAAGTTCTCGCAGCTCGGCTTCGGGACGGCGATCGCGACCATCCTGCTCGTGGTGGGGGCGGTCTTCTCGATCATCTACATCCGAGCACTCAAGCCGGAGGTGGACTGATGGCCATGACAGCCCCGTCCCTCGACCAGACCACGACCCGCTCGGTGACGGCACCCGGGTCCATGCACATGACCTCGCCCCGCGGCCGCACGATGCGGTGGGTGTCGAACACCGTGCTGCTCGTCATCGCGGTGTGCTTCGCGGTGCCGCTGCTCTGGCTCGTGCTCGCCTCGTTCGACACCCAGGCGTCGCTGTCGGTGAAGCTGCCCTCGCAGTTCACCCTCGACAACTTCGCGAAGGTGCTCACCCCCGAGCTGTCGTTCATCCCGCTCGCGAACAGCCTGCTGCTCTCCGGCGGCACCGCGGTCGTCACCGTGGTCTTCGCGCTGCTCGCCGCGTACCCGCTGTCCCGGTACAAGATGCGGGTCAACAAGCCGTTCCTGTACAGCATCCTGTTCGGCACCGGCCTGCCGATCACCGCGATGATGGTGCCCGTCTACGCGCTGTTCGTGTCGCTCAACCTGATCGACAACGTCTGGGGCTGCATCTTCTTCCTCGCCGCCACGTCGCTGCCGATGGCGATCTGGATGGCGAAGAACTTCATGGACTCGGTGCCGATCTCGCTGGAAGAGGCGGCCTGGACCGACGGCGCCTCGATGCTCACCACCCTGACCCGCATCGTGATCCCGCTCATGCGTCCGGGCATCGCCGTCGTCTTCATCTTCGTGTTCATCCAGGCGTGGGGGAACTTCTTCGTCCCGTTCGTCCTGTTGCTCTCGCCCGAGAAGGTGCCCGCCGCGGTGAGCATCTTCAACTTCTTCGGGCAGAACGGGGCGGTGGCGTACGGCCAGCTCGCCGCGTTCTCGATCGTCTACTCCGTGCCCGTCATCGCCCTCTACGTGATCGTGTCCCGAGGCCTCGGCGGCGGCAACGCCCTCGCCGGCGGCATCAAGGGCTGATCCGCCGGCTCCCCGCCCCGCCCCGCCCCGCCCCGCAAGACACCGGTGTTCGCGCGTCGAACACCCGCGAACCGCGGTTCCGTTCGCGAACACCGGTGTCTTGCAACCAGAAAGGAAGCACATGCACCAGGACGAACCGCTCGTCGAGGCCCGGATCGCACGCCTCGTCCGCGACCGTGTCGACCCCGCCGTCCACCGCCGCTCGGCGCCGGTGACGATCGAGGCGTGGGAGGTGCCGGGCGAACCGGTGCCGTTCGACACCGCCGTCGGCGAGACGTACACACCGTTCACGGTGGGGTCGCACTGGGGCGGACGACCGTGGGGCACGACCTGGTTCCGGGTGACCGGCACCGTGCCGGCGGACTTCGGCACCGTGCCGGGGACCACCGCCGAGCTCCTCGTCGACCTGGGGTTCACCAAGCGGCAGCCCGGGTTCCAGGCCGAGGGACTCGCGTTCCGCGCCGACGGCTCCACGATCAAGGCGATCGAGCCGCGGAACGACACGGTGCCGCTCGAGGTCGGCCCGGGGGAGTCCTTCGAGCTCTGGATCGAGGCCGGGGCGAACCCGGACATCGGCGGCGACTCGTTCCAGGGTGCGACGCCGCTCGGCTCGCGCTCCACCGCCGGCGACGACCCGATCTACCGGCTGAAGGCCCTCGAGGTCGTCGAGCGCGACGACACCGTGTGGGAACTGCAGCAGGACCTCTGGGTGCTGCGCGGGCTGATGGCCGAGCTCCCCACCGACGGCACCCGCGGCGCCGACATCCTGCGGGCACTCGAACGCGCCGCCGACGCGCTCGACCCGGACGACGTCGCCGGCACGGCCGCGGACGCCCGTCAGGTCCTGGCGCCCGTGCTCGCCGTCCCCGCCAGCCCCGCCGCCCACCGCGCGATCGCCGTCGGACACGCCCACATCGACTCCGCCTGGCTGTGGCCCGTGCGCGAGACGAAACGCAAGTGCGCCAGGACGTTCTCGAACGTGCTCGACCTGATGGACCGCGACCCCGACTTCACCTTCGCCTGCTCGTCCGCGCAGCAGTACGCGTGGATCCGCGACGAGTACCCGTCCATCTGGACCCGCATCAAGCAGCGGGTCGCCGAGGGCCGGTGGATCCCGGTCGGCGGCATGTGGGTCGAGTCGGACACCAACCTGCCCGGCGGTGAGGCCCTGGCCCGCCAGTTCGTCGCCGGCAAGCGCTTCTTCCTCGAGGAGTTCGGCATCGACACCCCGGAGGCCTGGCTCCCCGACTCGTTCGGCTACTCGGGCGCCCTGCCGCAGATCGTCCGTGCCGCCGGGTCGAAGTGGTTCGTCACCCAGAAGCCGTCGTGGAACGAGACGAACGTCATCCCGCACACCTCGTTCCACTGGGAGGGCATCGACGGCTCGCGCGTCCTGACGCACCTGCCCCCGGCCGACACCTACAACTCCGACGTCTCACCGGCCGACCTGCGTCGGGGCGAACGGAACAACAAGGAGCGCGGCACCGCCAACACCTCGATGCTGCTCTACGGCTTCGGGGACGGTGGCGGCGGCCCCACCCGCGAGATGGTCGGCGCGGCACACCGTCAGCACGACCTCGACGGGTCGCCCCGTGTGACGCTCGGCACGCCGGCGCAGGTGTTCGAACAGCTCGAGGCCGAACTGCCGACGCCGGGTGTGTGGTCGGGGGAGATGTACCTCGAGTTCCACCGTGGCACCTACACGTCGCAGATCCGGACGAAGCAGGGCAACCGCCGCTCCGAGCACCTGTTGCGCGAAGCCGAGCTCTGGGCGGCGACGGCGGCGGTCCGGCTCGGCAGCGAGTACCCGTACGCCGAACTCGAGGAGGCCTGGCACACCGTCCTGCTCCAGCAGTTCCACGACATCCTGCCGGGGTCGTCGATCGCGTGGGTGTACGAGAACGCCGAGGAGGAGTACGCCCGGGTCGCCGAGGTGCTCGAGGGGCTGATCGGCAGCGCGACGACGGCGCTCGCCGCAGGCGGGATCGGGACCGGCGCAGCCGACACCGGCACCGCGAGCACGGGCGCCGCCGGTGCCGCTGACCCCGCGTCGGTCGTGCGCTTCAACGCCTCGCCGGTCGCGGCGGGGGACGTGACCGCCCTGGGGGGTTCGGTGGTCCACGCGCCGCGACCCGTGCCTCCCGTCCGGAGCGGCGACCGCTTCGTCTTCGACACCGGCGTCGTCACCGCGACCATCGACGCTGCCGGCCACGTCGTCTCGTTCGTCGACCACGCCACCGGACGCGACGCGATCGCGCCCGGCGCTGCGGCGGCGGACTACACGGTGTTCCGGGACACCCCGAACCAGTGGGAGGCGTGGGACATCGACCGCGCGTACCAGCGCAACGGCACCGTCCTGTCGGCGTCGTCCGTCGCGATCGCAGGCGACGAGCTCGTGGTGGAACGGTCCTTCGGATCGTCGACGCTCACCACGCGCTACTCCGCGGTGCAGGGCGAACCGGAGCTGACCGTCGAGACCGAGGTCGACTGGCACGAGCACCAGAAGCTGCTGAAGCTCGCGTTCCCGATCGACGTGCTCGCGTCGTCGGCCTCGAGCGAGATCCAGTTCGGGCACATCGACCGGCCGACGCACCAGAACACCTCGTGGGACCATGCCCGCTTCGAGACCTCGGCACACCGCTGGGTGCACGTCGCGGAGCCCGGGTTCGGCGTTGCGGTGGCGAACGACTCGACCTACGGCCACGACATCACGCGCGAGACCCGGCCGGACGGCGGGACCACCACGCTCGTGCGGGAGTCGCTGCTGCGCGGGCCGACGTTCCCGGACCCGGGCGCCGACCAGGGGCACCACGTGTTCCGGACGGTGCTGCGGATCGGGGCCTCGGTGCTCGACGCCGCCGACTCCGGGTACCGGCTGAACCTGCCGGTGCGGAGCGTCCCCGGGTCAGCCGAGGTCACGCCGCTCGTCACGGTGTCGTCGCCGCAGGTGTTCGTCGAGGCCGTCAAGCTCGCCGAGGACCGCTCCGGTGACGTCGTCGTGCGGCTGTACGAGGGGCTCGGCGGCCGGGCGGCGGACGTCGGGGTCTCCTTCGGGTTCGACGTCGAGTCGGTGTCGCAGGTCGACCTGCTCGAGCGGCCGGTGGCCTCGTCGTCGGGTGCGTCGGCTTCGTGGGCTGCCGAGGAGCCGGTCGTGCTGACCCTGCGTCCGTTCGAGATCGTGACGCTGCGCGTGCGTCGGGCCTGAGGCAGCGGGCCCGGCGCGCGACCGGGGAGAGACCGCGGCGCCGGACGGGACACGGGTGCGTTCCGTCCGGCGTCGTGTTGCGGGGTGCGGGGTGCGGCAGGGTGGTTTCGGGCGTGGGTGCGGGTGTGGCCGGGTGGAATCGGGCGTGCCGGGTGGAATCGGGCGTACCTGGTCGGAACTTTCGACCAGGTACGCCCGATTCCGCTGGGCATCGCGCGCGTTCTGGGAAGGAACGTCTTCCCTCCACAACCGCCCAGGCCTGGAGGCCCGTCCACAGTTCTCGACGTCGGCCCGCGAGACGGGTGGCTGGTCCGGCATCGTCACGTGCATGAACGAGTCGCTGCCCATCCTCCGAGCATCCGCCGCGCGCGAGGCCGGTCTCGACGCCACCACCCTGCGGCGCCGGACCCGGATGGCGGGGGCCCGTCGCCTCGTCCGCGTCGGGCCGAACGCCTTCGTCGAGGGGGCCGCCTGGGACGCCGCCGGGCCTCGTCAGCGGTACGTCACCCGCGTCTTCGCACGGCTCGGTCGGCTCGGCACCCGGGCGACCGCGTCGCACCAGTCCGCAGCGGCCGTGCACGGGCTCCCGGCGCTCGGCGGGTGGGACGTGGCGGTGCACGCGACGGTTCCGGAGTCGATGTACCGGGGTCGGAGCGCCGGCCTGGTCCTGCACACGAGACCCGTCGCCCGAGCGGAACGGGTCACGGTCGGTGCGGTCGCGGTCACCTCCGTCCCCCGCACCGTCGTCGACATCGCGATGGCCGGCGATCTCCGCTCGGGAGTGGTCGTCGCGGATGCCGCTCTGCACCGCGGCGTCCACACTGACGATCTCCGACGAGCGGTCCCTCCGAAGGCCCGTGCCCGCGCCCTGGCACAGCAGGTGCTCGACCTGGCCGACGGACGCTCCGGGTCACCGGCCGAATCGCTCGCGCGGGTCGTGTTCCGGGAGCTCGGGCTGCCCGCGCCGGTGCTGCAGCAGGAGTTCGTCGTCGACGGCCGTCGTTCCGCCGTGGACTTCTGGTTCCCGGACCACGGGGTCATCGTCGAGATCGACGGACGGGCCAAGTACTCCCAAGAGCGCTACCTGGGTGGCCGGAGCCCGACCGAGGTGTTCCTCGACGAGAAGCGGCGGCACGGCAGGTTGCTCACGGTGCCGGGCGTCCGCACGATCATCCGGCTGGAGTGGCGCGACCTGTTCGACCTCGAGGCGCTGGCGCTGCGCCTCCGGGCGGCGGGGCTCCCGTGCGCGGTCCGCCCGGTCCGAAGCGCTCGGCGCCGGACGGGGTGATCCCGCACCGGGGAACCGGCACAGCGCACTCTGGCTAGCGTGGCCGCATGGCAGTGCAGGAGATCTGGCTCGTCCGTCACGGCGAATCGGTCGCGAACGTCGCGGCGGCTCTCGCCGAAGCCGCTGGCGACGACGTGATCGACGTCGAGTTCCGGGACGCCGACGTCCCGCTCAGCCCCCTCGGCACCGATCAGTCCCGCGCCCTCGGGCAGGAGCTCGCCGACCGCGGGATCGACGACGTCTCCGTCGCGCTCTGGGTCTCCCCGTACCTCCGCGCACAGCAGACCATCGCGATCGCGCTCGAGGCAGCCGGTCTCGCCGAACCCGAGAAGCGGGTGGACGAACGGCTCCGTGACCGCGAACTCGGCGTCCTCGACCTGCTGACCCTGCAGGGTGTCCGCCACCGCTACCCGGACGAGGAACGCCGTCGGCAGTGGCTCGGCAAGTACTACCACCGGCCTGCGGGCGGGGAGTCCTGGGCCGACGTGATGCTCCGGCTCCGCTCGGTCCTCGGCGATGTCGAGCGGGTCGAGGGAGTGGAGCGCCTGGTGATCGCCGCGCACGACGCCGTCGTGATGCTCGCCGTCGCGGTCTGTCTCGGCCTCGACGAGCCGGCACTGATGGAGTTCGCTCGGACGCACGCCGTCGCGAACGCCTCCCTCACACGACTCCGACGCGACGACGCCGGGGCGCCGTGGGTGCTCGAGGAGTTCTCCTCGGTCGGGCACCTGGACGACGACGAGGTCACCCAGCACACCGGCCGGAAGGACGACGAACATGTCCGTTGAACCCGTCACCCCGAACTTCCTCCGCGACTGGCCGCTGCCCGAGGTGGGTGCCGGCAAGTACGGCCGTGGGCAGGTGCTCATCGTCGGCGGTGCCGCGCGGACCCCGGGCGCAGCGATGCTCTCCGCGCTCGCCGCACTCCGGGTCGGCGCCGGTCGCCTCACGCTGGCCGTCGGCCGGAGCGTCGCGAACGAGGTCGCCGTCGCGGTGCCCGAGTCCGGGGTCGAACCCCTCGACGAGGACCAGGACGGACACATCGCCGTGGGCGCGATCGAGGGCATCGCCGGGAGCGCCTCGAGCGCCGACGCGGTGCTGGTCGGGCCGGGGCTCGACGAGCCGGACGGTTCCCGCGACCTCGTGGCCGGGCTCGCCGACGTGATCGGACCGCAGACCACCGTCGTGCTCGACGCCTTCGCCCTCGGTGTCGCCGCCGATGTGCGCGAGCACCTCGAACCACTGCGGGGTCGACTGGTGATGACGCCGAACTCCGGCGAGGCCGAGCGCCTGCTCGGCCGGGAGTGCAGCGACGACGACGTGGCCGACTCCGTGGCGATCGCGAACCGGTTCGGTGCGGTCGTGGCCCTCGGCGACGCCATCGCCACGCCGCACGGTCGGGCATGGCTCAAGGGCACCGGCTCGGGCGGCCTGGGCACCAGTGGCAGCGGCGATGTCCTGTCCGGCGCGGTCACCGGGCTGCTCGCACGCGGCGCCGATCCGGCACAGGCCGTGGCGTGGGCGTCCTACGTGCACGCTGCCGCGGGCGACCGGCTCGCGGTGCAGGTGGGGCCGCTCGGGTACCTGGCGAGCGAACTCGTGACGGAGATCCCGCGGGTGCTCGTCGAGCTCGGGGCCTGAGCGCGCCCGTTCCTTCCCAGAACGCCCGCGATACCTGGTGTTTTCGGGCGTACCTGCCCAGAACTTCCGACCAGGTACGCCCGAATCGACCAGGTATGCCCGGAACGACCACCCCGCCCCAGCCCGCCCGCCCCGCCACTACCCCCGCAGGGACTCCACGACCTTCTCGATCCGCCGAGCCCGGGTCTCCGGGGCCTTCGCCTGCGTGACCGGATCGGCGAGTGCCCGCTGCCGTGAGTTCGACAGCGTGTCGAACGCCGCACGCACGCCGGCCTCCTGCAGCGCGGCGGCCAGGTCCTCCGGCAGGTCGACGGTCCGGGGCAGGGTGTCGACCTCGAGTGCGACCTCGACGGTGTCCCCGGCGGCGATCCCGGCGGCCTCACGGTGCGAGGCCGACAGCGGCACCAGGAACTGCTCGTCCATGACCCCGACGGTGGACCGGTAGGTGTAGCCCCGGTTGATCGTGACGACCACCGCGGGGCGCTTGCCGGATCCGAGCGCCTCGATGACGGACTCCGGGACGGGGAGTCCGGTCGCCGTCTTCCGTGCTTGCAGGACCGTCGTCGTGAACCGCATCCGTGCCTCCAGGCCTGGTGTGGGCGCGACCATGCGCCCAGAACGAGCAAATCGTACAGGCGCACCCGCTGTTCGGTCCCCGTTCACCGCCGCAGCACGGAGCGGATACCGGCCGCGTCCACGATCGTGCACGACCCGGACCCCCGGGACACCCCACGTTCCCACCCGAAAGGCCCACCCGTGCAGCACAAGCGCACCCTGGCCGGCATCGCCCTGGCCGCCGCCGCGATCGTCACCCTCGCCGGATGCTCGGCGACGAGCTCCGCGACCGCCGGCTCCGACGGTGACACCGACTGGAAGACCGCCACCAGCGCCGAATCCGCCGGCGGCATGGACGCCCTCGTCAAGGCCGCCAAGGCCGAGGGCCAGCTGAACGTCATCGCGCTGCCGCCGTCGTGGGCCAACTACGGCAAGATCATCGACGGCTTCACGAAGAAGTACGGCATCAAGATCAACTCCGCGAACCCGAACGGCTCGAGCGCCGACGAGGTCGCCGCCGTGAAGTCGCAGAAGGGCCAGTCCACCGCGCCCGACGTGCTCGACCTCGGCAACGCCGTGCTGCAGGAGAACCTCGACCTGCTCACCGACTACAAGGTCGCGAACTGGGACGACATCCCCACAGACCTCAAGGAGAAGGACGGTGCGTGGACGCGTGACTACACCGGCCTGATGTCGATCGGGTACGACTCGTCGAAGGTCTCCGAGGCCCCGAAGGACCTGAAGGACCTGCTCGGCAGCGAGTACAAGGGCAAGGTCTCGATCGCGGGTGACCCGACGCAGGCCAACCAGGCCGCGTCGGCCGTGTACCTGGCGGCGCTCGAGAACGGCGGCTCGGCCGACGACATCACGAAGGGCGTCGACTACTTCGGCGACCTGAAGAAGGCCGGCAACTTCCAGAACGTGCTGCCGACGCAGGCCACGGTCGCCTCGGGTGAGACCCCCGTGGTCATCCAGTGGTCGTACAACAACCTGGCGTGGGGACCGGCAGCGGGCGCGAGTGGCAACAAGGACTGGAAGACCGTCGTCCCGAAGGGGCAGGCGCTCGGCTCGTACTACTCGCAGGCCATCACCAAGGACGCCCCGCACCCCGCGGCCGCCCGCCTGTGGCAGGAGTACATCGCCAGCCCGGAGGCGCAGAACCTCTACCTGCAGGCCGGCGCCTTCCCCGCCACCCTGTCGGCGATGGAGAAGTCGGGCAAGGTCGACCAGGACGCCCTCGACGCCGCCGGTGGCGCGCCGAAGGACTACGTCGAGCTGACCGACGCGCAGGTCGCCGACGCCGCGAAGGTGCTCAAGGCCGAGTGGTCCTCGACGATGGGGTCCTGAGCAGCATGACCACGGCATCGGCAGACGCGCCCGCACCGGCGGCGAGCGGCACCGCCGCACCGCCGACGAGCGCAGCGAGCACCGTGCGCCCGGCGTCTGCGTCCGCGCCCGCCGATGCCGTCCGTCGCGGCGCCGGACCCCGCGTCCGGCGCCGCGTCGGCCTCGCCTGGCTGGGGCTGACGCCCTTCGCCGCCTACGTCCTGCTGTTCCTCGCGGTGCCCGCAGTGATCGCGATCGGCAGCGGCTTCTTCGACGGCTCCGGTGCCTTCACGTTCGCCAACCTCGCGGCCTTCGCCGACCCGTCGGTGCTGCGGGCGTTCGGCGGGTCGTTCGGCCTGTCCGCCGCCTCCGCGGTCATCGGCGCCGTCCTCGGCGCGCTCGTCTGCTGGGCGCTCTCGGCGCTGCGGCCCGACGGCCTGGTCCGGTCGATGATCGACTCGGCCGCGAGCGTCCTCGCACAGTTCGGCGGTGTGATGCTCGCCTTCGCGTTCATCGCCACGATCGGCGTGCAGGGACTCGTCACGACGTGGCTGGTCACGGTCTTCCACGTCGACCTCAACGCGGACGGCGCCTTCCTGTACACCGTGCCCGGGCTCGTGATCCCCTACGTCTACTTCCAGGTGCCGCTCATGGTCCTCACGTTCATGCCCGCACTCGAGGGCGTCAAGGCCCAGTGGGGCGAGGCCGCCGCGACCCTCGGCGCCTCGCGCCTGACGTACTGGCGCCGGATCGCGTTGCCGGTCCTGGCGCCGGCGTTCTGGGGTTCGCTCCTGCTGCTCTTCGCGAACGGCTTCTCGTCGTTCGCCACCGCGGCGGCCCTCATCTCGCAGGGTGGCATCGTGCCGCTCACGATCCGCACGCAGCTCACCAGCGAGACGCTCGTCGGGTTGCAGAACGTCGCCGGGGTGCTCGCGTTCGGCATGGTCGTCGTGATGGCGGTCGTGATGGGCGCCTACTCGCTCCTGCAGCGCCGGGCCGCCAGGTGGCAGCGATGAGCGCGGCGGCTCCGGTGGGACCGTCGCGTCCGGCGTCGGCTGCCTCCGCCCGCACAGGAGGCCCGTCCCGCGTCCGCCGCTTCGGCACGGCCCCGTCTCGTGGTGCGGCAGCGATCGTGCTCACCGTGATCGGGCTGCTGTTCGCCGTCCCGCTGGTCGCCCTGCTGCAGTTCACGTTCCGGCAGGGCACCGACGGTGGGCTGACGTTCGCGCACTGGGCGGCGATCGGCGACCCCGCCAACGCCGTCACCTACCAGCCGGTGTTCGACGGGCTCGGGGCGTCACTGCTCATCGCCGCGATCACCGTCGGGATCGTGCTGTTCGTGCTCCTGCCCGCCCAGATCATCACCGCACTGCGCTACCCGAGGCTCCGACGCGTCCTGGAGTTCGTCTGCATCGTGCCGATCACCGTGCCGGTCGTGGTGCTCGTCGTCGGGTTCATCCCCGTCTACCAGGTCGTGTCGCAGGTCTTCGGCTCCGGCGCCTGGACACTGGCCTTCGCGATCGGCATCGTCACGTTGCCCTTCGCGTTCCGACCGATCTCCGCCGCCATCACCGCGACGGACATGACCGTCCTGTCCGAGGCGGCCCGTTCCCTCGGCGCGTCGTGGTGGACCGTCACCTGGCGGGTGCTCCTGCCGAACCTGCGCCGGGGCATCACGGCCGCGTGCTTCCTCACGATCACCGTGGTGCTCGGCGAGTACACGCTCGCCGCGTTCCTCTCCCGCACCACGTTCCAGACCGCGCTCGTCCTGGTGCAGGGGACCGACCCGTACGTCGCCGCGATCTTCTCGGTCGCCGCCCTCGCGTTCGGCTTCGTGCTGCTCGTCCTCATCGGCCGCATCGGTTCCCGTCGCACGGGCCGGGTCCGCGGCACCCGAACCACCCGTCGTCCCCGTACCCAGGAGTCCGCATGACCGTCACCGCTCCGGCAGCCCCGGCGTCCCTCGCCACCACCGGTGCCGTCGTCGAACTCCACGGCGTCGAGAAGCACTACGGCACGCACCGGGCGCTCGCCGGCCTGTCGCTCCGCGTCGAGCCGGGGGAGTTCGTCTCCCTGCTCGGCCCGTCCGGCTGCGGCAAGACCACGGCGCTCCGGGCGCTGGCCGGCCTCGAGGCCATCGACGCCGGTTCGATCCGCATCGACGGCCAGGACGTCGCGGACACCCCGGTCAACAAGCGTGACATCGGCATGGTGTTCCAGCAGTACTCGCTGTTCCCGCACATGACGGTCCGGCAGAACGTCGCCTTCGGACTCGAGATGCGCCGGGTCCCCGCCGCCGAGCGCAAGAGCCGCGTGGTCGAGGCCCTCGACATGGTCCACCTCGGGGAGTTCGCCGAGCGGTACCCGCACCAGCTCTCCGGTGGACAGCAGCAGCGCGTCGCCCTCGCCCGGGCTCTGGTCACCCGCCCCCGGGTGCTCCTGCTCGACGAGCCGCTGTCCGCCCTCGACGCGAAGGTCCGGGTCTCGCTGCGCGACGAGATCCGCCGCATCCAGACCGACCTCGGCATCACGACGGTGTTCGTCACCCACGACCAGGAGGAAGCACTCGCCGTCTCCGACCGGATCGCCGTGATGCAGGCGGGCGACATCGAGCAGGTCGGCACGCCCGAGGAGCTCTACCGCACCCCGTCGTCGGCCTTCACCGCGGACTTCGTCGGCCAGTCGAACCGCCTGCAGGGCGACCTTCGCGGCGGCGACGTGTTCGTGTACGGGTTCCGGGTGCCGGCGCTCGACTCCTCGGTCGCCGACGGCCCGGTGCTCGCCTACGTCCGGCCGGAGGACATCGCCTTCGCCCCCGAGGGCATCACCGGCACCGTCGTCACCTCGAGCTTCCTCGGGTCGATCCGACGCACCACCGTCCGCCTGGACGACGACACCGTCGTGACCGTCCAGCACGAGGTCGGCGACCGCCGTGCGGCCGGCGACCCGGTCGCCGTGCGCCTGCTCGGCGCGCCGGTGGCGGTCGCGCCGCTCGCGTAACCGCGACGACGTTTCGCGCTGCGCGACAGTCCACGCGCGACCAGGCGCGTGGACTGTCGCTGCGCCCGAAACGTCGGGGGACGCGGACGGGAGGCCCGTGGCGGCCTGGCACCGCGCCTCCAGGCCGGTGGGGTCAGCGCTGGAAGCGCGCCTCGCGCTCGTCCGCCAGGCCGGCCTCGACGCGTGCACGCATGTTCTCGGACATGTCGGGCAGGGCGTCGAGCCGGGCCCAGAACGCCTCGGTGTTCTCGCCGTCGGCGGGGTTCGGCGCACCGGAGACGTAGCGGCAGGCGAAGACCAGGTCGAGGTACTGCGACCGGTCCCCGTTCGGGTAGGTCATCTCGGGCAGCGCCTGCACCCACGCCAGACGTTCGGCGACGGCGACGACGTCCGCTTCTTCGAGGACCTCGCGTTCGGCGGCGACGGCGGGTTCCTCGCCCGGGTCGACGATCCCCGTGACGGGTGTGTACGCGCCGGTGTCGGCCCGTCGCACCACGAGCAGTTCGCGCTCGGCGCCGGAGCCGCGCGTGACGACGGCCGTCACGCCGGTCAACCACAGCGGATCCGTGCCGATCTTCTCGCGCAGGGACAGGACGAAGTCGGGGGTCGGCATGCCCCCACGCTACCCATCGACCCCTGTCGCATACTGGTCATGACCAGTAGGCTGGCGCCGTGGAGATCATCATCCTGCCCACGCCGGACGAGGTCGGTCGCGTTGCCGCGGCCAAGATCGCGTCCGTCGTCGCCAAGAAGCCGTCCGCCGTCATCGGTCTCGCCACCGGATCCAGCCCGCAGGGCATCTACGCCGACCTGCGGCGCCGGGTGCGGGCGGGCGAGATCTCGTTCGCCGAGGCCCGGGGGTTCGCCCTCGACGAGTACGTCGGCATCCCGCTCGAGCACCCGGAGTCGTACGCGGCCGTGATCGCCCGCGACGTCGTGGCACCGCTCGGCTTCGACGCCTCGCGCGTGCGGGTGCCGGACGGCCGTGCCGCCGACCTGGAGTTCGCGGCGAAGGAGTACGACGCCGCGATCCGTGCCGCAGGCGGGATCGACGTGCAGATCCTCGGCATCGGGGCCAACGGGCACATCGGGTTCAACGAGCCGACCTCGTCGTTCGCCTCGCGCACCCGCATCAAGACCCTCGCGCCGTCGACCCGTGACGCCAACGCGCGCTTCTTCGACTCGCCCGAGCAGGTCCCGACGCACTGCATGACGCAGGGGCTCGGCACCATCCTCGAGGCCCGTGAGCTCGTCCTCGTCGCCCAGGGCCCGACGAAGGCAGCGGCCGTCGCCGCCGCGGTCGAGGGGCCGCTCAGCTCGTTCGTCCCCGGGTCCGCGCTGCAGCTGCACGAGCACGCGACCGTCGTCGTCGACGAGGAAGCCGCCGCCGGGCTGCAGCTCGCCGACTACTACCGCTACACGTACGCGAACAAGCCAGCCTGGCAGCGGTTCGAGTAGGCGGGCGCGGACGTCGTGCTGCGGTGAGACGCCGTCGTCTTGCTGTGACGCCGCCACGTCGCCGCAACGCCGCCGGATTCGGGGCGTCTCGACGGGTCGGGGGCGTCGACCGCACACGCCGGCGTCTTGCGCTCAGCTGCGCGCCGCTGCGGCGAGGCGGTTGAGCCCCTCGTCGAGGGTGTCCGCCGAGCACCCGAAGTTCAGCCGCGCGAAGCCTCGTCCCTGCCGCCCGAACGCGGGGCCGGAGCCGAGCGCCACCTTCGCCCGGTCGACGAGCTCCGCCGCGGGGTCGTCGCCCCACGGCAGTGCCCGCAGGTCGAGCCACGCCAGGTAGGACGCCTGCGGCTGCCGGTACTCGGCACCGGGCAACACGTCGCCGATCCGTTCGGCCAGCGTGCGACGGTTCGCGGCCAGTTCGGTGAGCAGTGACGCCAGCCAGGGCCCGCCCTCACTGAAGGCCGCGACGCTCGCCGTGTAGCCCAGGATGCCGGTACGCTCGACGACCTCGGTGGGCATCCCGTCGAACCAGGCGCGGGCCCGCTCCGAGGCGCCGATCATCAGGGCGCACTTCGTGCCGGCCAGGTTCCACGCCTTGCTCGCACTCGTCAGCGCGACGCCGAGTGAGGCGGCCTCGGGGCAGGACTCCAGGAACGGCGTGAACACCGCGTCGGCGTGCACGAGCGGCGCGTGGATCTCGTCGGACACCACGACGGCGTCCCACTCGGCGGCCAGCTTGGCGAGTGCGACGAGGGAAGCACGGTCGTGCACCAGGCCGAGGGGGTTGTGCGGGTTGCAGAGCAGCACCGTGCGGGCTCCGTCGGCGAACGCCCGGGCGACGCCGTCCAGGTCCATCCGCCAGCCGGCCGTGGTGTCGAACGGGTCGGCCGGACCTGCGGGTGCGAGCAGCGGGACCTCGGTGACGGTGCCACCGGCCTCGGACACGTACTCCCAGAACGGCGGGTACACGGGCGGCATGATGACGACCTGGTCGCCCGGTTCGATGACCCGGCGCAGCACCTCGACCGCGGCGACCGACACGTCCGTGGTGGTGCGGACCAGGTCGGGGTCGACCCGCCATGCCCACCGGCTCTCCGCGAAGTCGGCGAACGCCTCCGGCAGGGCCCGACCGTGCCCGACGTACCCGGTGTCGCCGTTCGTCACCGCGGTGACCAGGGCGTCACGGATCGGTTCGGCGAGCATGCTGTCCATCTCGGCGACGAACATGGGGAGCACGTCCGGCGGGAAGGCCGTGTACTTCTCGCTCGTGCGGGACCGGTACGCATCGAAGACGGACACCATGACGCTCATGCGCCCATCCTGACAGCGACCCCCGCACGGCGCGAGGGTGGTGTTCAGACGGGTCGGAGGCCGGTGAGCAGCACCTCGACGTAGCGCTCGGGGTCGTGCACCCGGGAGCCACCGGCCACGGCGGCCGTCCGCATCCCGCACAGCAGCCGTCGCAGGTCGTCCGCGTCCACGTCGTCGCGGACGAGCCCCTCGGCACCTGCCCGTACGAGCAGCGCGTCCACGGAGTCGACCAGGTCACCAGCGAGCGCCGTGGTGTCGGCGCACGAGAACCCGCCGTTCGTCAGCAGGTCGCCGAGGGCGACATCTCCGACCATGCTCCGGAACGCCACGGTCACGACCCCGCGGAGCGCGTCCACCGAGTCGGGCAGGGCGACGGCGACACGGACGCGGTCGAGCATGTCCTCGAGCGCGTCGATCGCGAGCGCCTCGAGCAGGTGCTGCTGCGACGGGAAGTGCCGGTACGCGGTCCCGACGCCGACACCGGCCTCGTGCGCGACGGCGTTGAGGAGGGGCTGCTCGCCGCGGTCGAGGAACGTCCGGGCGACGTCGAGCAGCGCGGTCCGGTTGCGCTGCGCATCCGAACGCAGCGCTTCGGGGCGGGCCATCGCGACGGTCATACGGACAGCCTATCCGCTTGTGCTACCGTTCCGGATGGATCATCCGATTCGAGACGACGAGTGAGCAGGAGACGGCGATGGACCCCTTCGCGTGGGAGCCCGAGCAGATGGCGGACCAGGACGGACGGACGGTCGTGGTGACCGGGGCGACGGGCGGACTCGGCCTGGTGGTCGCGAGCCGGCTCGCCGCAGCCGGAGCCCGTGTCGTCGCCGGGGTGCGCGACCTCGAGAAGGCGGCTCGCGTCCTCCCCGTCGGCGCCGGTCTGGAGGCGCGGCTCGTCGACACCGCGTCCGTCGCCTCCGTCACGGCCTTCGCCCGGCAGCTCGCCGCCGACGGCGTCGTCGTGGACGCCTTGGTCAACAACGCGGGGGTGTCGGTGTCCCGCTTCGAGCGCAGCGTGGACGGTGTCGAACGCACCTGGGCCACGAACGTCGTCGGCCCGGTCGTGCTCGCCGACGCGATGCTCCCCGTCCTCGGCGGGCCGTCGCCCCGGGTCGTACTCGTCGGGTCGAACCTGTCGCAGCGGTCGTCCCGGGTGCCGGACCTCGACGCCGTCGACGAACCGGAGCGCTTCCGGCAGCTCCCGGCCTACATCGCCTCGAAGACCGCGGCGGCCGCGCTCGCCGTCGAGCTCGGTGAGCGGCTCCGGGCATCGGGCTCGCCGGTGCGGTCGGTCATCGCGCACCCGGGCATCGCCGCGACCGGGATGAACGGCCAGGCCGAGACGGCGCTCGCACGGGTCGCCGGGCGGATCGCCCGTCTGGCCGCCCGGACCGCCGACGACGGCGCCCGGGCGATCCTCTGGGCGGCGACCGCTGACGACGTCGAGCCGGGGACCTTCGTCGGCCCCGCCCTGCGACGCTCCGACCGTCGCCTGCACCCGGTCCCGGTCCGCGGAGCCGCCGTCGACCCGGCGTTCCGGGCGCGTGTCCGTGCCTTCGTGGACCAGGTCGCCGTGCGCGCCACCGCCTGACCCGCACCAGCGGCCGTCGCCGAACCCGACGTGAACAGCGGGAGAGCGCTCGGTGACGAAAGCGGCGTCCCCCGTCCGAGGGGTCTAGCGTCGCGAACGTGAACCGATCTCGCGTGCACCGCCGCCCGCTCGTCCGTCCGCTGCCGCTCGCCGCGGTGGCCACGATCGCCGCGCTGCTGGGGACGGGGATCGTCGCCGCGCCGGCCGTGGCCTCGCCCGCGTCGCAGGCCGGCCGGACCGTCAGCGACCCCGCGCGGTACGTCGACCCGTTCATCGGCACGAGCAACAACGGCAACACCTGGCCGGGGGCCACCGCACCGTTCGGGATGATGCAGTGGAGCCCCACCGGGACCGCGGGTGACCAGACGTCGACCCCGGTCGCGAACGGGTACTCGTACGACGTGAACCGGCTGCGCGGCTTCAGCCTGACGCACCTGAACGGGGCCGGGTGTGCTCCGGGTGCCGCCGGGGACGTGCCGATCATGCCGGTCACCACCCCGGTCACGACCTCGCCGTCGGCCGACTCGAAGGACGCCGTCTACGCCGCCGGGTACTCGCACGACCAGGAGTCCGCGAGCCCCGGCCGCTACGGCGTCACGCTCGACAACGGCGTCCGCACCGACCTCGCCGTGACCACCCGCGCGGGCGTCGGCGCGTTCACGTTCCCGGCCGGCAAGGACGCGAACCTGCTGTTCCGCACCTCGAACTCGATCAACGGCAGCGAGGCCGCGATCACCCGCGTCGACCCCCGCACCCGCACGGTCAGCGGCAGCGTCCTGACGGGCGGCTTCTGCAGCCGCCGCGCGAACGGCGGCGGCGCCACCAACCCCGACCGCCGCAGCTACTACCGCCTCTACTTCACCGCGACCTTCGACACGGCGTTCGCGAGCACCGGCACCTGGAAGGACGGCACGGTCCAGCCTGGAGGCACGTCCTCCTCCGGTGGGGAGGGCTACCTGACCGGCGCCGACCGCGCCGGACGCGGCTCCGGCGCGTGGGTCGGGTTCGACGCGCGTCGCGGAGCGACGGTGCAGGCGAAGATCGGCATCTCGTACGTGAGTGCGGCCGGAGCGGTCGCCAACCGTGACGGCGAGGTGACCAAGCGCTCGACCGTCGCCAGCGTGGCAGCCGGCACACGGGCCTCCTGGAACCGCGAACTGTCGCGCCTGCGCGTCGGTGGCGGCACCGCGGACCGGACCACGCAGCTGTACACGTCCGTCTACCACGCACTCATGCAGCCGAACACGCTGAACGACCGCGACGGGCGCTACCTCGGGCCGGACCTGCGGGTGCACCGGATGGACCGCGGACACCGCGCCGTCTACGGCACGTACTCCGGGTGGGACCAGTACCGTGCGCAGATCCAGCTGCTCGCCCTGCTGCGGCCCGACGTCGCCGGGGACATGGCGCAGTCGATGCTGCGCTTCGCCGAGCAGAACGGCGGCGTGTGGGACCGGTGGCTGCACCTCGGAGCGCCGACGCACGTGATGACCGGCGATCCCTCGGCCGCGACGCTCGCCACCTGGTACGCCATGGGGGTCCGGAACTTCGACGTCCGTGCCGCCTACGCCTCGCTCAAACGCCAGGCGACGGTCGAGAACGCGGACGCCGAGAGCGACATCGGGTGCCCGGGGCAGTGCCTGGCGCAGCGGCCCGCACTCGACGAGTACCTGGAGCGGCAGTACGCGGCGAACGACGACTGCTCCTGCTGGGGCGGGGCCGCCGAGACGCTCGAGAACTCCATCTCGGACAGCGCCCTCGGGTACTGGGCCGGCTCGATGGGGCTCCGCTCCGACGCCCGCATGTTCGCGGAGCGTGGCACGTACTGGAAGAACACCTTCAACGCGGCGGTCGGACACCAAGCTGCTCGTCAGGCCGACGGATCGTGGACGCCGGGCTGGTCGCCGTCGACGGGGACCGGGTTCGCACAGGGCACCAGTGCGCAGTACACGTGGCTCGTGCCGCAGGACGTGCGGGGGCTGTCGACCGCGCTCGGCGGTGACGACGCCGCGGTCGCACGGCTCGACGCCTTCTTCCACGACGCCTCGGGCAACTGGGCGGTCACGGGCGGCGACGCCACGAAGTTCGACCCGACGAACGAGCCCGACATCCACACGCCGTGGATGTACAACGCCCTCGGGAAGCCGTGGAAGACGCAGGAGACCGTGCGTCAGGTGGTGGACGACGCCTACTCGACCGGCCCCGGCGGGCTGCCCGGCAACGACGACCTCGGCACGATGAGCGCCTGGTACGTCTTCGCCTCGATCGGCCTGTTCCCGCAGACGCCGGGGCGAGCGGAGATGCTCATCGGCAGCCCGACGTTCAGCACGGTCGACATCCGGCGCTCCAGCGGCGAGCGGATCCTCATCCGGTCCTCGGGGACCGAGCCGTACGTGCAGGGCGCCCGGTTGAACGGGTGGACGCACCAGCGGTCCTGGGTGCCGGCGTCGTTCGTGACACGGGGCGGCACGCTGTCGCTGCGGGTCGGGGACTCTGCGGACACCGGCTGGGCGAGCGGGGTGCGGGGGCGACCGATCGACCGCTGAACACACGCTGTGCGCGTCAGCGCAGCTCGCGCCCGCCGCCCCACACGCGCTCGACCTCGAGCGAGGGTGACAGCGCCACGAGGTCCGCGGCGAACCCCGGCGCGAGCCGACCCAGGCGGTCGCCGAGCCCGAGCGCTCCGGCCGGCACGCTCGTCAGCGCCGCCACCGCCTCGGGCAGGGACCGCCCGGCGAGCGAGACCGCGTTCCGCAGCGCCACGTCCTGTGTCAGCGTCGACCCCGCGATGGTGTCGGTGCCGGCGACGTGCGCGACCCCGTCGGTCACCGTGACGTCGAGCGACCCGAGCCGGTACGACCCGTCGGCAGCGCCGGCGGCACCCATCGCGTCGGTGATCAGGGCCACACGACCCGGCGTCGCCCGGAAGAGCGTGTCCGCCACGACGGGGTGCACGTGCACGCCGTCCAGGATGAGCTCGAGCGTCACCCGGTCGTCCGCCACGGCGGCGCCGATCGGCCCCGGTGCGCGGTGGTGCAGCCCCGGCATCGCGTTGCACGCGTGGGTCAGGATCGTCGCCCCGGCGTCGAAGGCGGCACGGGCCTGGTCGTACGTGCCGACCGTGTGCCCGACGGCGACCGTGACGCCGGCGTCGACGAACCGGCGGACGGCGTCGAGGGCTCCGGGCAGCTCCGGTGCGATCGTGACCTGGCGGATGACGCGATCGCCCGCTTCGAGCAGGGCGTCGACCGCGGCGGGCGTCGGGTCGATCAGGAACGACTCGTTGTGCGCACCCTTGTTGTGCGGGGACAGGAACGGTCCCTCCAGGTGCACGCCGAGCACGAGCGGGTCGGTCGCCATCACGGCGCGGACCTGTGCCAGCGACGCCGCAAGGGCGGGGACCGGGTTCGCGACGAGCGACAGGACGGAGCGGGTCGTGCCGTGCGAACGGTGCATCGCGAGCGAACGGTCGAACGAGTCGTCCTCGTAGGCCTCGGTCGCCCCACCGTGCCCGTGCAGGTCCACGAAGCCGGGCGTCAGGACCGCGTCGCCCAGGTCGACGACCCGGTCGGCCACAGGGGCCTCGGGGCCGGAGCCGGTCGCGTGGATCGTGTCGCCGACGACCAGGACCCAGCCGTCGGCCGTGGTGCCGGACGCGTCGACGACGCGGGCGGCGCGGACCAGCGTGCGCTGGGCCTCCCGGCCGGTCTGGAGGCCCGTGGCGGTCATTCGGTCTCCTTGCGGAACGCGATCACGCCGCTCAGGGCGGCGATCACGATGAAGACGAGACCCACGACCGGGAAGCCGATGGAGATCCAGCTCCCGCCCGCGGCGACGACCAGGGCGACCTCGACGATGGTCTTGCCGACGATGTCCGTCTCGATGGGGGAGCGCGGCGACCGGAAGAAGTACCAGACGACCGCGGCGAACAGCGGGGCGCCGATCATGAACAGGACGGCGGGGAACGGCACCTGCCACGACCAGTAGCCCCAGAAGGCCAGGGACAGCAGCCCGAACACCATCACGGCGACCCGCAGCACCTTCCAGGCCGCGAATCGCCGCGGCTGCCGGACGGCCGCCGGGTCGGGGACCGATTCCCAGTCGACGGGGGACTGCGGAGCGTTGGTCATGGTGCTGCCTACTTGAAGATGATGGTGCGGGCGCCGTCGAGCAGGACGCGGTCCTCCGCGATCCAGCGCACCGCCTGGGTGAGCGTGCGGGACTCCTCGTCCTGCCCGATGGACACCAGCTCGGCCGGTTCCTTGGTGTGGTCGACGCGGACGACGTTCTGCTCGATGATCGGGCCCTCGTCGAGGTCGCTCGTCACGAAGTGCGCGGTCGCACCGATGAGCTTCACCCCGCGGGCGTGCGCCTGCCGGTACGGGTTCGCGCCCTTGAAGCCGGGCAGGAACGAGTGGTGGATGTTGACTGCGCGTCCCTCGAGCGCTGCGCAGAGCTCCGGCGACAGGATCTGCATGTAGCGGGCGAGGACGACGAGCTCGACGTCGTGCTCCTCCACCGCCTGCAGCACGCGCCGCTCCATCTGCTCCTTCGACTCGGCGTCGGTGACCGGACGGTGCTCGAAGGGCACGGAGTAGAACGCGGCGAGCTCGGACAGGTCCGCGTGGTTCGACAGCACGAGGGGGACCTCGATCGGGAGCTGTCCGCCGCGCTGCCGGTAGAGCAGGTCGTTGAGGCAGTGGCCGGCCTTCGACACGAGCACGAGGGTGCGCATCGGGCGACCGACGACGTCGAGCTGGACGCGGGCGTCGTAGCGGGCGACGACGGGGGCGAGCGCGGCTTCGAACGCGGCGCGGTCCACGGGCGCCATCACCTGCAGGCGCATGAAGAAGGTGTTCGTGTCGGCGCTGGAGAACTGCTGCGACTCGGTGATGTTGCCCTGGGCGGCGACGATCGCTCCGGAGACGGCGTGCACGATCCCGGGCTGGTCGTCGCAGACGAGCGTCAGGGTCCAGTGCGTGGGGATCGGGTCGGTCACCGGTTCAGGGTACCGGGCACGGGGGTCAGGGGACGGCGGCGTCGTCGTCGCCGGCGTCCGGGCCGAGCAGCGGGAGCAGGGTCGCCGTGATCGGTTCGGCGCCGTCCCCGAACCACGCGTTGCTCGCCCGGACGATCGGGTGGGCGCGCGCGAGCAGCGCCTCGCCCTGGGCGGTCAGCCGCAGCCTGGAGGCCCGTCCGCGCCCCGGCGCAGCGCCCCGCTCCACGAGTCCCCGCGTCGCGAGCCCGCCGACGAGCGTCGTCATGCTCTGCGGTCGGACGCCCACCGCCCGGGCCAGGTCGGCCTGACTGAGTTCGCCCGCCGCGGCGAGCTGGATGAGCGCCCCGAACTCGACGGGCGTCAACCCGAGCGGCGCCAGCTCGACCGCGAGTCGTCGGGAGAGCGTCCGCGCCGCCCGGATCACGGTCCACGCCACGATGCCGTCGACGTCGTCACGCGGGGCTGGGAGTTCCTGGGGCACGGGGCGATCGTACCGGCGTACGGTCTGGTATCAGGAAACTGATACCGGGTGGGCGACCTGGAGGAGGAGTGGACATGGGTGAGATCGTGGCGGTCACGGGCGTGACCGGGGACGTCGGCGGCAAGACGGCGGAGCTGTTGCGGGCGGCAGGGGTGACGGTGCGAGCCGTGGTCCGACGACCCGAGCAGGTCGACGCGCTCCGGGCGCGGGGCATCGACGGCCGCCTGGCCGACCTCGGCGACGAGGACGCCCTCACCGCGGCGCTCGAGGGGGTCGACCGGTTCTTCCTCGTGACGCCGGTCAGCCAGCGGCAGCGGGAGCAGGGGGCCGCCGGTGTCCGCGCGGCACAGCGGGCCGGGGTCGCCCGGATCGTGCAGCTGTCGGGTGGGGACGCCGCCGAGCACTCCCCCCATGTCGTGGGCGAGCGCCGCCTGGCACACCGACCGGCTGGTGCGCGCGAGCGGCCTGGCGTGGACGATCCTCCACCCGTCGTCGTTCATGACGAACGTGCAGCCCTCGGCGCCGGCGATCCGTCGGGGATGGTTCCCGCACACCACGGGCCGCGGGGTGATTGGCTGGATCGACACCGAGGACATCGCCCGGACGGCCGCGCGGGTGCTCACCGAGGACGGCCACGACAGCACCGAACCGGTGCTCACCGGACCGGACCTGCTCGACGCGCGGGGTGTCGCCGCCGCGCTCACCGTAGGGCTCGGCCGACCCGTGCGCGCCCTGCACCTGCCGAGCCGCGTCTACGCCGGTGTGCTGCGCCTGAGCGGGGTGCCCGCCTGGCAGGCCGAGGGGCTCCGGCAGCAGTTCGGTCGGGTCGTCCGCCGCGGACTCGACGGCGTCGACGTGATGAGCGACGACGTGCAGCGCATCACCGGCACCGCACCGCGGAGCCTGACCGACTGGGCGCGAGCCCACCGCGACGACCTGCTGGGGTGACCCGTCGCGCCGGAGGTGATCCGGGCCTCCAGGCCGTGGACCGTCAGCGCGACGTGAGCGTGACGACCAGGTGTTCCTGCACGTAGCCGAGCCAGTCGTAGACGTCGCGCAGGCCGACGCCCGCGTCGGCCTCGATCGAGCGCTCCTCGTCGTCGGCGTCCTCGATGCCGAGCCGGTCGGCGATGGTCAGCCGGAGGTCCGTGAGGGTGCGGAGCCACGCCTGCTCGTCCTCGACGTCCAGCGAACCGTCGCGGGCACCCGTCAACCAGTCGTGGACGATGCCCGCGTTCGTGGTCTTCTGCGTGAGGAGGTCCGACTGCGTGTACTTCCGGAACTCCGCGCTCGCCTCGTCGTCACCGGGGTAGGCGTCGGGGAACATCCGCTCGGTGACGGGGTCGGCGGACAGGTCGCCGTCGAGGACCTGGCGCAGCTGCTCGGTGAGGGACGTGAGCAGGTCGCGCTCGCCGGAGGACAGGCCGAGGTGCACGCCGTCGGCGCGGCGGACGAACGGGATCACGCTTCGGGGGCCTTGTCGACGGTCGCCTGCAGGCCGTAGCCGTGCATGGACTGCACGTGGGCCTCCATCGATTCACGCGGTCCCGACGCCACGATCGCCCGACCGTCGTCGTTCACCTGGTGCATGAGCCGCTCGGCGTGCTCGCGCGAGAACCCGAAGTGCTGCTGGAACACGTAGGTGACGTAGGACATCAGGTTCACCGGGTCGTCCCACACCACGGTGACCCACGGAGTGTCCGCCCGCGCACTGGTCCGTTCGTCCGTGGTGGTCCGTTCGTCCACGTCGGGCGAGAGCAGCGTCATGCATCCAGGGTGACACAGGGCGGGGTCGCTCGGTACGATCGTCACGTCGCGACTGGCGTTGGATGGGTCACCATCAGGGAGCGACAAAGACACGGTGCGCGGCCGTACGCCTGGGCTGCACCGACCGACCGTCCGAGTGCGACCAGCTGGTCGTCCGCACACCGTAGGAGTCCCGTGTCCATTGCCGATCTGCCCCCGTTCGTCTCCGATTCGGACGAGGTGGCCGAGCAGGCCGCCGCCCGTGCCGCGTTCAACGCCCCGCTCACCGAGGTCGACCCCGAGATCGCCGCCGTCCTGCAGCAGGAGCTCGGCCGCCAGCGCGACACCCTCGAGATGATCGCGTCCGAGAACTTCGTGCCGCGTGCCGTGCTCGAGTCCCAGGGCTCCGTGCTCACCAACAAGTACGCCGAGGGCTACCCGGGCAAGCGCTACTACGGCGGCTGCGAGTACGTCGACGTCGCCGAGCAGCTCGCCATCGACCGTGCCAAGGCGCTCTTCGGTGCCGAGTACGCCAACGTCCAGCCGCACTCCGGCGCGACGGCGAACGCGGCCGTCCTGCACGCCATCGCCTCGGCCGGCGACACCATCCTCGGCCTCGAGCTCGCGCACGGCGGTCACCTGACCCACGGCATGAAGCTCAACTTCTCCGGCCGCATCTACAACGCCGTGGCGTACGGCGTCGACCCCGAGTCGTTCGAGGTCGACTACGAGGACATCCGCGCCAAGGCCATCGAGCACCAGCCGAAGGTCCTGATCGCCGGTTGGTCCGCCTACCCGCGCCAGCTCGACTTCGCGAAGTTCCGCGAGATCGCGGACGAGGTCGGCGCCAAGCTCTGGGTCGACATGGCGCACTTCGCCGGCCTCGTCGCCGCTGGTCTGCACCCGTCCCCGGTGCCGCACGCGCACGTCGTGTCGTCGACGGTCCACAAGACCCTGGGCGGCCCCCGCTCGGGCATCATCCTGTCGAACGACGAGACCCTGTTCAAGAAGCTGAACTCCGCGGTCTTCCCGGGCCAGCAGGGCGGCCCGCTCATGCACGTGATCGCCGCCAAGGCCACCGCGTTCCTGCTCGCCGGCACCCCCGAGTTCAAGGACCGTCAGGAGCGCACCATCCGCGGTGCCCAGGCACTCGCCGCCCGTCTGACCGCCGCCGACGCCAAGGCCGCGGGCATCGACGTGCTCACCGGCGGCACCGACGTGCACCTGGTACTCGTCGATCTGCGCACGTCCGAGGTCGACGGCAAGCAGGCCGAAGACCTGCTGCACGAGGTCGGCATCACCGTGAACCGCAACTCCGTGCCGTTCGACCCGCGCCCGCCGATGGTCACCTCGGGTGTCCGCATCGGCACCTCGGCGCTGGCGACCCGCGGCTTCGGCGACGCCGAGTTCACCGAGGTGGCCGACATCATCGCGCTGACCCTCATGCCGAACCCGGACGTCGCAGCGCTCTCGGCCCGGGTGAAGGTCCTGACCGACGCGTTCCCGCTCTACGCGTGAGCGGTTCGGTCAGCGCGGCGCTCCCGCGCGAGCTCTGGGCCGGTGAGGGCAGTGCCGTCCGCATCGACGGTACCGCCCTCGCCGCCCGGACCCTCGATGAGCTCCGGGGCCGGATCGACCGCCTGCACGAGCACGGTATCCGTCCGGGTCTCGGCACGATCATGGTCGGCTCGAACCCGGGCTCGATGTCGTACGTCGCCGGCAAGCACCGCGACTCGGCGTCGATCGGGCTCGACTCGCACCGCATCGACCTGCCCGAGACCGCGTCCGCTGCAGACATCCGGGCCGCGATCCTGCAGATGAACGACGACCCCCGGGTCACCGCGTTCATCGTGCAGCTGCCGCTGCCGCAGGGCATCGACCCGACGCCGATGCTCGAGCTGATGGACCCGGCGAAGGACGCCGACGGTCTGCACCCGACGAACCTCGGCGAGCTCGTGCTCGCCGTGCCCGGTGGTGCCGGCACGATCGACGCACCGCTGCCCTGTACGCCGCGGGGCATCGTCGCGATGCTCGACGCGTACGAGATCCCGATCCGGGGTTCGCACGTCACGATCATCGGCCAGGGGCTGACCGTCGGCCGGCCGCTCGGCCTGCTGCTCACGCGGCTCGAGGCCACTGCGACCCTGACGCACTCGCTGACGGCCGACGTCGCCGCGGAGTGCCGTCGTGCCGACATCATCGTCGCCGCGGCCGGGGTCGCCGGGTTGGTCAAGCCGGACTGGGTGCAGCCCGGTGCGGCCGTCATCGACGTGGGGATCACCCGCGTGGTCAACGAGGAGACCGGCAAGGCCAAGCTGCACGGTGACGTCGACCCCGCGGTCGCATCGGTCGCGGGCTTCCTGTCGCCGACCCCCGGTGGCGTCGGGCCGATGACCCGCGCGATGCTCATGAAGAACGTCGTCGAGGCCGCCGAACGCCAGCTGTCGTAGCCCGCGGGCGTGCGCGGCGGCGGTCGCTCGCGTGGCGCTCGCGGGTGGTCGCTCGCGTGCCGATGGTGTGCACTCCGCCGGTGCTACGGTCGCGGCATGGGGGACGAACGAATGCAGACGACGCCGGTGATGCAACCCCGGCCCGAGCCGTCGCAACTGACCAAGGACGCCCGGTGGCTGATCGTCATCGTGGCGATCTGCGTGCTGTTCCAGGCGCCGGGTTCGAGCTGGTCGACGACCTTCGTGCACGCTGGCCAGGAGTACACGTTCACGTCGAGCCCCTGGTCCCTATGGACGCTCGCGACGGTGGGGTTCGCGGTCATCGGGTTCGTCGTCGCGATCGCCCGCCGTGGTGCAGTCCGCTTCGACGAGCACGCCGTGATGGGACCGACCCTGGCAGCCGTGCTCGGGACCACCGCCCTGGTGTGGCTGCTCATGCCGGCGCAGAGCGCGTGGGTGGAGTGGGCCGTGGAGCACGGTCGGGCGCACCCGTTCGTGCTCGGGAACGTCGTGGAGCACGTCCGGTACGCGGACTCCCTCGGCTGAGCCGGCCGGCGCTGCCGTTCTTTCGCGCTGAGCGACAGTCCACGGGCCGATCGCCGCGTGACCTGTCGCTGAGCGCGAAACGCCGGGCGACCACGCGGTCGGGCGACCACGCCCCCGCGCCGTGCCCGTCAGTCGCGCCGGGCGCCCTGCGCGGCGTGCACCGTGAACACGTTCGGCTCGCGGTAGCCGGCCTCGGCGAAGGCAGCGGTGACCGCGGCGGTGATCGCACCCCGCGATTCCTGGTCGACCAGCGCGATCGCCGCACCGCCGAACCCGCCACCGGTCATGCGGGCACCGACGGCACCGTGCTCGACGGCGGTCGCGACGGCCAGGTCGAGCTCCGGCACCGAGATCTCGAAGTCGTCGCGCATCGACTCGTGCGACGCGACGAGGAGCGAACCGATCGCCCGCGGCCCCTGCTCACGCAGCGTGCGGACGGTGTCGAGGACGCGCTGGTCCTCGGTCACGATGTGCCGCACACGACGGAAGGTCTCGTCGTCGAGGAGTTCCTGCGCACGGGGCAGATCCTCGACGCTGACGTCACGCAGGGCCTCGACGCCGAGCACCTGCGCACCCTTCTCGCACGAGGCCCGACGAGCCGCGTACCCGCCGGTCGCGTGGGCGTGCTCGACACGGGTGTCGATCACCAGCACCTCGAGCCCGTTCGCCTCGAGCGCCAGGTCGACGACGGCGGTGTCGAGCGTGCGGCAGTCGAGGAACACGACGGCGTCCTGCTCGCCGAGCAGCGAGGCGGACTGGTCCATGATGCCGGTGGGAGCACCGACGGCGTGGTTCTCCGAGTACTGCCCGACGCGCGCCAGGGTCTTCCGGTCGAGGCCGAGGCCCCACAGGTCGTTGAACGCCAGCGCGACACCGCACTCGATCGCGGCACTGGACGACAGGCCGGCGCCGACGGGCACGTCGGACTCGATGAAGACGTCGAACCCGGTCTTGCCGGTCAGATCGGCCCCGGCCTGCTCGCGCAGGGCCCACGCGATGCCGAAGACGTACGCCGACCAGCCGTTCATGGCCTCGGGTGACAGTGCGTCGAGGGACAGCGTCACGGGCTCGCTCGCGGCGTCGAAGGCCGAGGCCACGCGGATCGTGCGGTCGTCGCGCGGTGCGATGGACGCGGTGGTGCGACGGTTGATCGCGAAGGGCAGCACGTAGCCGTCGTTGTAGTCGGTGTGCTCACCGATCAGGTTGACGCGACCCGGGGCGGAGTACCGCACCGTCGGCTCGTACCCGTAGACCTGCTGGAACGTCATGCGCGCTCGACTCCCTGTCGGATGAACTCGGCCGCCTTCTCGGGCACGAGGTCCCCGATCCAGGCGCCCATGGCGGCTTCGCTGCCGGCCAGGAACTTCAACTTGTCCGCCGCACGTCGCGGCGAGGTGATCTGCAGCATCAGCCGCACGGTGTCGCGGGCGGTGTGCACCGGAGCCTGGTGCCAGGCGGCGATGTACGGCGTCGGGTCGCCGTAGAGCGCATCGAGCCCACGCGTGAGCCGGAGGTGCATGTGCGCCAGCTCGTCCTTCTCGGCGTCGGTCAGGCCGGCGAAGTCGGGGACGTGGCGGTGCGGCAGCATGTGGATCTCGATGGGCCAGCGCGCGGCGAACGGGACGAAGGCGGTGAAGTGCTCGCCGGCGAGGACGACCCGCTCGGAACCGCGCTCGTTCGCGAGGTGCTGCTCGAACAGGTCCGGCCCGAACCGCTCGATGCTCGCGAGCAGGCGCTGGGTGCGCGGCGTGATGTACGGGTACGAGTAGATCTGCCCGTGCGGGTGGTGCAGCGTGACGCCGATCGCCTCGCCCCGGTTCTCGAAGGGGAACACCTGCTGGATGCCCGGCATCGCGGAGAGTGCGGCGGTTCGGTCGGCCCATGCCTCGACCACCGTGCGGGCGCGCGACTCGGAGATGGAGGCGAAGGACCCGGAGGTCTCGGGGGAGAAGCACACGACCTCGCACCGGCCCACGGAGCGGAGTTCGCGGTTCAGGCCGACGTCGCTCAGGGACTCGAGCGATTCGGGTGCGTCATCGGCTTCGAGCAACGGGCCGAACGACGGCGACCGGTTCTCGAACACCGCGACGTCGTAGCGGCTCGGGATCTCCGAGGGGTTCGCCGCACTCTGCGGCGCGAGCGGGTCCTGGTCGGCCGGCGGCAGGAACACTCGGTTCTGCCGGGATGCCGCGATCGACACCCACTCGCCGGTCAGGACGTCCTGCCGCATGCGCGCCGTCTCCGGCCGCGGGTCGAGCACGCGCTGGTCGATGCTGCGTTCCGCCGGCAGCGTCGAGTCGGCGTCGTCGAAGTAGATGAGGTCGCGGCCGTCCGCAAGCTTCGTCACGCGCTTGGTGATCACCGGAAGAGCCTAGCGCCCATCCGAAGCGTTGCGAAAGACGTCGGAAGCAAGCGAAACTGAGCACATGACGGACGCCGACCTCTCCTTCCTCGCCGGCGCACTCCCGGCACCCCTGCGCCAGGACCGCATCGTCACGATCGTCGAGGGTGCCCCCGGCATGGTCCGGACCGCCGCGTTGGCAGCGTCGCTCGGCACCAGCGAGGTGACGGTCCGCCAGGACCTCGCCGTCCTCGACCAGGAGGCCCGGATCCGCCGGGTGCACGGGGGTGCGGTCCGCCTCGCGGCCGGGTCCACCGAGCGCCCCTTCGAGGAGACCGCCGTCGAGCACCAGGTGGCCAAGGCTGCCATCGGCCGCGCCGCGGCGGCGCTGGTGCGGTCGGGGGAGTGCGTCGTGCTCGACGTCGGCACGACCCCGGCTGCCGTCGCCGAGGCCCTCGTCGCCCGGACCGAGCTCACCGGCGTGACCGTCGTCACGAACTCCCTCACCACGGCCCTCACGCTCGAGCGGGCCGTCCCGCGCTTCACCGTGATCGTCACCGGCGGTACGCTCCGGCCCCTCCAGCACTCGCTCGTCGCCCCGTTCAACGGTGCCGTCCTGCCCATGATCGCCGCGGACCTCGTGTTCCTCGGCGGCACCGGTCTCGACGTCGACCACGGCCTGACGAACGTGAACCTGCCCGAGACCGAGGCGAAGCGGATGCTCGCAGGGACGGCCCGGCGTACGGTCGTGGTCGCGGACGGGTCGAAGTTCGGCCGGGCCCACATCGGGGTCGTCCGCGCGCTCGAGGACATCGACGTCGTCGTCACCGCCGAGGCCGACGCCGCCGCGGTCGCCACGATCCGGGCGGCCGGGGCCGAGGTGATCGTCGCCGACGGCGAGCACCGCACCGAACCAGCCGGAAGGAAGAACACGCCATGACCGCAGCACCCACGGGTGGCCAGTACCGCCTCCACCACGCCGGACCCGACGGGGTCGTCGAAGCCGTGGTCACCGAGGTGGCCGCGGGCATCCGCGAACTCCGCGTCGGCGGCTTCGACATCACCGAGCCGTTCCCCGTGACGGAGCAGCCGCCCGGCGCGAACGGCATCGTCCTGGCACCCTGGGCGAACCGCGTCGCCGGCGGCGTGTGGGAGCTCGACGGCACGCGCCAGCAGCTCGACATCTCGGAGCCGAAGTACGGCAACGCCTCGCACGGCCTGCTCCGGTTCGCGCCGTACCGGGTGGTGTCGCAGACCGAGACCTCGATCCAGCAGGAGGCGACGATCCACCCGCAGCACGGCTGGCCGTTCACCCTCGAGACCCGCGTGACGCACGAACTCGTCGACGACGGCATCCGCGTCACGCACGAGATCACGAACCGCTCCGGCGTCCGTGCACCCTTCGCGGTCGGCGCCCACCCGTACCTGCGTGCCGGTGACACCCCCGCCGAGGACCTCGTCGTCACGCTCGACGCCGCGACCGCGTTCACGGTCGACGAGCAGAAGGTGCCGAACGGGTCGGTGCCGGTCGAGGGCACGCCGTACGACCTGCGGCAGGGGCGACGTGCCGGTGACTCCGACCTCGACACCGCGTACAAGGACGTCACCCCGGACGAGGACGGGGTCCGCCGCACCACGATGCACGGGCCCGAGGGCGACGGGGTCGAGCTCTGGCAGGACGCCTCGTTCCCCTACGTGCAGGTCTTCACCTCACGCGAGTACCCGCGCGCGGACGGCAAGGGTCTCGCCGTCGCGGTCGAACCCATGACGGCACCCGCGAACGCCCTGAACTCGGGCGAGGGTCTGCGCTGGCTCGAGCCGGACGAGACCTGGACCGGTTCGTGGGGGATCCGTCGCGTCTGGTCCTGACGACCCCGGTCGGCGCCACCGCTGACACGAGGAAGGCCCCGCCGGGTGTCCGGCGGGGCCTTCTGCGTTCGTGTGGGACGCCGGGAGCGTCAGCCGCGGCGCATGCGGAGCGCTTCGACGGCGAGGGACTCGGTCGCGTACCGGCCGACCTCCTGCGCCCACGCCGGGTCGTCCCCGCGGAGTGCGATGAAGTCCCTGCGCTGCCGGCAGACGTAGCCGAGCACGGCGGTGGCCGTCGCGACCTCGATGAAGTCCTTGCGGATGTGGCGGGTCGTGACCTGGGCGTTGCGGCGGAGCGTGTCGAGCAGGAGCTCGTTGCTCATCGTCGTGTTGGTCGCTGCTGCGAGCTCGACGATGCGGCGCGCGTCACCGGTGGTGCTGGTCTGCGTGGCTTCGATGGGCTCGATCACGGTGTACCCCGTTCGTTCGTGGTGGTGCGGTGCTGCAGGATCCGGTGATCGGATCCGGGAACGACACTATCGGCGGCATCCCAACAGTCCGCTGAGGATGGACTGTGGTGGGCAGGGGATCTGCCATGAGCCCGCTGGGGAGGGGTTGTACCCCGTTCAGGACCGGGCGGTGTCCCTCAGACGCACCGGGTGCTGCCGGCGGGTGCGGCGAGGGCGTCGAGGGACTCGCTGACGCGGTCCGCCAGGTACTGGTACCCGGCGTCGTTCGGGTGCCCGCCGTCCACCGCGGAGTACCCCGGGCTGTTGGTCCTCGTGAACCACCGGCCGGCGAGGGCGTCGATGTAGGGGACACCGGCCGAGGCCGCACCGGCGGAGACCGACGCGGCGACACCGACGGTCGAGTTCGCCCACGGGAGCGGGGCGGAGGGGCCGAGCGCGACGACGACCGCGTCCGGCCAGGTCTGCTGCGCCGTCCGGAGGGTCCGCTCCACCGTGGCGCGGAGGGTGTCCGCGTCGACGAGCCAGTCGTTCTGGCTGCCCTGCACGATCACGAGCTGGGGGTCGAACGACGCGTGCCGCTCGATGCGGGGACCGTACGTGTAGTGCGACGAACCGGTCCGGCCCGTGTCGACGTAGCCGGTGCCCGGGTAGCCGTCGATCTTTGCCGTCCACCCGCGGTCCTCGCTGATGTCCTGAGCCCATCCGCGGACGCCGCTGGCCGAGCCCCGACCGGAGGTGTACGAGTCGCCGACGATCAGGACGCGCGCCCCGGGCTCGATCGCTGCGGCGACCCGGTCGGCCGAGACCCCGGGGGCCGCGACGGCCGAGGCGGAGGTCGACGAGGACACGGGCTGGCAGGCGCTCGACACGGTCGGCAGGATCAGCAGCAGCCCGGAGACCCCGAGGGCCATCGCGCCGAGGGCGAGAGCCGGGACGAGCCTGCGGTGGCGTCGGCGCATCGTCGCCGGGCCGGTGGGGGTGCCCGGCCGCTCGCGCTGCGATCGTCGGCCCATCCGTCGCATTCTAGACAAGAGAGCGACGCGAGACTGGGAGGCCGGCGTTCAGGAAGGTGTGGGCCCCGTGGGGCTCGAACCCACGACCCTCGGATGAAAAGCCGGTGTTCGGGAAGGTGTGGGCCCCG
>NZ_JAHEWS010000019.1:0-74521 GCF_018598405.1 Curtobacterium flaccumfaciens | reverse complement strand
CCCCGCACCCACCACCCCGCCGCGCCACCTACCCTTGTCGGGTGGCACATCTCCTCGGCGCCGAGAACCTGCATCTCGAGTTCCCCACCAAGGTCGTCTTCGACAACGTCACCCTCGGCATCGACGAGGGAGACCGGATCGGCGTCGTCGGCCGGAACGGCGACGGCAAGTCGACCCTCCTCGCACTGCTGTCCCAGCGTCTCGAACCGGACGGCGGCCGCGTCACGCACCGGCGCGGGCTGACCATCGGCTACCTGGACCAGCGCGACATCCTCCCCGAGGGAGCGACGGTCGGCAGCACCGTCGTCGGCGACCTCGAGGAGCACGAGTGGGCCGGTGACCCGAAGATCCGCGACATCATCGGCGGTCTGGTCTCGGACATCCCGTGGGACGTCAGCGTCGACGAGCTGTCCGGTGGGCAGCGTCGCCGTGTGGCACTCGCGCGGCTGCTGGTCGGCGACTGGGACGTCCTGTTCCTGGACGAGCCGACCAACCACCTGGACGTCGAGGGCATCGAGTGGCTCGCGGGGCACATCAACCGCCGGTGGTCGTCGAACCAGGGCGGCATGGTCGTGGTGACGCACGATCGGTGGTTCCTCGATGCGGTGTCGACCGACACGTGGGAGGTCCACGACGGCGTCGTCGACCCCTTCGAAGGTGGCTACGCCGCGTACATCCTGCAGCGCGTCGAGCGTGACCGGCAGGCGGCCACGATCGAGCAGCGCCGCCAGAACCTGGCCCGCAAGGAGCTCGCGTGGCTCCGCCGCGGCGCCCCGGCTCGCACGAGCAAGCCGAAGTTCCGCATCGACGCGGCGAACGCCCTGATCGACGACGTCCCGCCGATCCGCGACACGGTCGCGCTGTCGCGGACCGCGACGGCGCGCCTCGGCAAGGACGTCGTCGACCTGCTCGACGTGAGCGTCTCGTTCGACGGCACGCAGATCCTCGACCGCATCGAGTGGCGCATCGCACCGGGGGAGCGGACCGGCATCCTCGGCCCGAACGGCGCCGGCAAGTCGACCCTGCTCAACCTGGTCTCCGGGCGGCTGCAGCCGACGAGCGGGCGAGTGAAGACCGGCAAGACCGTGCAGGTCGCGGTGCTCGACCAGCAGCTTGCCGACCTGCAGCAGTTCGCCGACGACCGCGTGCGCGAGGTCGTGGCTCGCAAGAAGACGAGCTACGTCGCCGACGGCAAGGAGATGACGCCGTCGCAGCTGCTCGAGCGGCTCGGCTTCACCTCGGAGCAGCTCTCCACGCCCGTCAAGGACCTGTCCGGTGGGCAGAAGCGGCGCCTGCAGCTCATGCTCATCCTGCTCGACGAGCCGAACGTGCTCATCCTCGACGAGCCCACCAACGACCTCGACACCGACATGCTCGCCGCCATGGAGGACCTGCTCGACACCTGGCCCGGCACCCTGCTGGTCGTCAGCCACGACCGGTACCTGCTCGAGCGCGTCACCGACCAGCAGTACGCCGTGCTCGGCGGGCACCTGCGCCACCTGCCCGGCGGCGTCGACGAGTACATGCGTCTGCGCGAGGCCGGCACCGGTGGCGGGACCGCCTCTGCGGCTGCCGCCGCGTCTGCCGGGAGGCCCGACACCGTCGGCGGGACCGGCTCGGCCGGCTCCGTGGCCGGGTCCACGGCCGCTGGTGCGTCCGCCCTGTCGGGAGCGGACCGGCGGACGGCCGAGAAGGAGATGTCGGCGCTCGACCGCAAGATCGCGAAGGTCGGCGCGGACCGCAAGAAGCTGCTCGACCAGTTCGCGACGCACGACCAGTCCGACTACGCCGGGCTCGGCGAACTGCAGTCGAAGCTCGCCGCGCTCGAGGCCGAGGTCGAGCAGCTCGAGGAGCGCTGGCTCGAGGTCGCGGAGCTGCTCGGGGTCTGAGCCGGTCTACTCGACCGACGCGGGGTCGACCGCGTCCTGGCCGCTGTCCGCCGGTGTGGCGTCCTCGGGGGACCCGCCGTCGGGGTTCGCCACGACCTCCCACAGGTGCCCGTCCGGGTCCTGGAAGAAGCCGGACCACATGCCCCACGGGCGCGTGTACGGCGGTTCGGGCATCGTGGCGCCCGCTGCCTGCGCCCGTTCGAGGAACGCCTCGGCCTCGGCCTGGCTGCTCGTGAAGTGCCCGATCGTGCTGCTCGGTGCCGTGGCCAGCTGCACGCCGGAGTCCTTCGCCATGTCGTCCCGGCCGTAGACGCTGACGATCAGGCCGTCGTCGAGGGTGAACATCGACGTGGTGCCGCCGGCCTGCGTCTCGGTGGCGGGGTACTCGGTGCCGATGACGCCGCTGCCCTCGATGCCGAGCAGTGCGCGGTAGAACTCGGCCGATCGTGCGACGTCGGCGACGGCGAGGGTGATGGCGTGCATGCGGCGCACGCTACGCCCGGGCTACTCGGACCGTGTCACGCTCTCGGTCAGTCCCCGAGGCCCAGGATGAGTCGGCGGAGCAGCCCGGCCAACTGGCCCTGCTCGTCGGCGGAGACCCCGGCCAGGATGTCGCGCTCGGCGGCCAGCAGGTCTGCGATCGCCACGTCCACCGCCACCCGGCCCTTGCCCGTCAGCGAGACGAGGATGCCGCGGCCGTCCTTCGGGTCGGTCCGTCGCCCCACGAAGCCGCGGGCCGCCAGGCGGTCCACCCGGTTGGTCATCGTGCCGCTCGACACCAGGGTCTGCTGCAGCAGGGTCTTCGGGCTCAGCTCGTACGGCTCACCCGCGCGCCGCAGGGCGGACAGGACGTCGAACTCCCACGGCTCCATGTCGCTCGCGTCGAAGGCCGTCCGCCTGGCGCGGTCCAGGTGCCGGGCGAGCCGGTCCACGCGGGACAGGACCTCGAGCGGGCCGAAGTCGAGGTCGGCACGCTCTCGACCCCACGCCGCGACGATGCGATCGACCTCGTCCTCATGCGGCATCCCTCCATCTTGGCCGAACCCGGGGCGGACAGCCAGCCTCGTCGGTCGTGGGAGGATGGAGGAGCACCTCCGGGTGTGTTCCGCCTTGGTGTAATGGCAGCACGACGGCCTTTGGTGCCGTTAGGTCCGGGTTCGAATCCTGGAGGCGGAGCGACTCCGCTGATCGGTCGCGTTCTCGCTGCTCAATTCGAGCCAACCGACCGCACGGGCGAGTTCGCTGTGTCCGTCCAGGAATTGCCGGAAGCGGTTCCTGTGGTTGCCGTCCGTCACTATAGTGATGTTGGCGTCACAATAGTGATGCTGGATCACCGAGGTGAGGAGGGCGTCGTGCAGCTGCAGAGCCCATTCGCAGCGCTGTCGAGCGGTCTCGATGGCGACGTTCTGATGGTGCTGAGCGGCCTGTCGGACCGACCCTTCACGGTGTCCGCGGTCCAGCGGCTCGTCCCCGGAGGCCGTTCTCGAAACGGCGTGAAGAAGGTGCTCGACCGGCTGACCGAGCAGGGCATCGTTGTGTTCGACGACATCGCCGGCGTGAGCACGTACGCGCTCAACCGAGACCATCTCCTCGCGTCGGCGGTCCTCGAGGTCGCCGGAGCTCGTACCCGCTTCCTCGACAGGGTCCGCGGGGAGATCGCATCCATGCCGGTCCGCTACGCAGCGTTGTTCGGCTCGGCCGCGCGAGGTGCGATGCGACCGGACAGCGACATCGACCTGTTCTTCGCCGTGGATGCCGTTTCCCGGACGGATGCTGAGGACCGCATCTACGACCTCACCGTTGCCGTTCACCGGTGGACCGGCAACCAGGTGAACCCCATCGTGTACGACGTCTCGGGGGTGAGTCCCGATGACCCGCTCATCGGTTCCATCGCGAGTGAGGGCATTCCCCTCGTGGAAGACCGCCGATGGCTCCAAGCCCACCTCAGGAAGGCCGCACGTTGACTCCACCGAAACTGCCGTCGACCACTGACGGCGACAGCGCTTTCATGCGCGGTCGGCTCGAGAAGGCCAAGGGCTTCCTCGAGTCAGCCGAGACGCTGTTCGAGTTCGGTGCCGAGGACGGGATCCTGAGCCCGACGTCCCCTCATGCCAACTCCTTCGTCGACCTGTGCGTCGACGCGGGGATCGCCGCCGCAGACGCCATCTGCATCGGCAAGACCGGAAGGTACAGCAGTGGGGCGAGCCACAATGACGGCGTCTCGATCCTGCAGGATGCGACGGACCGGCCGATCGCGAAGCACCTCGAGACGCTCGTTCGGGTCAAGAACAAGGCGGCCTACAGTGCGCGGTCAGTAGACGCATCGGACATCCACAATGCCGGTTCGGCCGCCCGCGCACTCGTCGCCGTAGCGGAGGATCTGGGCTGACAGCTCACCGTATCCATGCGGACCACAACGTACCTTCTCTGTGGAGTGATATCGGTGTGAAGGTATAGTCTTCGTGAGGCGGCAGCTCGCCGCCCCACGAGCAGAGGACCACCCATGGCGACCACGCCGCACCACCGCCCACGCGTCCTGATCACCGGCGCGAGCATCGCCGGCCCTGCGCTGGCGTGGGGACTCGACCGATCGGGCTTCGATGTCACGCTGCTCGAGCGGTCGCCGGAGCAGCGGACCACCGGCCAGAACATCGACGTCCGGGGGCTCGGGCGCGAGGTCCTCGAGCGCATGGGCCTCCGCGACACCGTGATGCAGCACCTCACCGGCGAAGCGGGCACCCGTTACGTGGACGAGCACGGCACCCCGTACGCCACGTTCCCGAAGGCCGAGGGCCAGGACGGTCCGACTGCCGAGATCGAGATCCTGCGGGGCACGTTCGCCGCGATCCTCGTCGATGCGCTGCCGGACACGATCGCCCGCCGCTACGGGGACTTCATCGCGGGCGCCGAGCAGGACGGCGCCGGGGTGAACGTCCGCTACGACAGCGGCGCTCCGGAGCGGTTCGACCTGGTTGTCGTCGCCGAGGGCCGCAGCTCGCGCACCCGTCGGATCCTGTTCGCCGACGAGACGGAGTACCGCGACCACGGCGTCAGCATCGCCTACGGCACGCTCGACCGGATCGGCAGCGACACCGACCACTGGGACTGGTACACGGCGCCGCGTGGACGTGTCGCATCGATCCGCCCCGACAACGAGGGGACGATCCGGGCGAGCGTGTCGTTCGAGTCGGAGCCGATGGGCTTCGAGCAGGTCTCCGTCGACGTGCAGCTGCGGATCCTGCGCGAGCGATTCCGGGGCGCAGGGTGGCAGACGGAGCGGATCCTCGACGGGTTCAGCGAGCGGTCCGATGAGTTCTACACGCAGCGGATGGAGCAGGTCGTGGTGTCGCGATGGAGCAAGGGTCGGATCGCCCTGCTCGGTGACGCGGCCTGGGGCTCCGGGCCGACCGGCATGGGCACCACGCTGTCGCTGGTCGGCGCGCACATCCTGGCCGGGGAACTCGCACGGACGATCGAGCCGGCCGCCGGCGCTGATCACGGGTACTCGATCCCGGACGCCTTCGCGCGCTACGAGGAGATGCTCCGCGGGTACGCCGACAGCGCCCAGGGGCTTCCGCGCGGCGGTGCGCGCCTGCTGCACCCGTCGTCGAAGGCGGGCGTCCGCGCGGTGCGGGCTGCGCTCCGGGTGGCGTCTGTCGGTCCGGTCCGCGGCTTCGCCCAGAAGTACCTGCTGACGAGCGAGAAGCACGTCCCCGTCCTGCCGCACTACCCGACACTGCAGGGGACCCGGAAGACGGCAGAATCGATCGCATGACCGACCTGCGCTCCCAGACTCTCGAGGCGCTCCGCCACTACGCCGTCCGGTACCAGGAGTCGGCGCTCCACTTCGCGGCATGGATGGAACTGCCGACCTCGGACGGTGTCGCGCTGGGGGAGATCCTCTGGGCGGAGACCGAGGGCGAGCCGATGACGGGCACGCGGCTCGCCCGGCGGATCGGGATGACCTCGGGTGCGGCGAACGCGTTGGTCAACCGACTGGAGGAGCGTGGGTTGATCGTGCGGAGCCGCGAGAGCGCGGACCGTCGGGTCGTCACCCTCCGCGTCACCGATCTCACGCGGGAACGCAGCAGTGGGTTCCTCGGGTCGCGTGCCGTGGAGCTCGACGAGGCGATCGGTTCGTACGACGACGAGACGTTGACGGTGGTGCGCGACTTCCTGCTCCGCTTTGCCGCGGTCCTGCCGCAGGAGACGGCCGCGTCGAAGCACTGACGGAACCGGTCTGGTCAGCGGCCGGTCACCACGAACTCGGCGCGTAGTCCTTCAGGAAGACACCGAACACGTCCTCGCCGGCTTCGCCCCGGACGATCGGGTCGTAGACGCGTGCTGCCCCGTCGACCAGGTCGAGCGGCGCGTGGAACCCCTCTTCGGCGAGCCGGACCTTCGTGGGGTGCGGCCGTTCGTCGGTGATCCAGCCGGTGTCGACGCTCGTCATCAGGATGTTGTCGGTCTCGAACATCTCCTGCGCGCTCGTGCGGGTGAGCATGTTCACGGCGGCCTTCGCCATGTTCGTGTGCGGGTGCCCCGGTCCCTTGTACGCGCGGCCGAAGACCCCTTCCATGGCGCTGACGTTCACCACGTAGGTGCGGCGTCCCGTGCTCGCGGCCATCGCGGGGCGGAGCTTCGAGATGAGGATGAACGGCGCCGTGGTGTTGGCCAGCTGGACCTCGAGCATCTCGAGAGGGTCGACCTCGTCGACCTGCTGGGTCCACGAGTTCTCGTCGTGCAGGTCGGGGACCAGGCCGCCGGCGTCGATGGCGGTGCCCAGGGCGAGCCGTTCGAGCGAGCTCGATCCCGGCGCCATCGCCTGTTCGGTCAGCTCGTCGGCTCGGGCCGCTGCGGCCGCGAGGATCGGGTGCGCGGCCACGGAACGGGCGAGCGCCAGCGGGTGCTGGTCGTTCGTGTGCCCGAAGGTCACGAGTTCGGGCAGCGGTCCGTCGGGCAGCGGCGCGAGTTCCGCGTCGACCAGCGGCTGGTAGGCCCCGGTCGACCGGCGCACCGTCTGGGTGGCGTTGTTGATCAGGATGTCGAGGGGGCCGGAGGCGGCCACGTCCTCGGCGAGCCCGATCACCTGGGCGGGGTCGCGCAGGTCGATGCCGACGACCTTCAGACGGTCCATCCAGTCGGCGGAGTCAGGCAGGCTCGCGAACCGGCGCACCGCGTCGCGGGGGAACCGCGTGGTGATGGTGGTGTGGGCCCCGTCGCGCAGCAGCCGGAGGGCGATGTACATGCCGATCTTCGCGCGGCCACCGGTGAGCAGCGCCCGCTTGCCGGTCAGGTCCGTCCGGGCCTCGCGCTTCGCGTGGCTCATGCGGGCGCACGCCGGGCAGAGCTGGTGGTAGAACGCGTCGACGACCGTGTAGTGCTGCTTGCACATGTAGCAGGGCCGTGACTTCAGCAGGGTGCCCGCGGTGGTCGATGCGGTCGAGGCGCTGATCAGGACGCCGCGGGTCTCGTCGTCGATCCGGTCTGCGGCCCCGGTGGCGGTGGCGGCGATCACTCGGCGGTCGGCCTCGGCGATGACGCCGCGCTTCTCGAGACGGTGCGCCCGCTTGACGGCCTTGAACATCTTCGCGGTGGCCTGGCGGACCCGGATGAAGTCCGGGTGCGTCTCGTCGATCGACGGCAGCTGCTCGAGCACCCGGAGCGCGACCGTCAGGTCGTCGGGGTCGATGCCGCTGGGTTCGGGGTGCTCGGAGCTCACACGCGATCCTACGACGGGGCCGGGCACCGATCAGACGAGCTGCTGCTCCATGCACACGCTCGTCGGGTCGTCGACGTACGGACCGAACCGCGGGATGTCCGCGTACCCGGCCTTCCGGTACAGCGCGATGGCCGCGGCCTGCGGCAGACCGGTCTCGAGCCGGACGGTCCCGATGCCGACCGCACGGGCCCGGTCGTGCAGGGCATCGAGCAGCCGCGTCCCCACGCCGAGCCCGCGCGCGGCATCGCTCACGAACATGCGCTTGATCTCGCCGGTGCCGTCGCCGGAGTCGACGAGCGCCACCGTGCCGAGGGCGACGCCGTCCTCGCGCGCCACCAGGAACGTGATGTCGGGCTGGTCCAGGTCGTCGACGTCGAGGGCGTGGTAGTTCTCGGCCGGGTACAGACTCAGTCCGTAGTCGTCACCCTGCTGCAACAGGTACAGGACGTCGTCCTGCCGGGGGCTCTCGATCCGCACGGTCAACACCGTCACACAGTAGCGAGGACAACGCGGCCAGCGAGTGGACGAGGCCCGCGGCTGACCCCGATCAGGCCAGGAGCTCCTCGCTGACCTCCCACAGCCGGCGCGCGTCGTCGGCGTCGAGCATCGCCGAGTTCGCGTCCGACGGGATGCGGTCCGCGGTGAGGGGCAGGATCCGGTCGTCGATCACGGCGACGTCGCTGTCCTTCAGGTAGACCCCGCCGACGCCGTCGAGCAGCGGACTCGCGGCACCGAACACGAGCGTCGCTGCGCCCTGCTCGACGGTCTTCTTGCCGACCTCGGGATCGATGACGGTCACCCCGTGGTCGTCGACCAGTCCCTGCTCGCGGTACGAGGCGAGCACCGTCTGGTCGTGCGGGCCGGGTCCGATGATGACGCCCGGGTGTGCGGCGAAGGCGCGGATGCCCTGGTCGGCGTACCGGCGGTCGAGCTCCACCGTGAACAGGACGTTCGCCCGCTTCGACTGCCCGTACGCGGTGACCGGGTCGTAGCCCTGCGCGAACGTCAGGTCGTCCCACCGGATCTGCCCGAACCGGGCCGCGCCGGAGGTGACGGTCAGGACCCGCGCACCACGGGCCTCCAGGAGGGCGGGGAGGAGTGCCCGCGTGAGCTGGAAGTGCCCGAGGTGCGTCGTCGAGAACGCCAGTTCGTTGCCGCGGCCGTCGAGCCGGCGGTCCGGGGTGAAGAGCATCGCGGCACTGTTCACGAGCATGTGCAGCGGGCGTCCGGAGGCTGACCAGCGCGCGGCGAAGGCATCGACCGACGACGGGTCGGTGAGGTCGAGGGCCTCGACGTGGACGCCGGGGATGCCGGCGACGGCTGCGGATGCCCGGTCGACGTCACGTGAGGCGACGGTGACGTCGGCGCCGGCCGCCGCGAGGGCGCGGCTGGTCTCGCGGCCGAGGCGGCTGTGTCCGCCGGTCACGATGACGTTCCGGCCGGTCAGGTCGATGCCGTCCAGGACGTCGGCGGCGGTGGACGCGGCGGTGAAGCGGCTGGGCAGGGGGTGCTGGTCGGTGATCACGACTGGTGCTCCTTCGATTCGATGTGGCCGACGGCGGCGGCAGGGCCGACGGCGTCGGCGATCGCCGACCACGCGTCGGGGTCGAGGCCGAGCGCGGTCCGGAGGAACGCCGTCGTGGTCTGGCGGACGAGGTCCACACGCTCGGGGCTCTCGTCGGTGGTGGCGGTCGACTCGTAGTCCTGGATCCCGCCGAGCAGGTGCTCCCCGCCGTGGAGGGTCACCAGGTGTCGCGCGCCGGGGCTCAGGTGGTAGACGTCGGTGAACCAGTCCGGGCCTCGGGTCGAGAGCTGGGACTGGTCGTGGTCGCCGGCGACGACGAGCGACGGGGTGTGCAGCTGGCTGAAGTCGGGGCTCATGAACGCGAAGTGCTCCTGCGCGAACGGCACGAGGTCGCCGCGCGCGATCCCGGTGGTGGACAGCAGGACCCCGGCGCGCACGCGGTGGTCGGTGCGGTCCTCGCCCGGCCGTCCGTCGGCGTCCAGGACGCGGGCGCCGAGCAGCATGCCCACGGACTGTCCGCCCCACGAGTGTCCGACCGCGGCGATGCGCGCGGTGTCGACGCGCCCGCTCAGGCCGGGGACCGCGTCGATGACCTGGTCGAGGTCGTCGAGCACCCGCCCGAGGTCGTCGACCCGCGTCTGCCAGATGGTCGGGTAGCGCGGGTCGTCGAGCGTCAGCCCGTAGGCCTTCGCGTCGAGGAACGTCGGTTGGACGACGACGAAGCCGTTCGCGGTCCAGTGGTCGACCAGGGGGTCGCCGCCGGTCATGGACTGGCCGAAGCCGTGGGCGAAGACGATGACCGGCAGGTCCGTTCCGGTCGTCGGTGCGGTGATCCGGACCTCGAGGTCCTGACCGCGGGACGGTGCCGGAAGCGTGACGGGCCGCACGCTGATGACCTGCGGTCGGGGTGCTGTGGGTGCCATGGGGGCCTTTCCAGGATGCCGTGTCGCCCGTGGACGTGAGCGACTGTCGCCCAAAACGGAGCGACGTTCCGGAACGATACGGAACAACGATCCGGATTGCAAGGGGAAGTGGAGCAGCGTTCCGTATCGGTCGCGAGTCGTGCGATGATCGATGCATGAGCACTCCGGCGACCGACCCCGCACCGCGCCGCCGTCGCGACGTCGAGCGCAACGAGCGCACGATCCTCGACGCCGCCGCCGCGGTCTTCGCAGCCTCGGGCGTCGGTGCGCCGGTACGCGAGGTCGCCACCGCCGCCGGTGTCGGGGTCGGCACGCTCTACCGGCACTTCCCGACCCGCTCGGACCTGGTCGTCGCCGTCTACCGGCACCAGATCGAGGCCCTGGTCGACGCGGGGCCGGCGCTGCTCGACTCCGAGCCGACACCGTTCGCCGCCTTGCTGCGCTGGGTGCACCAGTTCGTCGACTTCCTCGGCACCAAGCACGGCCTGGCGCGCGTCTGGGAGGGCGACGCCGACGGCTTCACAGCGCTGCACACCCTGTTCGTCGACGAGCTCGTGCCCGTGCTCGGCCGGCTGCTCGACGCCGCGCGGGCGTCCGGCGAGGTGGCCGCACCGACCCCGCCGTACCAGCTGCTCCGGGCCGTCGGTGACCTGGTGGCGTGGAGTCCCCAGGACCCCGACTACGACGTCCGGACGATCGTGACCCTCCTGGTCACCGGGCTGCGGCAGGCGCAGCCGACGGTGACCGACAGCGCGTAGCCGGCCAGGTGCACTGGTCGCGACCGGCACCGGACTGGAGGCGCGGTGCGGGCCCGTCACGGGCCTCCCGTCCGGCGTCGCGACCGTCTCGGGCCGCACCAGCGCCGTCGGAGCGGCCGGCTCAGCGTCGGCCCGGCTCCGCGGGGTCGGACTCGGGGTCCCCGTGCTCCGGCAGCACGTCGACGTCGGTGACCGTGTACCCGAGCGGCACCTGGCCCAGCGCGAGCAGGAGCGCCGTCCGCCGGTCGTCGTGCTCGGGCTCGATCACCCGTCGCTCGGTCGGGACGACGACGAGTCGGACCCGGTGCGTCACGGGTGCCCCCACGCTGCGGTGCCGCGCAGGCGTCGCCCGGCGTGCTGACCACGTCGCCGACGCAGCAGCAGGTGGCGGACCGCGAGCAGGTGCGGGAACTCGACGAGCATGCCGACGACGATCGCCGTGGTGACCAGCGGCTGGTGGGGGAGCGCGGCGCTCGTCAGCCCGATCATCAGGGGTGCGTTGCGGGCCGCCGTCGTCATCGCGAGCAGCGCCGACCGCGGGTACGACAGGGCGGCGAGGCGTGACGCCCACTCGGCCGCGATGAACATGACGGCGAAGAAGATCACCGCACACCCCAGTACGGCGACGAACACCGGCAGGTTCGCCAGCAGCAGCCCGATGTGCGAGGCGAAGAGCCCGGCGACCATCGCGCCCACGATCCAGGGGACCGTGCGGCCGGGCAGGGCGGCGGCGCGGGCTCGAGCGCCGTCCGGCAGCAGCGAGACCCCCAGGCGGATCACCACGGCGATCGCGGCGGGCAGGACGAACCACTGCAGCAGGGTGCCGACGGTCCCCACGGCATCGATGCCGGCGTTGCCGCCCAGGACCGTGATCCACACCGGGAACAGCAGCAGCTGGGTGACCATGTTGATCGGCAGCAGGGTCGCCCCCACGGCGGTGTCCCCGTCGCTCATGCGGGTGAACGCCAGGAACCAGTCGGTGCAGGGTGCCAGGAAGTACAGCATCACGCCGAGCTGGACGGCCGGGTGTCCGGGCAGGGCCACGTGGGTGAGCAGGAACGCGACGAGCGGGGCGAGCAGGAAGTTCATGCTCCAGGCGATGCCGATGACCTTCCAGGCGCCGGGCCTCCGTGGCAGGCGGTGCAGGGGGACGTCGACGAACAGGGCGACGACCAGGGTGATCACCAACGCGTCCACCACCGAGCCCATCGCGTCGCCGGCCGAGGGTGAGACGCCGCCGATCACGGACCCGAGCAGGATGGCGCCGCCGACGATCGCGGGGGTGGCCCAAAGTCGTGCAACGGCGGGGCGGGCGGGCCGCTGTGCCGGCATCAGCACGCGCATTCGACACCACAGCAGCTCAGGTCGTCGGTGAGCATCCCGGCGTCGTCCCACTCCTGCAGGGCACTGCAGTCGCGTCCGGCCCGTTCGCCGATGACACGGGCGACGTGGGCGAACCGCTGCCGGAACTTGTACACGAAGCAGAACTGCAGTGCGCCGTGCCGGAGCGCCGTGCCGGCCAGGAACAGCCCGGGCGTGGTGGTCGACTCGTCGTCCTCGGTGAGCATCGGCCAACCGTCCGCGCGGGTGTCGAACAGGCTCGCGACCGGCCCGAGCCCCGGGCCGTACCCGGTGGCGAGGATCGGTGGCGCGTCCGCGACCAGGGCGGTCCGTCCGGCGACCCCGACGGTGAACCCGTCTCCGGACCGCTTGATGCCGGTGACCTGGCCGTCGTCGACCAGGGTGAGGCGTCCGCTGGCCCGCGCGGCCGCGAGCCGTTGACGGGTCCGCGGGGCGAGGCGGAACGAGGGGTCCGACCCGCTGCCGGCGTCCCAGGGGTGGGACGGGTCGACGACCGTCACCGTCGCCCCCTGTTCGACGTGGTGGCACGCCAGGTCGATGCCGGACTCGAAGCCACCCACGACCACCATGTGTCCGGACCGCACCACCCAGGCGGCCTCGGCGGACGCGTGCACCCCGAGCGACGTGCCGGCGCAGCGGGGCAGGATCGGGTCGGAGAACTCGCCGCCGGCCCAGACCACGTTCCGGGCGACGACGGGCCCGCGGCTCGTGGTCACGCGGAAGCCGTCGTCGTCCGGCTCGATGCGCTCGACCTCGGTGTCGAGCAGGGTCGGCAGGTGGAAGGCCGCGACGACCCCACGCAGGTACCGGGCGTACTCGGGCCCGGACGGGTAGTCGGTCCCCAGGCTGTAGGCGGGTGAGGTGCGCGGGTGGACCGCGTTGAGGTCGGTCGCCCCGAACCCGTTGCCGGTGAAGGACGGCGTCAGGAACCGCTGGTGCTCCGGCCACCGACGGAACGTGTCCCCGACGACGCCGCGTTCGACGACGCCGAACAGCAGGCCGTCGACGGCGTGGAGTGCCAGGCCGGTGCCGACGCCGGCCGGTCCGGCTCCGACCACGAGGGCGTCGAGGGTCTCGGTGGGGTGTGGTGCTGGCATGGGGTCGGTCTTCCCAGCAGCTGCGGCTGCGTCGGTGGAACGGCCACCGTGGTGTGGTCGCTGCACACCATCTTAGTGAGAACCGTTATCAACATGCCATCGCGGCATCAGCCGACCGGCGTCGAGTACAGGACCGCGAGGGTCGCCACCAGTCCGACGACCACGATGCCGAGGTCGAGCAGGGCCAGGGTGACGAGTCGGGTGCGCTGCGGCCGGACGGCGGCCCGCACCACGACCATCGTCACGAACAACACGACGACGAGCGCCAGAGCCGGCCACCCGATCGCAGGTGCACGGATCGCCATGAGCACCATCACCGCGGCGACGATGACGGCCGTGACGGCTCCCCACACGAGCCAGTTCGAACCCGACGCCGTCCGGAGTGCGGGCTGGTCGCCGACACGGGTGGGATCGGGGCGGCGGGGCTGTTCGTCGGACACGAGCCGGACGGTACGCGGCGGCCCCTGCCCGTGCCCGCAGCCGCTCGGCCACGAGAGGATGGGGTGTGCACACCGCCGCGACCATCCTCGACGCCGTCGTCCGGCGCATCGACACCACCGGGTTCGCCGCGCACGGCATCCACGTGCGCACGAGGACTGCCGCTCCGGGCGCTGATGGCACGGAGGACGACGTCGCCGAGCACCACTGGACGCCCGACGTCCGACGCGAGATCCACTCCGCCGCGAAGGGCGTCTGTGTCCTCGCCACCGGCATCGCCGCCGACGACGGCCTGGTGGACCTCGACGAACCGGTCGCGACGTTCCTTGCCGCGACCGGGCTCGCGCTCGGCGACGGCGTCGACCGGGTCACCCTCCGGCACCTGCTCACCATGACGAGCGGCATCGACATGCCGTGGTCGGCGACCGAGCTGACAGACTGGCCGGACCTGGCGGCCGAGTTCCTGCGGCGACCGTCCCGCGGCCGGGTGTTCCAGTACGCGAACGCCAGCACCTACACGGCGATGCGCGTGCTCGAGACCCGGGTCGGCGACGTCGGCACGTTCGTCTCCGAGCGGCTCTTCGCGCCGCTCGGCATCCAGGACGTCGAGTGGCAACGCTGCCCGAACGGGTTCGTCGCCGCGGGCGAGGGGCTGTCGCTCCGCACCGAGGAACTCGCCCGCATCGGACGCCTGATCCGCGACCGCGGGACCGTCGACGGGCAGCGGGTCGTCAGCGCGCGGTGGTGCGACGCGATGCACACCGACTGGGTGGAGCGCGAGGGCACCGGCTCCGGCTACGAGCGCTACGCCATGGCGGGGTGGGGTGGTCCCGGCCGACTCTGGCGGCTGCACGGTGCGTACGGTCAGATGCTGCTGTTCGACGAGACCGAGGCGAGCAACGACTCCGGCACCGTCGTCACCATCACCGCCGACGATCACTTCGGCGCCGACGCGCTCGCCGCCTTCGTCGCCGACGAGCTGGCCCGCCAGGACCCCCGCCGCTAGCACCTTCGACGATCCGACCTGCACGTCCGCGCGCGCCCGGCGTGGGAGGATCGATCAGTGCAGCAGCAACCCGTCGCGATCATCATCGCGGCCATGAGCGAAGAGGTCTCGGCCTTCGCCGACCTGTTCGGCGGTGTCCCGGTCCTCGACGGCCCCGTGGGTGGCCACGACCCGCACCAGCTGCTCGACATCGGCGGCGCCACGGTCGTCGTGCGCCGCAGCGGCATCGGCTTCACGAACGCCACGGCCGCGGTCGCCCACGGCTTCCACGACTTCGGCCCGGGCATCCCGGTCATCAGCGTCGGGACCGCCGGCGGGCTCATGCACGGTGTCGCCATCGGTGACGTCGTGGTCGGCGACCGGTACGTCAACCTCAACGCCGACGCCACCGCGTTCGGCTACGCCCTGGGCCAGGTCCCCGGCATGCCGACCGGCTACGCGCCGGACGCCCGGCTCGTCGAGCTCGCGATGGGCGCCGACATCGCGTGGCCGCTGCGGTCGGCGACGATCGGCTCGAGCGAGGTCTTCGTGACCGAGGGTCGTGCCCGCGCACTCCGGGTCGCGTTCCCCGAGGTGGCCGCGGTCGACATGGAGTCGGCCGCGATCGCACAGTTCGCCCACGTGCACGACATGCCGTTCGTGTCGGTCCGGTGCATCAGCGACCTCTGTGCGCCGGACGGCGCCGAGTTCCGCGAGCACCTGGACGACGCCGCGGCACGGGCAGCGCGCGTGGTCCACGACCTGGTGCTCGGCCTGCGTTCCTGAGTCCGCACCGGTGCACCGGCCTGGAGGCGCGACTCGCCGCCGCCGGTCCGCCGGCGGTGATCCGGGCCTCCAGTCCGTCCCGCCTGGTCGCGTCCGTGCATGCGTTCCGCGGCCATCAGATGGCCGGAATTGCGTTCCACGGACGTTCCGGGACGGATTGCGAACTGGTCGTCGGGGTGCTCGCTAGCCTCCATTTCGGGGGGCCAAGGAACCACGGCCAATCACACAGGGAGATCAGCCATGAGCGCCTACACGAGCGACGAGAACGTCGAACCTGCACGCATCACCACCTTCAAGCGCGTCCGTAAGCAGTGGCGTCGGACGGGTGAGGTCGGCTACACGCACAGTGGCAGCGACTTCTTCCGCGACGACGCGCCGGAAGCGGTCCAGCGGTAACCAGCTGCAGCCACGAAGTGCCCGCCAGGAGCGATCCTGGCGGGCACTTCTGCGTCAGCGACCGAGCTGGTCCCGCAGGTAGGGCGCGGTCCGGCTGGTCGTCGAGGCGGCGACCTCGGCGGGCGTGCCGGAGGCGACGACCCGGCCTCCGTCGTCGCCGCCCGAGGGACCCATGTCGATGACGTGGTCGGCGCTCGCGACGACGTCCATGGCGTGCTCGACCACGACGACGGTGTTGCCCGCGTCGGTCAGACGGGCGAGCTGGGCGGTGAGCAGCTCGACGTCGGCCGGGTGCAGGCCGGTGGTGGGCTCGTCGAGCAGGTACAGGGTGTGGCCGGTCCGCGCACGCTGCAGTTCCGTGGCGAGCTTGATGCGCTGTGCCTCGCCGCCGGACAGCTCCGGAGCGGGCTGGCCGAGCCGCAGGTAGCCGAGGCCGACCTCGCGCAGGGTATCGAGTCCGCGCCCGGCCGCGGGCAGGGACGCCAGGAACGGCGCCGCTTCGTCGACGGTCATGCCGAGGACGTCGGCGATGGACGCCCCGTTCCACCGGACCTCGAGCGTCTCCGCCGTGTACCGGGAGCCGTGGCACTCAGGGCACGGGGCCCAGCTACCGGGAAGGAAGAGGAGCTCGACGGACACCGAGCCCTCGCCCTGGCAGACCTCGCACCGGCCGCCGGCGACGTTGAACGAGAACCGTCCGGCGCCCCAACCGCGGGCCTTCGCCTCGTCGGTCTGGGCGAAGGCGGCCCGGACCGCGTCGAACAGGCCGGTGTAGGTGGCGAGGTTCGAGCGGGGCGTCCGGCCGATCGGCTTCTGGTCGACCTGCACGACGCGGTCGATGAGCGGGTGCGACGTCGCGACGCCGGGCAGCACGCCGCCGACGAGCGACGACTTGCCGGACCCGCTGACCCCGGTGACCGCGGTGAGGACACCGAGCGGCAGGTCGACGTCGAGCCCCCGCAGGTTGTGCAGGGTGAGGTCGCGGAGCTCGAGCGTGCCCACCGGGGTCCGGACGGCGCGGTCGGCGGTCGGCTGCCGGGGCTCCAGGAAGCGCCGGGTCACCGAGGCCTCGACCTCGGCCAGACCGGCGACCGGGCCGCTGTACAGGACGGTTCCGCCGCCGGCGCCCGCGCGGGGACCGACGTCGACGATCCAGTCGGCACGGCGCACGATGCTCATGTCGTGTTCGACCACGAAGACGCTGTTGCCGCCGGCGCGCAGGTCGTCGAGGACGTCGACGAGCGACTCGGCATCGGCGGGGTGCAACCCGGCGCTCGGCTCGTCGAGCACGTAGACGACGCCGAACAGTCCCGAGCGCAGCTGCGTCGCGATCCGCAGCCGCTGGCTCTCGCCGGGGGAGAGCGTTGGCGTGGCACGGTCGAGCGCCAGGTACCCGAGACCCAGGCCGACCAGGACCTCGACGCGGGTGAGCAGGTCGCGGGAGATCGCCACGGCGACCTCGGTGTGCTCGCCGGACGATGCTCGCGACGTCGCCGCTGCCGCGTCGGTGATCGCCGCGATCGGGCGCAGGACGTCGGCCAGGCCGGTCAGCGGCAGGGCGTTCAGCTCGGAGATCGAGTGCCCGCCGATCGTCACGGCGAGGGCGGCTCGGGTCAGGCCGGTGCCGCCGCAGAGCCCGCACGGGCCGGACTCGACGAACTGCAGCACCTTCTTGCGCTGGGTCTCGCTCTGCGAGTCGGCGAGGGTGTGCAGCACGAACTGGCGGGCGCTCCAGAACCGGCCCTTGTAGGGCTTCGCCACACGGTCGCGCTTCGGCTGCACCTGCACGACGGGCTGTTCCTCGGTGAAGAGCAGCCAGTCGCGGTCCTCCCGCGACAGCTCGCGCCACGGGCGGTCGATGTCGTAGCCGAGCACGGCGGTGACGTCGCGCAGGTTCTTGCCCTGCCACGCACCGGGCCAGGCGGTGATCGCGCCGTCGCGGATGCTCAGCGACGGGTCGTGCACGGCCGATGCCTCGGTGACCTCGTGCGCGGTCCCGATGCCGTGGCACCGGGGGCAGGCGCCGGCGACGGTGTTCGGCGAGAACGAGTCCGACTCGAGCCGGTCGGCGCCGGACGGGTAGGTGCCGGCACGCGAGTAGAGCATGCGCATCGAGTTCGACAGCGTGGTCATGGTGCCGACGGTGGAGCGGGAACTCGGGGCACCGCGACGCTGCTGCAGGGCGACCGCGGGGGGCAGGCCGGTGATCGAGTCGACGTGCGGGGTGGAACCCTGCGCGATCAGCCGCCGGGCGTACGGGGCGACGGACTCGAGGAACCGGCGCTGGGCCTCGGCGAAGACGGTGCCGAAGGCGAGCGAGGACTTGCCGGAGCCGGAGACGCCGGTGAACGCGACGATCCGGTCGCGGGGGATGTCCACGTCGACGTCGCGCAGGTTGTTCTCACGGGCGCCGCGGACGCGGATGAAGTCGTCCGGCCCGGGTCGGTCATCGGTGGGGGTGGAGCGAGGAGCGGGCATTCATTCGAGCGTAGGCGCGGCCACTGGGAGAAGCAGTACCGCGGCGGAACCGCGAACGACGAAGAGCCGCTCCGCCCTGATCGGCGGAGCGACTCTTCGCGTCGTGCGTGGTGCTTCGTGCGTTTGTTGCTCTGTTGCGGCAGGTGTTACTTGATCTGTGCGGTGATGGTGGCGGTGCCGACGAGGAGGCCGCGCTTGACGGCGTCGGTGCCGAAGGTCTTGTTCAGCAGGCCGGCGGCGTCTTCGGAGATGTGGACGGTGGTGCCGGTCAGGATGGCGTTGTCGCCCTCGAGCTGGAGGGGCTTGAGGGAGCCGCCGTGCAGCTCGAACAGGAACGCGTTGGCCGCGGCGACCTTGCCGTTGACGAGGACGTCGCCGTAGAGCTTGGACGAGCCCGGGTTCACGACGAAGTTCTCCAGCGTGACGGTGGTGTCGCCGGCCTTCAGGGTCAGACCGGAGTCGTCGTGGTTCAGCAGGCCCTGCACGTACGGGCGGTAGTTGCCGTCCGGGGACCAGTAGGTGACCGACCCGGCGGTGATCGGGAACGACACCGACCCGTCTTCCAGGGTCGCGTCGCCGGAGACGCCGGGGGTGAGCTTGAGGGCGGTGAGGGCGTCGGTGAAGCCGGAGTCGAGCTTCACGGCGGTGGAACCACCGAGGACCTCGGGCACCGAAGCGACGGGTGCGGGGATCTTCGACTCGGACGAGGACACCGTCTGCACGTTCGGGGTCGCGGCCTGGGCGGAGGAGATCCCGAACGCGGCACCGCCGAGGACGAGGGCGCCGGTCGTGGCGAGGGTGATGGAGGTCTTGAGGCTCTTACGCATCGTGATCAGTCCTTTGCTGTTGTCGCGCTCGGCGCGGTTGCTGTGTGCGCGCCGAACACACCCTCGAACAGGGTGGAGAACCAGCGGTGTGCGGCTGGTGAGCGCTCCGGGTGGTTCCCGGTCGTTGCAGGTGATTCGGCACCCTCCGGCGAAGGGTTTGGACGGATCTGCCGTCGTTACCGCTCTGTGACCTTTCGGCTCCCGCGGGTCAGAACGCCTTGCCGGGGTTCAGGGTCCCCGCCGGGTCGAGCGCGTGCTTGACGGATCGGTGCATCGCGAGCACGCGGTCACCGAGCTCGACCCGCAGGCCCGGCAGCTTCAGCAGCCCGACGCCGTGCTCGCCCGTGACGGTCCCACCGAGGGCCAGGCAGTCCGCCACGATCTGGTCGAACGCGGTCTTCGCGCGGGCCTTCGCGGCGTCGTCGCCCTCGGGCGCGATGATCAGCGGGTGCAGGTTGCCGTCGCCGGCGTGCGCGATGTTGGCGATCGTGACGTCCTGCGCGTCCGCGGTCACCTGGATCCGCCGGAGCATCTCGGGCACCGCGCTCCGCGGCACGCAGATGTCCTCGGTCAGCACCGGACCGAGCCGTTCGAGTGCCGGGTAGGCGAGCCGGCGGGCCAGGAAGAGCCGGTCGATGTCCTCGGGGTCGGTGGCCCGCTCGACGTCGGTGCCACCGGCTTCGGTGAAGACGTCCGCCACGTGGCCGGCGATCTCGTCCCCGGCCGCACCGCGCTCGTCGACCCGTGCGAGCAGCAGGGTGTCGACGTCCGCCGGCAGCCCGAGGTGCATCCAGTCGTCGACGGCTCGCAGGCACGTGCGGTCGACGATCTCGAGCGCCGCGGGGATGATGCCCGCGCGCGAGATCGCGGCCACGGCGTCGCCCGCCGCGGTCAGCGAGGGGAAGTACCCGATCACGGCCCGCTCGTCACGGCCGGCCAGGGGCAGCAGCTTCACGGTGACCGACACGACGATGCCGAGCGTGCCCTCGGAGCCGACCATCAGTGCTGTGAGGTCGTACCCGGCGACGCCCTTCGCCGTCCGGCGGCCGAGCTCGACCACCGAACCGTCGGCCAGCACGACGGTCAGGCCGAGCACGTAGTCGCGGGTGACCCCGTACTTGACGCAGCAGATGCCGCCGGCGTTCGTCGCGACGTTGCCGCCGATCGTCGAGATCGCCGAGCTCGCGGGGTCCGGCGGGTACCAGAGGCCGTGCTCGGCGACCGCGGCGCGGAGTGCATCGTTGATGACGCCGGGTTCGGTGACCGCGTAGCGCTCGTCGGTGTTCACCTCGAGCACCCGGTTCATCCGCTCGAGCGACACCACGATCGAGTCGGCCATCGCGTTCGCGCCGCCGGACAGGCCGGTGCCGGCACCGCGGGGGACGACCCGGAGACCGGCGGCGGCTGCCCAGCGGACGGCGGTGACGACGTCGTCGGTGCAGCGTGCCAGGACCACGGCGAGCGGTGCCGTGGAGTCGGCCCACTCGGCGTCGTCGTGGCGGTAGCGCTCGAGCGACTCCGGGTCGCGGAGCACCTGGTCGGACCCCAGCAGGTGTTCGAGGGCGGTGGCGTCGGCTGCGGCGGTGACGATCATGCGGGGTGGGGGTCCTTCCGTGGCGCGGCGGTGCGGTTCGGGTCCGTCGACGATACGTCGGTCAGTCCAGGCAGAACTCGTTGCCCTCGACGTCCTGCATGACGATGCACGACTCGTTCACCTGGTCCGCCGTCATGCGACGGACCCGGGTGGCGCCGAGTCCCACCAGTCGGGCGCTCTCGGCGTCGAGGGCCGCGAGCCGTTCGGCACCGACCATGCCGGTGCCGACCCGGACGTCCAGGTGCACCCGGTTCTTCACCGTCTTGCCCTCGGGGACGCGCTGGAAGAACAGGCGAGGTCCGGCTCCGGTCGGGTCGACGCACGCGAAGGCCGATCCCTGGTGCTCCGGCGGCAGCGACCGGTCGAAGGCGTCCCAGTCGGCGAACCCCGGCGGGGGCGGTGGCACCACGTAGCCGAGGACCTCGCACCAGAACCGGGCGACACGCTCCGGCTCGGCGCAGTCGAACGTCACCTGGACCTGTCGCACCGTTGCCATGGCGCCGAGGATACGACGATGCACGACCGGCGTCCGCTCAGCGTCCGCTCAACCGAGCTGGGCCGCCGCTGCTCGCAGCTCGGCGAGCGCGGCCGTGGCGTGGTCGGCCAGTCGGCCGTCGTCCGCGCGCCCCACACCGGACGGGAGGCCCGTGGCGGGTCCGCCCCGGGCCTCCTGTCCGCCGTGCAGCCGCGTCAGTGCTGCTTGCCGCGCAGGCGACCGATGCCGAGCACGATGCCGACGACGACCATGCCCAGGACGAGCCCGACGACGGCCGACACGGCCGTGTCGGCGATCCACACCACGACGGGGCCGGCGGCCTCGAGGGCGTGCTCGATCACGTGCAGCAGGTCGTACGGTCCGTGCCAGAACGTCTCGGCGAGGTTCGCGATGACCAGGTGCCCACCGACCCACAGCATCGCGACCGTGCCGATGACGCTGATGACCCGGAAGACCATCGGCATCGCGCGGACGATCCGCGCGCCGATGCGACGGGTGCGGCGGACCGAGTTCTTCATCATCTGCAGGCCGATGTCGTCGACCTTCACGAGCAGCGCCACGGCGCCGTAGACGACGGCCGTCATGACCAGACCGATCACGATCAGTGCGCCGAGCGTCGGCCAGAGCCCGAGGTCGGGGTCGAGGCCCGCCAGCGCGATGAGCATGATCTCGGTGCTCAGGATGAGGTCCGTGCGGATGGCGCCGAAGACCAGCTTCGGTTCCGTGACGGCCTCGTCCGCGCCACCCTCGTGGTGGACGCCGAACCACTCCGTGATCTTCTCGGCGCCCTCGAAGCACAGGTAGGTCCCGCCGAGCAGCAACAGCCACGGCAGCACCCCGGGGGCGAACGCCGTCAGGAGCAACGCCAGCGGGATGATGATGATGAACTTGTTGAACAGGCTGCCGAGGGCGATGCGCCCGACGACCGGCAGTTCGCGAGCGGGCTCCAGGCCCTGCACGTACTGGGGTGTGACGGCGGCGTCGTCGATGACGACCCCGGCGGTCTTCGCGCTGGCCTTGAGGGCTGCGGAGAGGATGTCGTCCACCACGGCGAGCAATCCGACTGACAATTCGTTCTCCACTCGTCTGACCTGTGACCGTGCACAGCGTAGTCGGCGCGGAGCATCCTGAACGCCAGCCCGCGGCCGTCCGTAAGCTCGCGCCATGGCTGACTTCACCGCATCCCAGGCCGCCGTCGTCCGGATCGAGCGTTCCGAGCAGGGGCGCTGGGACCTCTCCGTGATCAGCGACGCCGGTGTCGCGATGGGGCACGGGGTGTACCTGTTCGACGCGGACCACGACGACGCCGAGGACGAGCAGGCTGCGGCCCTCGACTTCGTGCGCGACTACGGCTTCCGGTTCGAGCGCGACGCCGTGCAGGCGGACGGTCCCGATGCCTTCTGGGCGCCCCTGCTGCCGTCCGACCAGCAGTAGGCGCGTCAGCACGCGCGGCTCAGCGCGCGGAGCCCTCGAACCCGATCGGCCAGGTGACCCCGTGTGCGTCACGGACGGTGCCGTCCCAGTCGCCCCACGGGCGCTGCTGCAGCGGGTCGACGACCGTGCCGCCCTCGGCGAGCCGGTCGAACCACCGGCGCAGCACGTCCGGTTCCGCGGCGCCGAGCAGTGAGAAGAGGAGTCCCGTCGCCGAGAACGGGGTGTCGCCCTCGCCGGCGTCCGCGGCGAACAGCTGCAGTTCGCCGGTGAGCTCCCCGTGCGCCACGGCGTCGGCGGGGCCGTCCGTGCGGGAGAAGTCCGCGTAGGTCGCGATCCGCACCTCGCCACCGAACACCCGCTGCCAGTGCTCGAGTGCCTGCCTGGCGGTGCCGGCGAACTGGAAGTAGGGCGCGGGGCCGGTTGCGTGCATGCCCGGCAAGGTACTCCGGCGTGCGGCGCTGGGGAACCCGTCCGCGGTCAGTCCGCCGTGCCTCGGTCGGTCGGGCGGATGACGTCGAAGGTGCGGTGCAGGGTCCGGACCGCGTCGGGTTCGTCCCCGACGGCCCACTCCGCGATCGCGACGTCGAAGCACCCGAGGGCCGCCTGCACCAGCGTCCGGGCGCGCAGATCGACGCCTGGCCCTGCGAGCCGCTCGGCGACCAGTGGCGTCAGGACCTCGGCCCATGCGTTGTGCTTCTCGAGGTTGCGTGCCCGCAGCGACGCCGTGCTCGTCATCACCCGGATCGAGCGGCGGGCGGTCTCGGTGTCCTCACCGCCGCTGTCGCTCACCAGGTCGGCGAACGCCTCGCGCAGTGCCGTCCACACCGGTTCGTCCGCGGGGCGCGACCGGAAGGCCGCGGCCAGCGCTTCGCGGTGGCGCCCGGGATCGCCGATGACCGTGTCCTCCTTGGCGGGGAAGTAGCGGTGGAAGCTCCGCGCGGAGATCCCCACCTCGGCGGCGATCTGCTCGACGGTGACCTGGTCGAACCCGTCGGCGTCGAAGCGCGCGATCGCCACCTCGGCGACGCGGGCTCGCACGGCGTCGCGCGCGATGTCCCGCAGGCCGGGCTTCGCTGCGGGGTCCGTCGGGCGAGCGTTCACAGACCGATCCTACCTCGACGGCAGCCACTGTCCGGATTGGCAGACACTGACAGTACAGGCGTAGAGTGCCACCCGCATGACCTCGAGACGTCACGAAGGGACGGAACATGCAGCAACGCACCCTCGGCCGCCAAGGCCTCACCGTCAGCGCCGTCGGCTACGGCGCCATGGGCACCACGTTCGCCTACGGCCCCGGCGACGACAGCGAGTCGATCGCCGCCATCCGCACCGCCCACGCCCTCGGCGTCACCCACTTCGACACCGCCGAGCTCTACGGCTGGGGCACCGGTGAACGCCTGCTCGGCACGGCGCTCGCCCCGATCCGTGACGAGGTGACCATCGCCACCAAGTTCGGGTTCACCCCGGAGACCTACGCGCCGGACTCCCGCCCGGAGCACATCCGTCAGGTGGTCGACGCGAGCCTGCGGAACCTCGGGACCGACTCGATCGACGTGCTCTACCAGCACGTCCACGACCCGGCCGTCCCCGTCGAGGACGTCGTCGGCACGATGCAGGAGTTCGTGCAGGCCGGCAAGGTCCGGTACCTCGGCCTCTCCAACACCGACGCCGAGCAGATCCGCCGTGCGCACGCCGTGCACCCGATCTCCGTCCTGCAGACCGAGTACTCCGTGTTCTCGCGTGAGTCCGAGGAACTGTTCCCGACGGTCGACGAACTCGGCATCGGCCTGGTCGCCTACTCGCCCCTCGCGCGCGGGTTCCTCAGCGGCGCGGTCCAGCCTCGCGGCGCCTACGCGGCCGACGACATCCGCCACCAGCTCGAGTGGTGGGCGCCCGAGCACTTCGACGCGAACGTCGGGGTGACCGCTGCCCTCACCGACATCGCCGACGCGAAGGGCGTCCAGCTCTCGCAGCTGGCGCTCGCCTGGGTCCTCGCGAAGCGCGACGACCTCGTGCCGATCCCCGGGTCGCGCAACCGCTCGCGTGTGGCGGAGAACGTCGCAGCTGCCGACATCGTGCTCGGTGACGACGAGGTGGCGCGGATCGACGCGCTGTCGCGCCAGGTCCGCGGGAAGCGCGCGATGGGCTGAGCCCGTGCGCGTCTGGACGGGAGGCCCGTGGCGGGCCCGCCACGGGCCTCCCGTCCTTCAGGGCGTCTCTGCGTTGGCCCGCCCGTCAGTCGAGCAGCGCGAGCGCACGCTCCACGACGTCCTCCGGGCGCCCGTCGCCGTGCAGCGCCCACCAGGTGAGCGCGGCGCTCGCGGCGGCGGCCAGCGTGTGTGCCCGCACCGCGACGGCGAGGTCGTCGGCGGTGGCGCCGTCCCGCTCGGCCACGTACCGCAGGATCTCGTCCGTCAGGGCCGTCACCGTGGCGGCTCCGACGTGCTCGAGCGACGGGTTCGCGCGGATGACCCGGAGCCGGTGGCGGGTGACCTCGACGGCGTCGTCCGGGAAGGTGGCGCCGATCTTGTAGGCGGCCCGGAGTGCCACCGCCGAGGGCTCGTCGGCCGGTCGTGAACGCAGGGCCTCGCGGAACCGTGCGGCGAACTCGTCGAGGCCGCCCCAGACCAGCGCGGCCTTGTTCGGGAACAACCGGAAGAGCGACCGACGGCTCACGCCGGCCGCCGCGGCGACGTCGTCCATCGACGCCGCGTCGAAGCCCTGTTCGTCGAACAGCCGGAGTGCGACGAGGGACACGGCGTCGGGGTCGATGGTGCGCGGGCGCCCCGTCGGACGGTCGTTCGTCGAGTTCATGGAGACCTTTCGGCACTGAGTGCTATAACCGGTGTGGCGCAGCGAGCGCCTCGCATCGAGGAGACGACATGACCGACACCACCACCGCCGGACGGTTCACCGGCAGGACCATCATCGTCACCGGAGCGGGTTCCGGCATCGGACGCGCCACGGCGACACGCATCGCGAACGAGGGCGGGCGCGTCATCGCGACCGACGTCGTGGCGGAGCGGCTCGACGCACTCCGCTCGGAGCTCGAGGGCTTCGCCGTGGAGACCGTCGTCGGCGACGTCGCCGCGAGCGAGACCATCGACGCGCTCATCGCCGCCGCCGGTGACCGGGTGGACGGGCTCGCCAACGTCGCCGGCATCATGGACGCGTTCCTGCCGCCGGACGAGGTCGACGACGCCACGTGGGAGCGCGTCTTCAGCGTCAACGTCACCGGCCCGATGCGGCTGACCCGTGCGGTGCTGCCGCTGATGATCGCCGCGGGCACGGGATCGGTCGTCAACGTGGCGTCCGAGGCGGCGCTCAAGGCCTCGGCCGCCGGTGCCGCCTACACCTCGTCGAAGCACGCCATCGCCGGGTACACCAAGAGCGTCGCGTTCTTCCACGGGCCGCAGGGCATCCGGGCGAACGCCGTCGCGCCGGGTGCGGTCGCCACGAACATCGAGGCGCCGATGCGCAGCGAGTACGCGGCCCGCCGGGTCGGTCCGATCATGCAGACCACGATCCCGCCGGTCGCGCAGCCCGAGCAGCTCGCCGCCGCCATCACCTGGTTGCTCAGCGACGACTCCGCGAACGTCAACGGTGCGGTGCTGCCGAGCGACGGTGGCTGGTCCGTCGTCTGACCCGTTGCTGCGGCTGGGAGACGCCGTCGTCACGTCGAGACGCCTCCGGGAACGGGGGCGTCTCGACGGCTTCGCGGCGTCCGGCTGACACGACGGCGTGTTGGCACGCTGGCCACGGTGCGGACGGGAGGCCCGTGGGGACGCCGCCACGGGCCTCCCGTCCGCCCCTCGGTCGCGTCGACCACGTGACGTTCCTTCCCATTGCACGCGCGATGGAAAGTGGAATCGGGCGTACCGGGCAGGAAGTTCCTGCCAGGTACGCCCGATTCGACCAGGTACGCCCGAAGGGCCCCGCGTCAGGCCACGAGCGCAGCCATCTCCCGCACCACCGCACGGAGCCGGTCCGCGAGCTCGTCGTTGCTGCGGACGGTCTCGCGGTGGGCGACCTCGCTCAGCGCCGACATCACCAGGGTGACGGCGGTGCGGGCGGTCTGGGCGTCGGTCCGGGTGCCGACGACGCTGAGCAGGGACTGGCGCGACTCCGCCATCCACTGCATCACCATCGAGGACATCTCCGGCCGGAGCACGAGCAGCTCCTTCATGCGTCGGCGGTCCTGCGACAGCGGCACGGTCGCAGCGACCAGGGTGCACAGGTCGTCGACCAGTGGACCGTCGGCCTCGGTGAACCAGGTCGCCGAGTGCTCCGGGACCTCGACCGAGTCGAGCCCGAGCGCCGCGTGCGCCTTCGACGAGAAGTAGTTGAAGAAGGTGCGCGGCGAGACGTCGGCGTCGGCGCAGATCTGCTCGACCGTGACGCCGTCGAGCCCGTGCGCGGACACGAGCGTGAGCGCCGCGTCGTGCAGGGCCTGCCGGGTCTGCTGCTTCTTCCGTTCACGCAGCGTGCACGGCTCCGTTGCCGCAGCCGCTGCCGGGGTGGTGATCACGTGGACTCCTGGTGGGTTGAAGTGTGTGGGAGGGGCGCCCGCCCGGAAAGGGGGGCACGGACGGACGCCCCGGTCGGTCACCGACGGTGCGTCGGCGTGGATCCGGTCGAACCCGATCCGGTCGAACCCGAGCCGGTCGAACCCGAACCGGTCGAACCCGAACCGGTCGGCACGGACCCGGTCATCGGGCCCGTGAACGAGCCGGCCTCGGCTGCGGCGGCGCCGGCCTCGGCCTCGAGCTGCGCCTCGGCGGACATGTCGGCCTGCTCCTGCAGGGCGGAACGCTGGCGCAGCGGCGGCACCCGGAAGAACCAGGTGAGCACGAACGCGAGCAGGATGACGCCGAGACCGACCCAGTAGATCGTCACGGACGAGGCGTTGAAGCCCGCCATGAACGGCCGGGTCAGGCGGCTGTCGGCACCGGTCAGGAACGAGGTGTCGTTCGTGCTGGTGGCGCTGTCGCTCGTGGTGTTGCCGTCGTCGATCTTCTTCGCCAGCTCCGGGGTGAGCTCGTCGACCCAGTAGGACCGCTGCTCGGCGTCCGACCAGTCGACGGACACGGTGCCGTCCTGCACGCTGGCGTGCGCCTGGTCGGCGACCTGCTCGAGAGCCGACTGTTCGGCGGCCGGCGTGGCCGCGGCGACCTGCTGGTCGATGACGGTCTGCGCTGCCGCGGCGGGCACGGCACCGGCGGCGACCTGCTGCTGCACGGCCGCGGTGACCTGCTCGGTGACCGCGGTGTCGGCGGCCTGCTTCGCCGTCGCCGAGGCGTCGTCGAGCTGTGACTGCACGGTCTTCGTCAGCGGGGTGACGACGGGCGTCCAGATCTTGTCCATGGCGCCCTGGTTCGCCTTCGCGCTGGCGACGGTCGGGTTGAGTGCGGCGTCGAGCGCCGGACCGAGGTCCTTCTCGTTCGCGGTCGCCGTCAGGATGTTCGCCGGCATCACCGAGAACAGGATGGACAGCAGCACGGCGGTGCCGAGCGTGCCACCGATCTGACGGAAGAACGTGGCGGACGACGTGGCGACGCCCATGTCACGCGCCTCGACGGAGCCCTGCGACGCCAGGGTCAGCGACTGCATGACCGAGCCGAGGCCGAGACCGATGAGGAACATGCCGATCATCAGGAACCAGAGCGGCTTGTCGATCGTCATGAACGTCAGCACGACGTAGCCGGCGGACACGAGCGCGGTGCCGATGACCGGGAAGATCCGGTAGCGGCCGACCCGGGCGACGATCTGCCCCGAGGTGATCGACGCGATCATCAGACCACCGACGAGCGGCAGGGTCGCGAACCCGGACTCGGTCGGGGTGAGCCCGACGACGATCTGCAGGTAGAGCGGGATCGTGAGCATCGCCCCGAACATCGCGAAGCCGACCAGGAACCCGATGACGGTCGCCATCGAGAACGTGCCCGAGCGGAACAGCTTGAGCGGGATGATCGCCGCGTCGCCCATCTTCGACTCGATGAGCAGCAGGCCGATCAGACCGACGACACCGACGACGTAGCAGGCGATCGCGGCGGGGGAGCCCCAGCCCCAGATGCGGCCCTGTTCGGCGACGAGCAGCAGCGGCACGAGGGTGACGATGACGGCGGTCGCGCCCCACCAGTCGACCTTCGGCTTCGCGTCGTCGGCTCCGTGCACCTTCGGCAGGTGCAGGAACACGATGACCATGAGGAGCGCCGCGACCCCGATCGGCACGTTGATGAGCAGCACCCAGCGCCAGCCGGTGATCCACAGGATCTCGGAGGAACCGGCGAGCAGACCACCGATGAGCGGGCCGATCACGGACGAGATGCCGAACACGGCGAGGAAGTACCCCTGGTACTTGGCGCGCTCACGCGGGGCGAGGATGTCGCCCATGATCGCGAGCGGCAGCGACATGAGGGCACCGGCGCCGATGCCCTGCACCGCGCGGAAGGCGGCGAGCATGAGCATCGAGGTGGACATCGACGACAGGACGGCGCCGAGGATGAAGACGACGATGCCGAAGATGTACAGCGGGCGGCGGCCGAAGATGTCGGAGAGCTTGCCGTAGATCGGCGTCGCGATCGTCGAGGTGATGAGGTACGCGGTCGTCACCCAGGCCTGCTGGTCGAGCCCGTGCAGGTCGTCGCCGATCGTGCGGATCGCCGTGCCGAACACCGTCTGGCCGAGCGAGGACAGGAACATGCCCGCCATCAGGCCGTAGATCACCAGGAGGATCTGACGGTGGGTCATCAGCGGCTGCTGGCCGGCGCCTCCGGAGGCCGCGGGGGCCTCGGCGGTGTGCCGACCGTGCTGCACCGGGACGGGTGCGGTGGCGGTCATCGAACTCCTTTTTCTGGCTGTGAAACTTTGCAGACCGCGCAACGGTACATCTGTTGCTTCCGACAAGCAACTAAATGTGCCCGCTACGCTGAGCCCGTGACCGACGACCGGCGTGCCGCCGAGCGACTCCTGCGATCCCAGCTCGACCGGCTGTGGGTCCGGCAGACCCTGCGCTCCTCGCTCATCGAGTCCCGGGGCGGCCTCGACCCGACGGCCCGCGTGATCCTGCGAGCCGTCGCCGGGCACGGGCCGGTCCGGGCGACCGCGATCGCCGACGCGACCGGGTTATCGCGCCCGGTGATCAGCCGCCGGGTCGCCTCGCTGATCGAAGCCGAGCACCTGATCGGCTCGCCCGACCCCGCGGACGGCCGCGCCACGCTCGTCACGCTCGCCCCCGCCGGCCGACGACTGCTCGACGAGTTGGACGCGGCCGGAGCCGAGGTGTTCGACGACCTGACGGGGGAGTTCGCCTCCGACGAGCTGCGCTCGCTCGCCGAGATGCTGACGCGGCTGAACGACCGGGCGGACGCGGTCCTGGGGATCGGCACCACGCGCTCCTGACGCGACCAACGGGGCGAACGGGAGGCCCGTGGCGGCGCCGCCACGGGCCTCCCGTCCCTGCGGAGCGCGCATTCGAGATACCGTTGGTGGTATGAGCACGGACACCACCCCCACCACTGAGACCCTCGACGACGGGCCCGTGGTGACGTTCGCCGATCTCGGCCTGAGCGACGCTGTGCTCAAGGCCGTCAAGGACATCGGCTACGAGACCCCTTCCGCCATCCAGGAAGCCACCATCCCCACGCTCCTCGCCGGGCGCGACGTCGTCGGCCTGGCGCAGACCGGAACCGGCAAGACCGCGGCCTTCGCGCTGCCGATCCTGTCCCGCATGGAGTCCGGCAGCAAGAAGCCGCAGGCGCTCGTGCTGTCCCCGACGCGCGAGCTCGCCCTGCAGGTGTGCGAGGCGTTCGAGCAGTTCGCGTCGCACATGAAGAACGTCCACGTCCTGCCGGTCTACGGCGGCCAGGCGTACGGCGTGCAGCTCTCCGCCCTGCGCCGCGGCGTCGACGTCATCGTCGGGACCCCCGGTCGCATCATGGACCACCTGGCGAAGGGCACGCTCGACCTGTCCGAGCTGAAGTACCTGGTCCTCGACGAGGCCGACGAGATGCTCAAGATGGGCTTCGCCGAAGACGTCGAGACGATCCTCGCCGACACCCCCGACGACAAGCAGGTCGCGCTGTTCTCGGCGACCATGCCCGCGCAGATCCGCCGCATCTCGCAGCAGTACCTGACCGACCCGGCCGAGATCACCGTCAAGACCAAGACGAAGACCGCCGCGAACATCACGCAGCGCTACCTGATGGTCTCGTACCCGCAGAAGGTCGACGCGCTCACCCGCATCCTCGAGGTCGAGGACTTCGAGGGCATGATCATCTTCGTCCGCACCAAGAGCGAGACCGAGACCCTGGCCGAGAAGCTCCGCGCCCGCGGGTACGCCGCCGCCGCGATCAGCGGTGACGTTGCCCAGGCCCAGCGCGAGCGCACGGTCAACCAGCTGAAGTCGGGCAAGCTCGACATCCTGGTCGCCACCGACGTCGCCGCCCGTGGCCTCGACGTCGACCGCATCACGCACGTCGTGAACTTCGACATCCCGGTCGACATCGAGTCCTACGTGCACCGCATCGGCCGCACCGGTCGCGCCGGCCGCTCGGGTGACTCGATCAGCTTCGTCACCCCGCGCGAGCGTCGCCTGCTGTCGGCGATCGAGCGCCACACCAAGCAGCCGCTCACGCAGATGCAGCTGCCGACCATCGACGACGTCAACGAGACGCGCCTGACTCGCTTCGACGACGCCATCACCGCGGCGCTCGAGGACCAGGGTCGGATCGCCGCCTTCCGCGACGTCATCGCGCACTACGTCGAGCACCACGACGTCCCCTCGGACGACGTCGCCGCCGCCCTGGCCGTCGTGGCGCAGGGTGACTCGCCGCTGCTCCTCACCGCTGCCGACGACGCCCTCCGCAGCCAGATGGAGCGCGACGCCCGCCGCAGCGAGCGCGACGAGCGTGGTGCCCGCGACGACCGTGGCGGCCGCAACGACCGCGGCGACCGTGGTGGCGACCGCGACCGTGGCGACCGTGGCGACCGCGCCCCGCGCCGTTCGCAGCCGATGTCCCCGTACCGCATCGAGGTCGGCCGTCGTCACCGCGTCGAGCCGCGCCAGATCGTCGGTGCCCTGGCCAACGAAGGTGGCCTGCGTCGCGACGACTTCGGTGCGATCCAGATCCGTCCGGACTTCTCGATCGTCGAACTGCCGGCCGACATGGACCCCGGTGTACTCGACCGCCTGACCGACACCCGGATCAGCGGCAAGCTCATCGAGATCCGTGCGGACCGCCGCGGCGGCGGCCGCCGTGACGACCGCGACGACCGTCCGGAGCGCAAGCCGCGCTACTGACGCGCGCCGCGTCCGAGACGCGACCCCCTTCTGACGGGAGGCCCGGTGCCAGCTGGCACCGGGCCTCCCGTCCGTCGTCTGCCCGGGTCCAGAACCCGCGAGACGCCGTCGTGTCGATTCCGCGCCGCCGAGACGGCGAGACGCCGCTGAGTTTGGCGGCGTATCGGGAACACGACGGCGTGTGCGGGACTGCCCTGCGGCATCTTGCGGTGCGGGGAACCGCACATCCCGCCCGCAGTCGTTCCCCTGGCGTCCGCACGGTGCTGTGATACCGGGAGCCGTGACGCAGGAAGCCGCGGAGAAGGCAGGGGAACCATCGTGTACCGAGCACTGATCACCGCGGTCGCCGCCGCGGCGCTCGTCTTCGGAGGTGCGGTGCCGGCGACGGCGCACACCTCCTGGTCGTCGGTGCCGGGAGCACCGACCGCCGTCCGTGTCACCGGCGACGCGGACAGTGCCACGCTGACGTGGCGCGGGCCGAAGCACGGCGCCAAGGTGACCGGCTGGAAGGTCGCCGTCGCCGCCGTCGCGAACCGGCACCACCGCCAGGTCGACCGACTCCACCCGCGCGCCCGCTCCGACCGCTTCGACGAGCTCTCGCCCGCGACCACGTACCGGTTCTCCGTCCGTGCCGTCGGCCACCGGGGGACCGGTCGCACGATCACGCTGCGCTGGACGGCACCACCCGCCTCCGAGCCGGAGACGACGCAGTCGCTGTTCGGACTCGACGACAACGGTGCCGTCGTGCGGTTCGCGGACTCCGGCAGTGGCGCGAAGGCCGTCGTCGCGACGGACGGCGAGGGCTTCGCCGCGAACGCCGACGGTGACGTGTTCACGCCGTCCGCGGACGGCACCGAGATCCTGCTGCACCCGGCAGACGGCGGCGGGATCTCGATCATCGCGTCCGGGCTGCACCTGACCCCGGACCTGCGCTCTGACGTCGCCGGCAACCTGTACTGGACGGACTCGGCGACCGGCGCGGTGCAGCAGTTGCCGGTCGGCACCTCGACCCAGAAGACCGTGCTCGACCTGGGCGGTGTCGCGACCGGCAGCGATCGGCGCTTCTGGACCGTCACCCCGGACGGCAAGGTCGTCGTGCTCGGCGGAACCGTCAGCCAGCCGTACGTCAAGGGCACCGGCATCGCACCCCGCACGTTCATCGGCCCGGGCGGCTCGACCGTCGGCTACCCCGCCGGCGTGCTCGCCGACTCGCACGGCAACGTCTACGTCGACATCCGATCGACCGGTGGCGCCGGGTCGTGGGTCTGGTACCAGCTCAAGCCCGGGGCGACCCAACTGACGCAGATCGAACCGCGGTACGCGTTCGAGTACGCCGCCGCGAACGCGGACGGCTTCTCGCTCCTGCAGTCGGCGGAGTTCTGCCCCGCCCCGTCGGAGTACCGGCCGGCCGGGTGCAAGATCGACCGCGGCATCCCGGACAAGCTCGTGGTGGGCGGCGGCGGGACGTCGACCGTGCCGGTGACCGGGCTGACCGCCGGGTCGCGTGGCGAGCACCTGGGTGCCGCCTCTGCCGACGGGGACGTGTTCGTCTCCATCGACAGCGGCCCCTCGGTCGGACTGTGGAAGGTCCCCGCCGCGGGTGGAGCTGCCCAGCAGCTCGACGCGGCGCAGTACTCGAGGCTGCTGGTGATCTGACCGGCGGTGCGAGGCGGAAGGGGGACAGGGCGCAACGGCGCGTCCTGTCCCCCTTCCGTGTGCGGCGGCGGGTGGTCGGCCGCCGCCGGCTCTGCGCTCGAGGCGCCGGCCGCTGTGCGGCGGCGGGTGGCTGTGGTGGCAGCGGTGGTTCAGGCGCCGGTCGCCGTGCGGCGGCACACCTCGTCCCACGGCGTCGGTTCGATGCCGAAGTGCGCCCGGGTCTCCGAGTCGTCCACGACGTACGGCGCGGTCCACTGGTAGGTCAGGTCGGCCAGTTCGCGGAGCATCGGCCACACGAACCCGCCGACCCGGAACAGGGCCGCGGGCATCCGCCGCACCGGCACCGCGGGCTTCCCCGCCGCGGCGAGCACGTCAGTGAGCGCCTGCCGCTGGGTCCGCGGCGCGTTGCTCGGCACGATCCACGTGCGGCCGTGCGCGCCCTCGTCCTCCGCGGCGGCGACCAGCGTCCGGGCGACGTCGAGTACGTCCGTGAAGGTGTGCGGCAGGTCGGTCCGGCCGAGCATCGCCACCGCCCGCCCCTGCAGTGCCGCCGGGAGCACGCGCGTCACGTGCCCGTTGGCGCCGATCCCGGGGCCGACGTAGTCCGAGCCGCGCACCTCGACCGTCCGGATCCGACCGGCGTCGTGCGCGGCGAGGGCATCGGCCCACAGGGTGGCCCGGAGTATGCCCTTGTGATCCGTGGCGGCGTCCGGCAGGCCGGCGTGGACGGGCCCGTCGACCGGACCGTACGGGTAGAGGTTCCCGGTGATGGCGTAGACCGCTCCGGTGCGTTCGGCCGCGCGGAGCAGGGCGGCGGCGAGCGGGGGCCAGGTGCGTTCCCACTGCGTGTAGTCGCCGGGGTTCGCGCAGTTGTAGAGGGTGGCTGCTCCCTCGGCGGCGCGGGAGAGTGCGTCGGCGTCGGAGGCGTCGAGCGCGAGGTGCTCGACGCCGGCGATGCCCGTGCTGCGACCGGAGCGGGAGACGACGGTGACGCGGTCGCGTTGGTCGCTTCGTCCGCTCCGCTCGGCGAGCAGTGCGGCGACGTGCCGGCCGACGGGGCCGGCGCCGATGACGAGGTGGTGGGACATGCTTCCTGCTTCCTGGTCGGCACGAGAGCAGTGCTCTCGGAAGTGAGCATGACGACTCGACCGACGGAAAGCAAGAGCACTGATCTCTTTTGTGTGCGCTGCTCTCCCGTGTCAGGATCGACGGATGGCACCCACCGCCCGAGAACTCGCCCGGCAGACGGTCACCGCGGACATCCTCGCCGCGGCACGCACCCGCCTGACCGACGAGGGCCCGGCCGCACTCAGCCTGCGCGCCGTCGCCCGCGACGTCGGGATGGTCTCGTCCGCCGTGTACCGGTACTTCCCGAGCCGCGACGACCTGCTGACCGCCCTGCTCATCACGGACTACGACGAGCTCGGCGCCGCGGTCGAGGCCGCCGACGCCGCTGCGGGGCCGGACGCCGGTGCGCGCTGGGTCGCGATGTGCCGCGCGATCCGAGGCTGGTCGGTCGCCCACCCGGGGGACTTCGCCCTGCTGTTCGGCTCGCCCGTCCCGGGGTACGCGGCGCCGAGGGAGACCGTGGTGCCGGCAACACGGACGACGCTCGCGTTGGTGCGCGTCGTCGCGGACGCGGTCGGGTCCGGTGCGTCTGGTGCGTCCGGTGCTCCCGGTGCTCCCGCCCCGGTGACCGCCGGGAGGCCCGGATCACCCGCCGCGCCCACGTCGGCACCCGGGGCGGCCGGCCCGGCCGTCGCGGACGCGGTCGCCACCCTGCGGTCGTTCGGCATCACGCTGCCCGACGAGGTGCTCGTCCGAACCCTGATGGCGTGGACGACGGTGTTCGGGACGATCTCGTTCGAGCTCTTCGGACACTTCGTGGGATCCGTGTCCGACCCGGCCGCCTACTTCGACCAGGTCATCGTGCGCCTGGCGGATGACCTGGGGTTCACCGCCACGTTCTGACACGGGTGCTGTCCCCAGATCGGGTGCGCAGCCTGACAGAGCCCCCGCCGGTGCGGTAGACAGGTCGTCACGCCCAGGTCGCGCCCGATGACCGACGGCGGACGACCGGCACGGTGGCCCCCGGGTCAGCTGCCGGACGGAACCACACACGGGCGGACGGTGCGGTACGGGGACCGTACGGATCAGGAGGCATGCTTGCGACGCAGCACGTGCGGTGACGTCACGGACCGGGCGACCCGGTGACCGCGCTCGACGTCAGCCGACAGGACCGCCGCCGCCTCACCACCGGCACCGCCCGTCGTCGCCTGGTCACCGTGCGGACGGTGGCGCTCCTCGCGTCCCTCGCCGGCGTGAACTACATCGTGTGGCGCTGGGCGGCCTCGGTGAACTGGCACTCGTGGTGGATCGCGATCCCGCTGATCCTGGCCGAGACCTACAGCGTCATCGACTCGCTCCTCTTCGCCCTCGGGGCATGGCGGCTCCGGGAGCGCGGCGAACCCCCGGCGAAACCGTCCACCGACGTCACCGTCGACGTCTTCATCACGACCTACAACGAGCCGATCGACCTGGTCGAGCGCACGGCCCGCGCGGCGAAGGCGATCACGCACCCGCACACCACCTGGATCCTCGACGACGGCAACCGCCCCGAGATGCGCGCGGCGGCCGAGGCGCTCGGCATCGGCGTCATCACCCGCGGTGCCGACTGGGTCGACCGCCCCAGACACGCCAAGGCCGGCAACCTCAACAACGCCCTGCTCGCGACCCAGGGTGAGTTCCTGCTCATCCTCGACGCCGACCAGGTGCCGGACCCGGCGATCCTCGACCGCACGCTCGGCTACTTCAAGGACCCGCAGATGGCGCTCGTGCAGACGCCGCAGTGGTTCGAGAACGTGCCGGAGGACGACCCCCTCGGCAGCCAGGCGCCGCTGTTCTACGGACCGATCCAGCAGTCGAAGGACGGCTGGAACGCCGCGTTCTTCTGCGGGTCCAACGCGATCCTCCGGCGCGAAGCCCTCATGCAGCTCGGCATCTCCCGCTACGTGGCCGAGGTCGAGGCGTCCGTGCAGCGCACCCTGTCCACGTCGCGCAAGCTCCTCGCCCGCTCCCGCGAGACCGAGACCGACCCGCGCGTGCTCGCCGCCCTCGACGACGCCGAGCTCGTGGTCGACCGTGCCCGCGACCAGGTGCGTGCGGGCGAACCCCTCGGCGACGTCACGTACGCGTTCCAGCGGGGGATCGACGCCATCGCGTTCCGGTTCGCGGCCGCCGACCTCGAGTCGGTGCGCAACGACCTGCAGGAGCTCGCGGCGATGTCCACCGACGCGAACACCTTCGCCGGCCTCGACGACGCCGCCCTCGACGTGCTCGGTCGGCGCGAGGCATCGCCCGTCGCGGCCATCGAGTCGATCGCCGTGCTCGCCCGCGCGCTCGACGTCAACCGTGACGACGAGGCGCAGCCGATCATGCCGCTGGCGACGATCTCGGTGACCGAGGACATGGCCACCGCGATGCGCCTGCACGGCCTCGGCTGGAAGTCGGCGTACCACGACGAGATCCTGGCGAAGGGCCTGGCCCCCGAGGACCTGCCGACGATGCTCGTCCAACGACTCCGCTGGGCGCAGGGCACCATGCAGGTGTTCTTCCGCGAGAACCCCCTGGTGCAGAAGGGGCTCTCGTGGGGGCAGCGGCTCATGTACTTCTCGACGATGTGGAGCTACCTGTCCGGGTTCGCCGCGATCGTCTACATCGCCGCACCCGTGCTCTGCCTGTCGTTCGGGGTAGTCCCCGTGCAGGCCTACAGCGTCGACTTCTTCGCCCGGCTCATCCCGTTCCTGGTGTTCAACCAGCTGCTGTTCTGGGTGGTGGCCGCCGGCAGACCGACCTGGCGCGGGCAGCAGTACTCGCTCGCCCTGTTCCCGGTCTGGATCGAGTCGGTGACCAGCGCGTTCGAGAACGTCTTCCGGGGCAAGCCGCTCGGGTTCCGTGTCACCCCGAAGGTCCGCGACGCGACCGAGCAGAAGCCGCGGTGGGACCTCGTCAAGCCGCAGCTCTACGCGATGGGCGCCCTGGTCGCCGCCCTGGTCATGATCGGCATCCGCTACCTGACCGGGCAGGCCGAGGGGATCGCGCCGCTCGTGAACACCGCGTGGGTCATCTTCGACCTGTTCATCTTCAGCATCGTGATCCGGGCCGTCCTGTACCGCGGTCCGGCCACCCCAGCCCAGTCCGAACACGAGTCGAGCACCGCCGGAGGACCCCTGTGAGCACCGAGACCACGTTCGAGGTGGCCGCGACGCCCGACTCCCTCGACGAGGTGCAGGACCGCTTCGCCGCGTGGTGGGACGGCCTCGGCATCGACGACGTGCGGCTCCGCTTCGCGCTGGAGACCGCGCTCGCCGAGGTGGCCGCGAACATCGTCGAGCACACCGTCCGCGCCGACCGGGGGACCGGCCGTCGCTACAGCGTGCACCTCGAGGCGACCGAGCAGGCCCTGACGGCGGTGCTCACCGACAACGGCATGCCCGTCGACATCGACCTGAGTGCGGTGACCATGGCCGACGTGGAGCAGGAGAGCGGGCGCGGCCTCGCACTCGCCATCGCCGCGCTCGATCGGCTCGAGCACCGGCACGAGTCCGGCCACAACGTCTGGATCCTTGCGTGCGACCGGTGAAGCACCCGGTGGCCCGTGCGGTCGCGCTCCTCGTCACCATCGCCACGCTCCTGCTCGGTGGCGCACTGCCGGCGTCCGCGGCCTCGGTGCACCCGGCCGCCGCGGTGCAGCCGGACGAGGGCACGACCTGGTTCGGCCCCGACCTCGACTGGGCCAGCGACTCGCCCGAAGGCTACGCGGGTCGGCTCGGCGCGACCCCCTCGATGTACGGGGTCTCCGTCGACTACCCGCTCGACCGCACGGCGAAGGAGGAGCTCCTCCGTTCGGCACGTGCGGCGGCGACCCAGGGTGCGGTGCTCGTCGTGAGCCTGGAACCCGACCGCGAACTGCGGTCGCTCGACACCGCGGACACCCGTGCCGTCAACACCGTGTTCGAGGACCTCCACGACCAGTACGACACCCAGGTGCTCGTCCGCTTCGCACCGCAGATGAACGGCACGTGGGTCCGCTGGGGCCAGCAGCCCACGGAGTTCGTCCGGGCGTTCCGCGCGCTCGGTACCGCCGTGCACGCGGGGACGTCGGACGCGCTCATGGTCTGGTCGCCCGGGTACGGTGCCGGGTACCCGTTCGGTGAGTCCGCCGGGCGGTTGCGGAACCTGTCCTCGGTCGACGTCGCGAAGGCGGACACGAACGGCGACGGGCAGCTCACCGGCGCCGACGACCCGTACGGCCCGTACTGGCCCGGCGCCGAGGCCGTCGACTGGGTCGGGCTGTCGATGTTCTCGTACGGCAAGGGCGACCCGACCGAGGCCGCCGGTCGTGCCGTGCCGCTCACCCGGAGCGGCGAGGTCGAGGCCCGGTTCGACGAGGACTGGGGCTACGACCAACCGCAGTCGGGCACGTTCTACGAACGGTTCGCCGCGGCCGACGACCGCCCGATGCTGCTCGACACCGGTGCGCTGTACAACCGAGAGCTCCAGGGCGATGCCGAGCTCGAGGTCAAGCGGAGCTGGTGGCGGCAAGTGCTCGCCGCCGTGCAGGAGCGTCCGCTGATCCGGGGCATCACCGTGCTCGAGGCGGAGCGACGCGAGCCCGAGGCGGGCAACCGCGTGGCCGACTGGCGACTCACCGCGGACCCGGGCGTCGCCGAGGCCTTCCGCAGCGACCTCGAACGGTCCGGGGACTTCGCCTTCGGCCCGGTCACCGACCGCGTGACCGTGCAGCAGGGCAACGCCGCGATCTCCCAGGAGTACGAGACCGGTGGCGACCAGATGGCGTGGATCGTCTGGCTGGCCGCCGGCCTGGCGATCGTGTTCCTGCTGAGCGGGGTGTTCGGCCGGCTCCTGCCGAGCTGGCGCTACCCCGACGACGGCAAGCCCGGCCGTGACCTGCGGCTCGACCTGTTCCGCGGGTTCATCATCCTCGCCGTGGTGATCACGCACATCGAGATCGGCGGACCGTACTCGTACCTCACGCTCCACGCGGTCGGCGCGATCACCGGCGCCGAGATGTTCGTGTTCCTGTCCGGCATGGTGCTCGGCATGACGTACCCGTTCGCGGTCAAGAAGTTCGGCGAGTGGGCGGCGGCGATCGGTGCCTGGAAGCGTGCGCGCAAGCAGTACGTCGTGACGCTCGTGGTGATCGCGGTGGTCTTCGCGCTGAGCTTCGTCCCGTTCCTGAACACCGACGCCATCACCACGTTCACCGACCGCGGCACGGGCACCGGCGGTGTCGACGCCGGGGGGCGGGTCTACGACCTGTACCCGAACGCGATGCAGCTGCTCGCGTACCCGCCGCCCTGGTACGCGATCCGGCAGTTCCTGCTGCTCGAGATGGGGCCGTGGCCGTTCAACATCATGGGCCTGTTCGTGGTGCTCAGCCTGTTCATCCCGGCGCTCGTCTGGGTGATCCGCCGCGGCTTCTGGTGGGCGCTGCTCGCCGTGAGCTGGGCGCTGTACGTGTTCCAGGCGCTCAACCCCGACTTCCGTCCGCTGAACTCCCAGTTCGAGGCGGTGTTCCCCCTGCTCACCTGGCAGGTCGTGTTCACCCACGGGCTCGTGCTCGGCTACTACCGACGGCAGATCGTCGGCGCGCTCACCGGGCGCCTCGGCAAGGTCCTGGTCGGCATCGCGGTCGGCGGGTACGCGGCGTTCCTGGTCTACGTCTGGGCGGGGGACCACTTCGGGTTCACCCCGGTGCCGTTCCCGGAGTCGATGTACCAGTCGCTGTACAACACGGCGTACCAGCGGGTGGACCTGCAGTGGGGCCGTCTGGTCGACATCGCGTTCTTCGCGATCGTGTCCTACGCGATCCTCACGGTGTTCTGGAAGCCCATCGCCGCGGCCATCGGCTGGCTCTGGATCCCGCTCGGGCAGGCGAGCCTGTACGTCTTCGTCTGGCAGGTGTTCTTCGCCCTGGCGATCGCGTCGATCCCCGGCGTCCCGTGGGGCGACTTCTGGATCGGCTTCGTCGTGCACACGGCGCTGATCCTGCTGGCCTGGTACATGGTCCGCAAGAAGTTCCTGTTCTCCGTCATCCCGCGCTGACGCGCGCACGGATGGTGAGCAGGAACGGTCGGGTCCGACGTGCGGACCCGACCGTTCCTGCTCACGAAGCGAGGGCAGACGGACGGGAGGCCCGTGGCGGTGTCGCCACGGGCCTCCCGTCCGCTTTACGGTCGCGTCTCAGGACGTGGGCAGGCGCTCGCGCAGGGCGCCGCGGACCGAGTCCCACGCCGCCAGGCGGTCACGGATCGTCTCGTCCTGCTCGGCGGCCAGGGCGTCCCGGTGTGCCTGCTCGAGCACCTCGTCGATGACGACGCGGCGTCCGCTGCGGGCCGACGTGATCGCGGCGTCGACCATCGTGAGGCTCATCACGTTGCCGTGCACCTCGCCGTCCGGGGTCCCGCCGGAGCGGACGGCCCGGACGAAGGACGCCAGCGACCCGGCGATCTCGTGCCCGACCGACGGCGCAGCGGCAGGGGACCCGGGGGTGCCGTCGAGGTCGCTCGACGGGTCGTGGTCGCCGTCCCAGAGTGCCGTGCCGGCCGCTCCGGAGGCACGCCAGTCGCCGTTCCACGAGGTCTCCGCCCCCGGCGCGCACCACGAACCGTCGTAGACGTAGCGGATGTCGTCCTCGAACGTGAAGACGGCGGCGGCCGCCGCGTCGCCCCGGTACCAGGACCACGACGGGTTCCACGACTCGCAGTACACCGACACCGGGTCGCGTTCGAGCACGTAGCGGGCGGAGTCGAAGGCGTGGATCGCCATGTCGAGCAGCAGGACGTCGTCCATCTCCTCGCGGAAGCCACCGAAGTGCGGGGCCTTCGCGAACCGGGTGCTCAGCCCGCCCACCGCACCGAGGTCACGGACGTGCTGCCGGAACGCGACGAGCTGGTCGTTGTAGCGGCGCGACTGCGACACCATGAACAGCTTGCCGGTGGCCTCGGCGGCGGCGGCGAGCGACAGCGCTTCGGCGACGGTCTGCGCGGCGGGCTTCTCGCCGAGCACGGGGAGTCCGGCCCGGAGCGCCTGCAGCGTGACCGGGTGGTGCGCGACCGGCACGGTGATGTCGAGGACGGCCTCGGCACCGGTCTCGGCGGCCAGCACGGTCAGGTCGGTGCCCACCGGGATCGACGGATCGCCGGCGTGTTCGGCCCCGGCGCGGGCGGCGTCGAGGTCGAGGTCGACGATGCCGACGAGCTCGACCTCGGGGTCGGCGGCGACGGTGGCGAGCCAGGCCCGCCCCATCCCGCCGGCGCCGACCTGGAGGACGCGAAGCGGGCTCACGCGTGGGCCCCGTCGCGCTCGGCGGGCTCCGGTGCGGTCGACGGCTCGGCGTCGTCGAACGGGCCGCGGTAGTGCTGCCCGTCGAAGTACTCGCCCAGGTCGTAGCGGCGGAGCGTCGGGATCTCCCGCTCACGCTCCGGCCGGGCCCACTCGGCGCCGTTCGCGATCACGCGACGGACGTCCGGGTGGTGGTACACGGGGAAGTCCTGGTCACCGGGGGAGAAGTAGAAGATCTTCCCGAGGCCGCGGCGGTACGTCATGCCGCTCCGGAACACCTCGCCGCCGGTGAAGCCCGAGATGAACACGAGCTCGTCGGGCGTCGGGACGTCGAAGTACTCGCCGTACATCTCCTGCTCGGGGATGACGATCGGGTTCGGCACCCCGCGGGTGATCGGGTGCTGCGGGTTGACCGTCCAGACGAGTTCCTGGTCGTGCTCGCTGCGCCAGCGGAGGGTGCACGTGGTGCCCATCAGCTTGCCGAAGATCTTCGACCAGTGGCCGGAGTGCAGCACGAGCAGCCCCATGCCGGAGAGCACGTGCCGGTGCACCCGGTCGACCACGGCGTCGTCGACGTCCTGGTGCGCGGCGTGCCCCCACCAGGTGAGGACGTCGGTGTCCGCCAGGACCTCGTCGGTGAGGCCGTGCTCGGGTTCCTGCATGGTGGCGGTCCGGACGACGGCCTCTGGCAGGTGTTCGCGGATGCCGTCCGCGATCGCGCCGTGCATGCCGTCGGGGTACCGCTCGGCGACGTGCTGCTCGACCTGTTCGTGGACGTTCTCGCCCCAGACGGTGATGCGGAGCGGGGTGCTGGTCATGGTGTGTGCCTTTCGGGGGTGGTGGGACCCGGTCACTTGACTGCGCCGCCGGTGGCCCCGGCGGCGATGAACTTCTGCGCCACGAGCAGCAGCACGATGGCGGGGATCGAGGCCATCACCGCGGCGGCCATGACGGTCGACCAGTCGGCGGTGAAGGTGCCGATGTAGTTGTAGATGCCGAGCGTGATCGGCCGGACGTCATCGGTGGTGGTGAGGGTCAGGGCGAACAGGAAGTCGCTCCAGGTGAACAGGAACGTGAACAACCCGGCGGTGATCAGGGCGTTGGCGCTGATCGGCACGACGACCGAGCGGAACGCCCGGAAGTTGCCGGCACCGTCGACCTTCGCGGCCTCGATGATCGACGGCGGGATGTTCTGCATGAACGCCCGCATGATGAGGATCGCGAAGGGCACGCCGGCGGTGCTGTCGGCCAGGATCAGCCCCGGCACGGTGTTGAGCAGCCCGAGGTCGTTGTACGCCGCGTACAGGGCGTTCGCGACGACGATGCCCGGGATCATCTGCGAGATGAGGATGCCGAACAGCACCGCGTTGATGCCCTTGACCTTGAACTGGGCGAGCGCGTACGACGCCGGCGTCGCGATGAGCAGGCTGACGACGACGCTGCCCAGGGCGATCACCAGGCTCGTGACCAGGGCGCCGCCCTGGTCGGCGATCGCCTGGGCGTAGCCGCCGAGCTGCGCGTTGATCGGGAACCAGGCGGCCTCGATCGCGGAACCGGCCGGCTGCAGGGAGATGTTGATCATCCAGTAGACGGGGAACAGCATCACGGCGAGGATCAGGATCCCGACGCCGGACAGCACCCACTGCTTCGCGCTCGTGGGACGGACGGGTCGCCGGGTGCCGCGGGTGACCACCGCGCGGGTCCGGAGGGCGTCGGTGGTGGACGCTGCGTCAGTCATCGACGGCCTTCCTGTTGAGGCGGAGGTAGACGATCGCGAACAGGGCGGAGATCACGATGAGGATGTTGCTCAGCGCGGCGCCCTGCCCGAAGTCGAACTGCTTGAACGACAGGTCGTAGGACTGGGTCGCGATGGTCTGGGTGGCGTTCGCCGGCCCGCCGTTCGTCAACCCGAGGATGATGTCGAGCACCTTGATCGTGTAGACGACGCCGAGCACGAGCGTGACGCTCACGACCGGTCGCAGCATCGGCCAGGTGATCGCCCAGAAGGCCTTCCACCCGGTCGCGCCGTCGAGGGCCGCGGCCTCGTACAGCTCGGTGGGGATGTCCTGCAGGCCGCCGTACAGGATCGTGGTGTTGAAGGGGATCCCGATCCAGATGTTCACCGCGATGACGGTGATGAGCGCCACGGCGGGACTCGTCAGCCACGGGACCGACGGGATGCCGAAGCTGCCGAGGAACTGGTTGACGACGCCCGAGTCCTGGTCGAGCATCCACTTCCAGACCGCGCTCGAGACGATGAGCGGCAGCAGCCAGGGCAGCAGGAGCAGCGAGCGCAGGAGACCGGACAGCGGGAAGTTCCGGCGGAAGAACAGGGCGAGCAGCAGGCCGAGGACGAACTGGCCGACGATCGACCCGATCGTGAACAGCGCGGTGTTGAGCATCGCCGTGCCGAACAGCTGGGACGACACGACCGAGGCGTAGTTCGCCAGGCCGACCCACGGCGCCTCGCCCGTGTAGAACGTCGAGGTCGTGTACGCCTGGAAGCTCATGACGATGTTCTTGACCACGGGGTAGCCGAAGAACAGCAGCAGGAACAGGACGGCCGGCAGCAGGAACAGCAGCTGCGCGATCCGTTCGAAACGCAGCGAGCGGCCCGGGCGGGGCCGCCGGGACGGAGCGGGCGCTCCGTTCCCGGCGGCCCGCCGTGGGGCGACGGGGGTCGCGGTGCTCGTCATGCTCAGTTGCTCGACTGCGCGTTCTGCAGGGCGTCGGCCGGGGAGTCCTGCCCGGTCAGCGCCGACTGCACGGCCGTGTAGATCTTCGTCGCGGCCTTCGGCCAGTCGGCACCGAGCTCGCCGGTGCGGGCGCGGGCGTCGGCGACGAGGTCGACGAACACCTGCTCCTCGGGGACGTCCTTGCCGAACTGCTGCGCGACGTCGGTCTTCGAGGGGATCGTGTAGCGGAGCTTCGCCATCGCGAGCTGGTTCGCGTCGCTGTTCATGCAGTCGACGATCTTCGCGGCGACGGCCTGCTTCGCCTTGTCACCGGTGTTCGGGACGGTCCAGACCTCGCCACCGAGCGGGGCCACGGCCTTGTCGCTTGCGGACTGCACGGGGATCTGCGCGATCCCGTAGTCGACCTTCGACTCCTTCAGCCCGGGGATCTGCCACGGGCCGTTGATCATCATCGCGGCCTTGCCGGCCATGAACTGGTCGTTCACGTCGGCCTGGGTCCAGTTCACGACGCTCTTCGACATCGAGCCGTCGTCGACCAGGCCCTTCCAGAGCGACAGCGCCTCTTCGGTCTCCGGGGTCGCGATGTCCTTCTCGTCGCCGCCGTTCGACCACATGAACGGCAGGAACTGCCAGGTGCCCTCGTAGGTGGCGTTGGCGTCGACGGCGAACCCGTACTGGTCGCCCTTGGTGAGCTTCGCCGCGGCGGACTGCAGTTCGTCCCACGTCTTCGGCGGGGTGACACCGGCCTCGGACAGCACCTTCTTGTTGTAGAAGAGCGCGATGGTGTTCACGGTGGGGGCGAGGCCGTAGACCTCGTCCTCGTAGGTACCCGCCTGCAGCACGCCCTTCGCGTACCCGTCGGTCGAGATGTCGTAGTCGGACAGCGGTGACAGCGCACCGGTCTCGGCGATCTGCTGCAGGTCCGGGTTGTCGAGCATCAGGACGTCGGGCAGGGTCTTCGACGACGCCTGCTGCAGGACCTTCTGGATGAGCGACGAGCCGGGCACCAGGCTGCGCTTGATGGTGACGTCGTTGTCGGCCCCGCACTTGTCGAGGTACTCGCCGATGACCTTCTTGTCGTTGCCCTGGTTGTAGTAGTCGAGGACGGTGATGGAGTCCACCTTGCCGCCGGAGCTCGCGGACGAGCCCCCGGAACAGCCGGCGAGGACGAGGGGGACGGCCGCCAGCATGGCGACCGCGCTGAGGACCTGAGGCGTCCTGCGGTGTCGAGGCTTCATTGCTTCGCTCTTCTCTGGATGGTTGCCGGACACGAGTCGAACGTGTCGCTCGTGGATCGGGGACGACCGGACCAGAACCGCTCCGTCGCGTCCCGAGTGGGGTCGAAGCTAGCATCGAAGCGCTTTGATGGTAAAGCGCTTAGACGAACTTTTTCGTGCACCGCCCCCGCTACAGTGAGCGGGACAGGGTGAGGGAGCGGCATGGCGACGATGCAGCAGGTCGCCGACCGGGCGGGCGTCTCGATCGCGACGGTGTCCTTCGTCGTGAACGGCAACAAGCGCGTGTCCGCCGACACCCGGGCCCGGGTCACGGCGGCGATGCGCGAGCTCGGCTACCGGAACAACGTGGTCGCCCGGGCGCTGGCCTCGCGCCGCACCCGGATCCTCGCGCTCGTGTTCCCGGTGCTCGAGCACCGCCTCGGCCAGACCGCGCTGCAGTTCTTCACGAGCGCCGCGAGCCGCGCGTCCGAGCTCGGGTACCACTTGGTCCTCTGGCCGGCCGTGACGACGGCCGACGACGTGCAGGAGCTCATCTCCGGCGGCCTCGCCGACGGGGTCGTCGTGATGGAGGTCACCATGCACGACCCCCGCATCGACCGCCTGACCGAGCTCGAGGTGCCGTTCGTGGCGATCGGCCGGACGGCCGACCCGTCCGCGATCTCGTTCGTCGACATCGACTTCGAGCGCACCGTCGAGGACGCCCTCGACCACCTCACCGGACTCGGGCACCGTCGGATCGGGCTCGTGGTCGAGGACCTCGACGGCACCACGATGGCCGACTACGGCCCGAAGGTCCGGTCCGAGGCGGCGTTCCGCGCATCGGTCGCGCGCCGTGGACTGACCGGCACCGTGGTCGCCGCCGGCGCCTCGGCCGAAGGCGGTCGTCGTGCAGCGGCCGACCTGCTGGAGCGCGACCCCGACGTCACGGCCGCGATCATCATGAAGGACGACTCGAACTTCGGGCTCGTCAGCGGGCTGCGGGCCGGCGGGCGCCGGGTGCCCGAGGACGTCTCGGTCATCGCGATCGTGTCCTCCGACGGCGCCGGTGCGGCGACCGAACCGGTGCTCACGACGCTGAACGCCCCCGGACCGGAGCTCGGCCGCCTGGCGGTCGAGTCCCTGGTCGAGCGCCTCGAGGGCGGCAGCACCGAACGCACGCACACGCTCATCCCGTGCGCCCTGCACCTGGCCGGTTCGACGGCCCCCGCCCCGGCCTGACCCCCTGCCGGCCTGGAGGCTCGGGTCGACCCCGCCCCGTGCCTCCAGGCGGTCGCCGGCTACGTTTCGGGCTGCGCGACAGTCCACGGGTCCCCGAGTGCGAGAGGTGTCGTCCAGCCCGAAAGGTGCCCGGCGCGCCCGCCGCAGGCGCCACCTGCCGGACAGACCAGGCTCCGCCTGGTTGTGTGGACGCACAGGTTCGCGGCACCACACGTCAAGGAGGACGGATGGCAATCGACCGGAGGACGTTCATGCTCGGGGGAGCCGGGGTGCTGCTGCTCGCCGGCTGTTCCACCCGACCCGAGCGCACACGGGTCGAGGACTGGCCCACCGAACCGCCCGAGGGCGAGGCGACGATCAGCTGGTGGGCCGGCCAGGTGGCCTCGAAGGACGGCGGTGACCTGCGCCGCCGACTCATCGCGGAGTTCCAGAAGGAGCACCCGAACATCCGCGTCCGGATCGTCAGCGCGCCGAGCGACACCGACACGAACCGCACCAGCCTGACGACCCAGATCGCCGCGGGCAGCAGCACGCCGGACGTGTACCTCGGTGACGTCGCCTGGCCCGGGCAGTTCGCGAAGAACAAGCTCGCCACCCCGGTCAACCAGCTCGTCGGCGAGGACTTCTTCGACCAGTTCCCGGAGGGCCTGCGGCTGGCGGCGAGCGTCGACGGGACCTACTACATGTTCCCGCTCTACATCGACGAGTCGTTCTTCCTGTACCGGAAGGACCTGCTCGCCAAGCACTCCCTGCAGGTGCCGGGGTCGTGGGAAGAGGTCCGCGAGACCGCAGCGAAGCTCGTCGACACCGGTGACGTCTCCTACGGGTTCGCGTTCCAGGGCGACGTGTACGAGGGGCTCACCTGCAACGTCACGGAGTTCGTCGCCGACGCGGGTGGATCGCTGCTCAACGACGACTTGACGAAGCCAGCGACGACGAGCTCCGAGACGAAGCGCGCGTTCGAGTTCATGCGTTCCCTGGTCACGGAGGGCGCGAGTCCGCGGGCCACGCTGACGTACCAGGAGCAGGACACGAACGACGCCTTCTCCGGAGGTCGCGCGGCGTTCCTCCGCAACTGGTCGTACGCGTGGGGGATCGCGAACGGCCCGGACAGCCAGGTCGCCGGCAAGGTCGGGCTCGCCGCCCGGCCGACCTTCGACGGCATGGACGAGCACCACTCGACGATCGGCGGGTGGGGGAACTACATCAACCCGCACACCCAGGAACCCGCGGCGGCACTGACCTTCGCGAGCTGGATGTCGAGCGAGACCGCGCAGCAGTTCCTGACCCGCGAGGGCGGGGTCCTGCCGGCACGCAGCGCCTCGCTCGTGAGCGAGGACGCGAAGCGCCAGAAGCGCCCGACGTACGACACGGCGGCGGGGATCACGCTCGTGCCCCGCCCGACCTCGACCGCGTACTACCCGAAGGTGTCGCAGGGCGTCTACCAGAACGGCAACAGCATCCTCGGCGGACAGGCGTCGGTCGACGGCGGCACGCGCGCGATGGCCTCCGCCATCTCGCTCGCCCTGCAGGGGGCGGCGCTGTGACCGCCGGCACGGCGACACGACCGGCACGGCCTGGAGGCACGGGTCGCGTCGACCCACCACCTCGCCCGACGGGGCGGTCGCGACTCGACCGCATCCGGGCGCGGGGCGCGTGGGGCTTCGCGGCTCCGGCGCTCCTGGTGGTCGCCGCGGTGACGATCTTCCCGGTCGTGTACTCGGTCGTCCTGAGCTTCGCGAACGTCGAGGTCGGGTACGAGGGCTTCACGATCCAGTCGTTCGGGCTCGACAACTACGCCGCCCTGCTGCAGAGCGCCGACTGGTACCGGGCCCTCGGGTTCACCGTGCTCTACACGGTCGTGACGGTGTCGGTCGAGCTCGTGCTCGGCATGCTCGTCGCCCTGGTGCTCGAGCGGCTCGGGGCGACCCGCGGCTGGATGCTCGCGCTCATGCTCATCCCGTGGTCGCTCGTGACCATCGTCAACGCCCAGCTGTGGAAGTACATCTACGACAGCACCTACGGCGTCGCGACGTGGTTCTTCGGGTTGTTCGGGGACGCCCCGGTGATCCTCGGCGAACCGGTGCCCGCGATCACCGGGCTGATGGTCGCTGACATCTGGAAGACGACGCCGTTCGTCGCGATCATCCTGCTCGCCGGACTCGTGCAGATCTCCGAGGACCACTACGAGGCCGCCGAGCTCGACGGTGCGAGCACCTGGCAGACGTTCTGGCGCGTGGTGCTCCCGCAGCTCACCCCGACCCTGACGATCGCGGTGCTGTTCCGCATCCTGCAGGCGTTCGGCGTCTTCGACCTGCCGTTCGTGCTGACGAACGGCGGACCCGGCACCGCCACCCAGTCGCTCGCGATCATGGGCTACAAGGTGCTCTTCCAGGACATCAACATCGGACCGGGCGCGGCGATCGCGACCTCGACCGCGGTCATCGTCGCGGCCGGGTGTCTGCTGTTCCTCCGGGCGTTCCGGAACCAGGCGAAGGGAGGGGACGACTGATGCCCCGTCAACGTGTGCGCAAGGGCTGGCGGAAGTGGGTCAACACCGTCAACGTCAGCGGCGTCGTCATCGCGGTGCTCACGGCGCTGCCGCTCTACTGGCTCGTCACGACGTCGCTCAAGCCGGCGGCCGAGATCGGGCAGTCCCCGCCCACCGTCTGGCCGCGATCGTTCACCTTCGACAACTTCGTGGTGGCCTTCCGCGACAACGCGCTCGGCCAGTACATGGTGAACAGCGTGATCGTGTCGGTGTCGACGACGGTGATCGTGCTCGCGCTGGCGTTCCTCGCCGGCTACGCGCTGGCTGGCCGGTTCATCCGGGGGCGCACGGCGATCATGACCTCGCTGCTCATGCTGTCGGTGTTCCCGGCGATCGCCGTGCTGACGCCGCTGTACCTGCTCGAGCGCAACCTCGGGCTGCTCAACTCGTACCCCGGACTGATCGTGCCGTACGTGGCGTTCAACCTGCCGTTCGCCATCTGGATCATGCGGAACTACCTGCAGGGCATCCCGTCGACGATCGAGGAGGCGTCGGAGATCGACGGTGCCGGGGCGTGGCGGACCGTGCTGTCGGTGATCCTGCCGATGGCCAAACCGGGTCTGTTCACGGTCGGCGTCTTCACCTTCACCGCGTCGTGGAGCGAGTTCCTGATGGCGCTGACGTTCAACAGCGAGAACTCCTTCCGCACGATCCCGGTCGGCATCGCGCTCTTCGGGACGCAGTTCACGGTGCCGTTCGCGCAGATCTTCGCCGCGAGCGTCGCTGCGACGGTGCCGATCGTGATCCTGGTGCTGGTGTTCCGACGCTCGATCGTGTCCGGTCTGACCTCCGGGGCCGTCAAGGGGTGACGTGTGTCCGGCATGCGGAGATAGGTAGAGAACTTACCTAGCTGCGCATGCTGGACATTCGTCCGAGCGCCGCGCTGACCGCCCGTAACCTGCCGTCAGGGGCCCGGAGCGCCGAGGTCGACGGCTGCGACGATGCGGTCGATGATCCGCACGAACCTGGCCCGTTCCCGTTCCGAGAAGGAGGCCATCAGGTCGTGCAGGTGCTTGTTCGTGCCGTCCATCGCGCGCGCGTAGTCGCGGCGGGCAGCATCGGTCAGCTCGATGTACCGGCTCCGGCCGTCGTCGGGGTTCGGGACGCGACTCAGGTGACCGCTCTGCTCGAGCCGGTCCACCATGCCGGTCACCGCCGGCCCGGTGAGCCCCAGGTGCTTCGACAGGTCCTTCACGCGGACCGTCCGTCCGGCTTCCTCGGCGCGCGAGACGAACTGCAGCAGGGTCAGGTCGCCGCCGGAGACGCCGAGCTGGTCCCGCAGACGCCCGCGCAGCTCGGACACCGCGCCCTCGAGCCGGGTCAGCGCCGCGTTGAGATCGACATCGCTCACGACAACGCCCTCTCTGCACGGGTCTCGTCCGGGTCACGATACGCCGCAGTCACCGGCCCAGCGTATCCACATAACGCGAGTCGTCGTACCGAGGTCATCCACATGACGCGATCGGTCCGCCGTGGTTGAGCCGATCGAGTTCCCGCAGCGCACGGCGCGGGCGAACGAGCCGGTGCGGTTCGAGGTCTCCGGCGGCGACCCCGACTCGGCCGCGCGCGACCTCGCCGCCGTCCACGGCGCCGAGCGGTGGTCCGTGCGCCGGATCGACGACGACTTCTCCTACCGGTACACGGCCGTGGGTGACTCCGAGGTGAGCATCCGGCGGTCCCAGCTCCGGGGTGCGGTCCGCGGATCCGTGCCCGCCGGCAGCGACTACGTCGTCACGTGGATCACGAGCGGGACGGCCCAGCTGGACTCGGGCCGCGTCCGCATGGAGCTGCAGCGCGACGTCCCCGTGCTCCTGCCGCCCGAGGACGACTTCGTGTTCGTGGCCGAGGACCACGACCAGCGGCTGGTGCACTTCGGCCGTGACTACGTGCACCGGGTCGCGTTCGAGCACCTCGAGGTCGATGCCGGTCCGCTCCGGTTCGACCCGACCCGTGCACCGGAGCCGGACACCGCGGAGCGCTGGCAGGCTGCGCTCGTCGCGCTGTCCCGCGCGCTCCGCGCCGAGGGGTCCGACTCCGACGCCTGGCAGGAGGCCAAGCGGTCGGCAGCCACCGCCTTCCTCGACACCTTCCCGCCCCTCGCCGACGACCTGCCGGCGGTGCTCGGGCTGCCCCGGAACGCCCGGTTGCGTGCCGCGGTCGAGTACATCAACGCGCACGCCGCCGAGCCGGTCACGGTCCAGGAGCTGTCCGAGGTCGCCGGGCTGAGCGTGCGGTCGGTGCAGGAGTCGTTCCGTCGTGTCTTCGACGTGTCCCCGCTGACATACCTGCGCGAGGTCCGGCTCGACCGTGTGCGCAGCGAGCTGCTCGAGCTCGACCCGCAGGCCGGGGTCGTCGGTGACGTCGCCCGTCGGTGGGGGTTCGCCCACCTCGGCCGGTTCTCGGCCGCCTACGCCGCCCGCTTCGGCGAGTACCCGAAGCAGACGCTGCGCCGCTGACGGCGGTGCACGGGGCCCGGTGCTCGGTCAGCGGCCGGGTGCCGGCCGCTGGGCCGGGCCGGTGCTGGCCCGCACCCGCAGGGTCGTGGGGAGCCGGACGTGGTCCGTCGTCGGCTCACCGCGGAGCATGGTGAGGAGCATCTGCACGGCGTGTGACCCGAGCTCGGCGAGCGGCTGCGACACCGTGGTGAGCGGTGGGGTCGTCGTCGAGGCCTGTGGGACGTCGTCGAAGCCCACGACGGACAGGTCCTCGGGCACGCGGAGCCCGACCTCGGCCGCGGCGCGGAGCACACCGATCGCCGACGAGTCGTTCGCCGCGAACACGGCGGTGGGGCGGTCGTCGAGGGTCAGGAGCTCGCGGGCGACGGCCGCGGACTGGTCCTCCTGGTAGCCGCCGTCGCGTAGTAGGCACTCGTCGACGGGGATGCCCGCGGCCGTCAGCGCCGAGCGGTACCCGGCCGCCCGCAGCTGGGCGGACGCCAGGTCGGCGCGGCCCTGCAGGTGCGCGATGCGGGTGTGCCCGAGCGCGAGCAGGTGTTCGACGGCCTGCACGGCGCCGGCCTCGTTGTCGGCGTCGACGGTGGCGTGGCCCTCTGGCCCGGTGTGCGGGTCGATCGCCACGACGGGGATCGACGAGCTCGAGAGAGCGGTGGTCGGCGTGACCACGATCGCACCGTCGATCAGGGTGCCGGACAGGCGGGACAGCGATCGGCGTTCCCAGCCGGGGCGGTCGGCCCCGGTCATGAGCCCGGCGTAGGCGAGCAGCTCGTACCCGGTGCCGGTGGCCGCCCGCGAGATGCCCCGGAGCAGCTCGGTCGAGAACGGTTCGAACTCGGGCACCAGGATGCCGACGACCCCGGTCCGTGAACTGCGCAGACTCCGGGCGACCAGGGAGGTCTCGTACCCGAGGTCCTCGACGACCTGTTGCACGCGGAGCATCGTGGCGGGGGCGACCCCGTCGCGCTGGTTGATCACCTTGGACACGGTGGGTATCGACACCCCGGCGACCCGTGCCACGTCGCCGATCGTCACCCGGCCGGCACCGGGACGCGTGCCGAGAGCCGAGTCCATCTGCACACCGTACCGCTGCGGGTCGCCGCAATCGGTAAAGAAAACGTTATCGATATCGATTGACATCGGCGCGGAGCACCAGGCATGCTCTCCGCAGCGGCAGTCGATGTCGCTGCATGTCAACGACGACACTTCAGGAGTTCCACGATGACGAGGAAGATCCGTGCCGCGGCAGCCATCGCGCTGATCGGGGCCACAGCACTGGTGGCCAGTGGGTGCTCGGCGGGCAGCGATGCCTCCGAGGACGGCGGGGAGGTCACGATGACCTTCTGGCACAACTCGACCACCGGACCGGGCAAGGCCTACTGGGCCTCGACGGTCAAGGCGTTCGAGGAGAAGTACCCGAACGTCACCATCAAGACCCAGGCGATCCAGAACGAGGACCTGGACGGCAAGCTCCAGACCGCCCTCAACTCCGGCGATGCCCCCGACGTGTTCCTGCAGCGCGGCGGCGGCAAGATGGACGCGATGATCGCTGCCGGGCAGCTCATGGACATCTCCGACTCCATCAGCGCCGACGCGAAGAAGTCCATCAGCGCGGGCACGTTCGCCGGGTACGAGAAGGACGGCAAGACCTACGCCATGCCGGGCGCGGTGCTCCCCGAGGGCATCTGGTACTCGAAGGACCTGTTCGAGGAAGCCGGCATCGAGGGCACGCCCACCACGATGGACGAGCTGAACGACGCGGTCGACAAGCTCAAGGCCAAGGACATCGACCCGGTCGCCGTCGGCGCGAAGGACGCCTGGCCGGCCGCGCACTGGTACTACAACTTCGCGCTCCGCGAGTGCAGCCAGAAGACGCTCGAGGACACGGCGAAGTCGCTGGAGTTCGACGACGCCTGCTGGACCAAGGCCGGCGAGCAGCTCGAGGACTTCAACGCGACCGAGCCGTTCAACAGCGGCTTCCTGACCACCGCCGCACAGCAGGGCGCCGGCAGTTCCGCCGGTCTCCTCGCCAACCACAAGGCGGCCATGGAGCTCATGGGCGCGTGGGACCCGGGCGTGATCGCGTCGCTGACGCCGGACGCCAAGCCGCTGCCCGACCTCGGCTGGTTCCCGTTCCCCGCGATCGACGGTGGCAAGGGTGACCCGAAGTCGATGATGGGTGGTGTCGACGGCAACTCCTGCTCGGCCCAGGCCCCGAAGAAGGCGTGCACGGACTTCCTGAACTTCATCGTGCAGAAGGACAACCAGGAGGGTTACTACAAGGCCTTCAACGCCATCCCGGTCAACAAGGACGCCCAGTCCGTCGTCGACTCGGACTACCTGAAGTCGGCGCTGGCCGCCTACCGGGAGGCCCCGTTCGTCTCGCAGTACCTCGACACCCTGTACGGCCAGAACGTCGGCAACGCGCTGAACACCAGCGTCGTCGACCTGCTCGCCGGCAAGGGCAGCGCGAAGGACATCGTCGAGACCACCAACCAGGCTGCGGCCAAGGGCTGAGCATGACCCTCGACACCTCGCTCGGTACGACTCCGGCCACCGGGTCGGACACGGCCGCGGGGACGTCCCCGGCGGGGAGCGGTTCGCCGCTCCCCGCCGGTCGGCGGACCAAGCGCCGCATCGCGGACTGGCGGAAGCGCGTCGAGATCGCGGTCCTCGCCGGACCCGCGGTCATCGTCTTCGTCACGTTCGTGATCCTGCCCGTGGCGCTCGCCGCCTACTACGGGTTCTTCAAGTGGCAGGGCTACGGCCCGCCCACCGACTTCGTCGGGCTGCAGAACTACCTGATCATCTTCCAGGACAAGGCGTTCCACGCGGTCCTGATGCACAACGGCTTCATCGTCGTGCTCTCCCTGGTGCTGCAGGGGCCGATCGCCATCGTGCTCGCGCTGCTGCTCAACCAGAAGATGCACGGCCGTGGGCTCGTCCGCGTGCTCGTCTTCGTGCCGTACGTCATCTCCGAGGTCATCGTCGGCACCGGGTGGAGCCTGATGCTCCAGTCGAACGGAGCCGTGAACGACCTGTTCCAGAGCATCGGCCTGGGCGGGCTCCGTGCGGACTGGCTGTCGAACCCCGACATCGCCATCTGGACGCTGCTCGTGATCATCTCGTGGAAGTACATCGGCTTCGCGGTGATCCTGTTCCTCGCCGGCCTGCAGAGCATCCCCGAGGAGTTGTTCGAGGCCGCCGCGATCGACGGCGCCGGCTACTGGCAGATCCAGCGGCGCATCACCCTGCCGCTGCTCGGTCCGACCATCCGCATCTGGGCGTTCCTGTCGATCATCGGCTCGCTGCAGCTGTTCGACCTCGTCTACATCATCTGGGGCCAGTACATCGCGTCGACCGCGGGCACCTCGACGATGGCGACGTACATGGTCGCCAACGGCCGCACCTCGGGCAACTTCGGCTTCGGCAGCGCCGTCGCGGTCGTGATGTTCGTGATCTCGCTCGTGGTGGCCCTGATCTACCAGCGCTTCGTGCTCCGTCGCGACACCGCCGGTGCACTCACCGAGAGGAAGAACTGATGGCCACCACGAGCATCGTCGCCCCCGGGCGGCGGGCCATGCGGGATCGTCGGTCCAGTGCCGCGATCGGACGTGCCAACCCGCTGACCTACGTCGTCGCGATCCTGTTCGTCGCCGCGAACCTGGCGCCCGTGCTCTACATCGTGTTGGGCGGCTTCCGGACGAACTCGCAGATCACCACGAGCCCGGCCGGGCTGCCGGCGCCGTTCGAGTTCGGCAACTACGGGTCCGTGCTGTCGAGCGGCATCTTCTGGCAGCAGCTCGGCAACTCCACGATCAGCGCCGTCACGACCACCCTCGGGGTCGTCGTGCTCGGGCTGATGGTGAGCTTCGTGCTCGCCCGCTACCGGTTCGCCGGCCGCGGGGCGCTCTACGCCCTGTTCGCCGCGGGGCTGATGTTCCCGATCACCGTCGCGATCACCCCGCTGTACCTGCTCGTCAAGGACCTCGGTCTGACGAACAGCCTGGCCGGCGTGATCCTGCCGCAGATCGCGTTCGCCCTGCCCACCACCGTGATCATCCTCGTGCCGTTCCTGCGGGCGATCCCGGACGAGCTCGAGGAGGCGGCGTCCATCGACGGTGCCAGTCGCCTCGGGTTCTTCTTCCGGATGGTCGTGCCGCTGTCGCTGCCCGGTGTCGTCACGGTCGGCATCCTGGCGTTCATCGCCAGCTGGAACAGCTACATCCTGCCGCTGTTCATCCTCAACAACGAGGCCGCGTACACCCTGCCGCTCGGGGTCCAGTCGTTCTCGTCGCAGTACTCCGTCGACACCGCCAAGGTGCTCGCGTTCACCTCGATGTCGATGATCCCGGCGCTCGTGTTCTTCACGATCTTCCAGCGCCGCATCGTCGGTGGCCTGACCGGGGCGGTGAAGGGGTGACCGCGACCGACGCGACGCGGACCGCCGGACGCGACCCGCGCCTCCAGGCCGACAGCACGACGGACGCAACAGCCGCGACGGACGCAACCGCGACGGACGCGAGCGCGACGGACGCGACCGCGACCGCGACCACGACCACGACCACGACGGACGCGACCACGGCCCCGGCAGGCCCCCGCGCCGACGCCCTCCTCGCCGAGATGACCCTCGACGAGAAGGTCGCCCAGCTCGTCGGCTACTGGCTCGACCAGAACGGCGTCGTCGCCCCCATGCAGGGCGAGATGGCGGCCGTGCAGCAGGGCAGCTCCCTGGCGGACATCACCCGCGACGGCATCGGCCAGTTCACCCGCGTCTACGGCACCCGCCCCGTCGAACCCGACGAGCGTGCCGCCTGGCTCTGGGCCGAACAGCGCCGCCTGCAGCGCGAGACCCGGCTCGGGATCCCGGCGCTCGTCCACGAGGAGTGCCTCACCGGCCTCGCCGCGTGGAAGGCCGCGACGTTCCCGACGCCGCTGGCGTGGGGTGCGTCGTTCGACCCCGAGCTCGTCGAGCAGGTCGGCGCCGCGATCGGCGCCTCGATGCGCGAGCTCGGCGTGCACCAGGGCCTCGCGCCGGTGCTCGACGTCATCCGCGATCCCCGCTGGGGCCGGGTCGACGAGTGCATCGCCGAGGACCCGTACCTGGTCGGCACCGTCGGTACCGCGTACGTGCGGGGCCTGCAGTCCGCCGGGGTCGACGCGACGCTGAAGCACTTCCTCGGCTACTCGGCCTCGCAGGCGGGGCGGAACCACGCCCCGGCGCACGCCGGAGCCCGCGAGGTCGCCGACGTCTACCTGCCGCCGTTCGAGATGGCGCTCCGCGACGGCGGCGCCCGGAGCGTCATGAACTCGTACGCCGAGATCGACGGCGTGCCCGTCGCGGCGAGCGGCGAGCTGCTCACCGACCTGCTCCGCGACCGGCTCGGCTTCGACGGCACCGTCGTCGCGGACTACTTCTCGGTGGCGTTCCTCGAGGTCATGCACGGCATCGCCGCCGACCGTGGCGAGGCCGCGGCGCTGGCGCTCGAGGCCGGCATCGACGTCGAGCTGCCGACGGGCGACGCGTACCTCGCGCCGCTCGTCGAGCGGGTCCGCACCGGGCAGGTGGACGAGGCCCTCGTCGACCGTGCCGTGCTCCGGGTGCTCCGGCAGAAGGAGCGGCTCGGCTTGCTCGAGCCGGACGCGTTCGCCGAGGACGCCCCCACCGGGATCGACCTCGACACCCCGCTGCACCAGGCGCTCGCGAAGGAGCTGGCGGCGAAGTCGCTCGTGCTGCTGGCCAACGACGGCGTCACCGCCGCCGACGGCACCACCCCCGTCCTCCCGCTCGCCCCAGAGGCCTCGGTCGCCGTCATCGGGCCGAACGCCGACCGCGCCGAGGCACTGCAGGGCTGCTACTCGTTCGCGAACCACGTGCTCGCCTCGCACCCGGACCTGCCGCTCGGCTTCGCGATCCCGACCGTCCGCGAAGCCGTCACCCAGGCCCTCGGCCCGGCGGCGGTCCGATTCGCCGCCGGCTGCGCCGTCACGGGCGACGACCGAGCCGGCTTCGCCGACGCCGTGGCCGTGGCATCCGCCTCGGACGTCGCGGTGGTCGTCGTCGGCGACCAGGCCGGACTGTTCGGACGCGGCACCGTCGGCGAGGGCAACGACACCGAGTCCCTCGACCTGCCCGGCGTGCAGCGCGAGCTGGTCGAGGCGGTCGTCGCGACCGGCACGCCCACCGTGATGGTGCTGCTCACCGGACGGCCCTACGCCATCGGGTGGGCGCTCGACGGCGACCAGCCGCGTCCGGCAGCGGTCGTGCAGGCGTTCTTCCCCGGTGAGGGCGGCGGGCTGGCGATCGCCGACCTGCTCACCGGCGCGGCCGCGCCCTCCGGCCGGCTGCCGCTGTCCCTGCCCCGGTCGGCCGGCGCGCAGCCGTTCACCTACCTGCACCCCCGGCTCGGCGGTCCGTCCGACGTCACCGCCGCGGACTCGACGCCGGTTCGACCGTTCGGCTTCGGCCTCGGCTACACCGACTTCGCGTACGAGGAGCTCGTCGTCGACCAGGAGGTCCGCTCCGACGGGGTCTTCACCGCGTCGGTCACGGTCCGCAACACCGGGTCCCGTGACGGCGAGGACGTCGTGCAGCTCTACGGGCACGACGTGCACGGCAGCGTCACCCGGCCGGAGGTCCAGCTCCTCGGGTACGCGCGGGTCGCGCTCGCCGCGGGGGAGTCCACCCGGGTGCGCTTCCGCGTCCCGGTGCAGCGCTTCGCGTTCACCGACCGCCGGATGCGCAAGGTGGTCGAGCCCGGCGACGTGCAGGTGTGGGTCGCGTCCCACGCGGCGGCGTCACGGCCGGGAGGCCCGGTGGCAGCGGGTGGGATCGTCGCCTCGGGCGACGGGCCGGTCCGACACCCCGTCCCCGGCACCGCCACGGAGCGCGCCACCGTCGCGGTCACGGGCGCCGTGCACGCGGTCACGCCGGACGACCCCCGCCTCGTGGAGTGGTCGCTCGTCTGAACACACGGGTGGTGTCGGCCCTGCCGACACCACCCGTCACTATGCTGAGCGCGTGGGGAGACACGCAGCGTTGCCACCCGCCTCCGGGTGTCCGCCGGTCCGGCGCGCCCCGGGGCCGATGCTCCCGCCGCCGCTGCCCCCGACGCGTCCCGCCGCGGTCGCCGCACCCGTCCGGACCGTTCCGTCCGTCCGGCGTCGCGCAGCAGCCACCCTGGCCTTCACCGCCCCGATGGTGCTGCTCGCCACGCAGCTGACCCTGCCGGCCTTCGCGGACCTCGACGCCGTGGCGGTCCCCGGCGTCGCGGCACCGGCGGCCGACCCGCAGGTGTTCGCGGTCGCATCGGTCACCACGCCCGTCGTCGACCGTGACGACTTCGCCGTCGAGGCCCCGACGCCGAAGCCCCGACGCGCTGCCCAGCAGTCCCTCGCCGAGGCCGCGATCGGTGCCCCCGCGGTCCCCGCGGCGACCCCGGGCAGCGCCCAGGCCATCGCGGCCCAGATGGTGGCCGCGCGCGGATGGGGTGCGGGCGAGTACGGCTGCCTGGTGTCCCTGTGGAACAAGGAGTCGGGCTGGCGCACGACAGCCGCGAACCCGAACGGCGCCTACGGCATCCCGCAGGCGTACCCGGGGTCCAAGATGGCCTCGGCCGGTGCCGACTGGCAGACGAACCCGGCGACGCAGATCACCTGGGGTCTCGACTACATCGGTGGGCGGTACGGCACGCCGTGTGGCGCGTGGGGGCAGAGTCAGGCCACCGGCGCCTACTGAGCCGGTTCAGCCGATCGGGTCGATCCGGTCGGACAGGTCCAGTGACCAGACGGCGACGCCGGTCAGGCCGAGCCGCTCCGCCAGGGCGACGCGGTCGCGCAGCGAGCGTGCGTCCGACCACCAGAGCACCTCACCGCTCGGCAGGGTCGCGGTCCACTCGCCGACCGTCGCGTTCCACTCCGGGGTCACGCCGGCCTTCCGGACCCGCAGTCGGGCCTGGGCGTCGGAGAGCTGTCCGGCCGGGCGCGTGCCCTTCCAGTGGTACCCGTAGCCGGCGACGCCGAGCACGATCTGGTCGGCGGGGGCGAGGGTCGCGAGGGCGCGGGCGGCCTTCGACGACCACGCAAGTGATCCGACCGGGCCAGGAGCGTCCGGCTCCCAGGGGCCGTGCTGGTCGTAGGCCATGAGCGTCAGGTGGTCGAGCGGCGCACGGAGGGCACGGACGTCGTAGCCGAGGCGGGCGTACCCGGCAGCGGTGGTCGACGCCGACAGTGCGATGTCGAGCCGGACGTCGTCGCCGACGGCGGCCCGGAGTTCCCGGGCGAAGGCGGTGAGGCCGGGCTTCTCGGCCGCGGTCAGCGCCTCGAGGTCGATCATGATCGAGTCCCACCCGCCGGTCCGGACGGCGGTGGCGAGGGAGCGGACGACCCGGGCGCGGTTGGCCGACGACGTCAGGAGCTTCCGCGCGATCGGCTCGCTGAAGTCGCCGTCGGCCTCGGAGTAGTTGCTCACGAGCAGTTGCGCGGTGAGCCCGTTCGCGTGTGCCCGGTTGCGCTGGGCCTTGGCGGCACGCGACGGCGCCGTGACCTTCGTGCCCGCGCGGTTCAGCAGCAGCCCGTCGACGCCGACGACGTCCATCGCCGGGGCGTTCGCGTCCACCAGGGCCGGGTCGGCGTTCTCCGGCTGGAACCCGGTGACGTCGAACCAGTCGGCGGCCGGTGTCGTCGCCCCACCGCCGACCGCCGACCCGCTCGCCGATGCGGGCGTCGCACAGCCGGTGAGTGCGAGGCCGGCGGTCAGTGCGGCGGCGAGCAGCGCGGTGCGGCGCCGGCGAGGGGTGGTGGTCACAGCGGCGGTCGTCCTGTCGTTCGGGCCCCGGTCAGGAGGCGCTGATGATGGTGGTCGGTCGTGCGGGTGGTGCTCCGGCGACGTCGTCGGCGGACACCGGCTCCCCGGCGTCCGACGGCTCGGGCGACAGGACGAGTCCGGAGCCGCTCGCCGCACTGGCGTAGAGCTCGTCCAACCAGGAGCGGTTGACGCTGGGCGACTTGCCACCGGCGAACTTGAAGTGCAGTCCACAGTACGGGTGGATCCAGATGCTGCTTCGCCCACCCCCGACGGCGGGGTCGTCCTTCCACGAGAACACGAAGCTCTCCCCGCGTCGGATCAGGTTGACGATCACGATCTGCAGGTGCGTCAGCGCGCGGTCGTCGAGGCGGAGTTCGAGGGGCTGGGAGTCGTAGATGAGCTGTCCCATGGGGCTGCCTTCCGGTGGGGGGGGCCACGCGCGGCGGCGTCGAGCGGGGTCTCCCCATCCTGCCTCCGATCCCGCGCCGTCGACGCTTTTCGTACAACCGGCGACGTGATCAGTCCCGCTCGGGCATCCTGGGTGGCACGCTGCTCGGTGCGGACCACGGCGGCAGTTCGGCCGCCGGGTAGCCGCCATGCTCGTCCGGAGCCCGCAGCATCGGGTTGACGGCGCGCAACCGGATGCCGGCCGTCTCGGCGGTCACGCCCCGCACAGCGCTGGCGAGCAGGAACGCGACGACGTCCGCCGTGCTGCCGTCGGGGTCGTAGCCGTGCCAGGGGTGTTCGTCGCCGTGGGCGCGACGGAGGGCACTGGCGAAGGTTGCGTCGGCGTCCTGGACGTCGATCTCGCAGTCGAGGACGATGCGGAACCGGGTGCCGTCACCGGGCGGACCCGCGAGGTCCGTCGTGCCGCGGGGGTCCGGGTCGCCAGGGTCGAACGACCGGAGTGCCGTGGACGGGGCGGTTCCGAACGCGGCCCGGTACTCGGCCGCCATCCGGCCGGCGTTGCTGAAGTGCCAGTGCTTGGCGACCTCCGCGATCGTCCGGCGGTCCGACGGTGTCATCGCCAGCAGGTCGCGGCGGACCCCCTCGAGCCGCACCCCGCGCAGGTACGACGCGGGTGAGGTCTGGAGCTCCCGCCGGAACGCGCTCTGCAGGCCGCGGGTCGACAGGTGTGCCGCGGCGGCGATGTCCGGCACCGAGATCGCCTCGCGGGCGTGGGCGTGCACGAACCGCAACGCCTCGTGCACGGTGCGGGACAGCCGTGCTCCGCCGTGCTCGGGACCACTCGCCGTGGTCGGTGCCTGGTCCATACGTGGAGCGTACGAGGCGTGCGTGCGGTTCTGCCTCCGACGCCACGACGCCGCTGTTATCCGAGGTGCGCGGATGTGGATCGCACCCGTTCGGGGGTCATTGTGGCCCTCGACCAGGACGCTTATCGTCCAGAAGGTACTCAAACTGTCCCCCTCCGAACAGGGTCGGAGGCGCGGGGGCAGATCGGAGGATCTGATGAGTGGTTACGAGCGTGCACCGGGGGTCTCCCCGGTCCACATCACCTCCTACCGGGCTCGGGCACGGGCTGCCCGACGCGGCTGGATCGTGCAGTCCGAGGACGACGTCGACCAGGAGCGCTTCAGCGTCGCGGACCTGCGGGCCCAGCGGGGGCGGAACCCGTGAGCAGCGACACCGTCCCGCGGGCCGCGGTCCCGCACGCGCCCCGGACGGTCGAGCGCTCCGGCCGGACCCCGTCCGAGGCCGTGCGGACCTGGAGCGTCGTGTACGGCGGCCGCGACGTGCGGTTCGCACCCACCGACCGGTTCGCGTTCCGGCACCGCACGGTGCGCCACCACAACGTCGCACTGCTGTCGTCGGCGGTGTCGACCGCCGCCGCAGCCTCGTTCACCCCGGACGGCACGCCGGTGCTCGCCTGGTCGGCGGCGGGCGGCCTCCGGGTCGACGGTGGTGCGCCGACCCGCCCCGGTGTCCCGGTCCTGCTGCCGACGGACCGGCGGTTCACCGTCGTCGCGCCCGCCGGGACGGTCCAGGTGCTGCGGGTGGACGGCGGGTTCCTCGACGCCGTGAACGGGGTCGTCTTCGACCACCGGTACACCGGCCGACTGCGGACCCTCCCGTCCGAGGCCGAGGTCCCGCAGCTGCTCGCCCGCATCGACGCCGTCGCCGTGAACGCGCTGCACCCGGACCGCAACCCCGGTGGGCACCTGTCGGCACAGGTGCTGCTGGCCGAGACGGTCCTGCGGGCCTTCGGCGGAGCCGTCGTGGAGCAGGACGCACCCCAGGTGTCCCGGACCGCGAACACCGTGCACCTGGCACAGGCGTGGCTCGCGGAGCACTGCGACCGACCGCTCCAGCTGGCGGACGTCTGCGGGGCGGTCGGGGTCAGCTCCCGCACACTGCAGGAGAACTTCGTGCAGCACCTCGGGGTGAGCCCGATGACGTACCTGCTGCTGGTCCGGCTCGACCGCGTCCGGATCGCGCTCCAGCTCGCCGACTGCACGCAGACGACGGTGGCCGAGGTCGCGCACCGGTGGGGGTTCCGTCACATGGGGCGCTTCTCGAGCACGTACTTCCAGCGCTTCGACGAGTACCCGAAGAAGACGCTGCACACGAGTACCTGAGGCGACGGATGCGCACCCGACAGCAGCGGCTGGTCGGGCTGGCGGAGCGGGTCCTGCTCCACCAGCCCGACGTCGTCCCGGACAGCATCCTGTTCGAGTGGGGAGACCACCGCGGACGCGACTGGGAGCAGACCCTCACCGTGCACTACGACGTCGGTGACGGCAGCACCGGCACCCACCACCGGCACCACTACTTCATCTGAGCCGCTCGGGCAGCTGCGCCGCCAGGAACGCGGCCTGGCGCTCCCAGTGCCGGAACCCGCCGCCCTCGTGCCCGTTGTACGGGTACACGGCGATCTCGCGGACCGACGACCCGAGGGCGTTGAACGCCGCGAAGGTCGTCCGCGGCGGCACGACGTCGTCCATCAGTGCGACCGAGAACAGCGCGGGCGCGGTGATCCCCGGGGCGTGGTTCACCCCGTCCAGGTACGCGGCGGTGTGCCACACGGTGTCGGCCGCGTCCCGGTGCACGGCGAGGTACTGCGTGAGCTCCAGGTACGGGCCGCCGACCGCGACGTCGGTGCCGTTCCGCCAGTCGGCCAGGAACGCCACGTCGGCCATGACCGCCGCGATCGGTCCGACGTGCGCCTCGACCAGGGCGGCCGCGGCGATCGTGATGCCGCCGCCCTGGCTGCCACCGGTCAGGGCGATGCGCTCGGGGTCGACCCCGGGCAGCCTCCGCACCGCCTCGACGAGTCGCACGGCGTCGGTGTAGACGCGGCGGTAGTAGTGGTCGGCGGGCGAGCCGATGCCGCTCGTCATCCAGCCGCTGGCGTGCGGCGCGGAGCCGTGCGGGTCCGGGGTGTCGCCGCCGGCCCACCCGGAGCCCTGGCCGCGGGTGTCCATCACCACGTGCACGTACCCGGCGAGGGCCCAGTGCACGCGCTCGCCCGGACGACCACGGCCACCGCCGTACCCGAGGAACTCGACGACGACCGGCAGTGCGGCGGGGTCGTCGGACACCGGACGGTTGACCCACGCGCGCACCGGGTCCCCGGCGAACCCGGGGAACGTCAGGTCTTCGACGACGAGACCGGTCACCGGGGTCTCGGCGGGCACGAGGGTCACCTCGACGCCCTCGCCCGCGGTCCGGGCGGCGGCGATCGTGTCCGCCCAGAAGGCGTCGAAGTCGGCGGGACGACGGACGTCCGAGCGGTGGGCGCGGAGCGCGTCGAGGGGCAGGTCGGTCAGTGGCATGGGGGTCCTCCGGGGACGATGATGCCCCCGGCGCCCTGGTGGAGGGCGCCGGGGGCGAGGGGTGTCGGACTCGGTGCGTCGGTCAGCGCGCCGCGGCGCGGTACTGCTCGAGCACCTCGGGGTGGGGGTCGGACGGCACGGTGGTCGTCGCGGTGTCCCACGTCGGCAGGGCACCGGTGAGCGCCCACGCGGCCTGCTTCGCGGCACCAGCGGCGACGTACTCACCGGGCTCCGGCACCAGGACGTCACGGCCGAACACCTGTGCGGCGACGGTGCGCACCGCCGGGTTCCGCGCAGCGCCACCGATGAGCAGGAGCCGCTCGACGGTGACCCCGGTGTCCTGCACCGCGGCGAGTCCGTCGGCGAGGGCGCAGAGCATCCCCTCGACGGCCGCCCGGGCCAGGTGCGCCCGGTCGGTGGTCGCCGGTGTCATGCCGAGCAGCGATGCGGTCGCGTCCGGCCGGTTGGGTGTGCGCTCGCCCACGAAGTACGGCACCAGGACGAGGCCGTCGGCCCCGGCCGGCGCCTGCAGCGCCAGCTCGCCGAGCGCGTCGTGGTCGACGCCGAGCAGGCCGCCGATCACCTCGAGCACGCGGGCCGCGTTGAGCGTCGTGACGATCGGGAGGCGCGACCCGGTCCCGTCGGCGAAGCCCGCCACGGTCCCGCTCGGGTCACGCACCTCGGCATCACTGACCCCGAAGACCGTGCCGCTCGTGCCGAGGGACACCGCGACGTCGCCCGGACCGAGGCCCAGGCCGAGCGCTGCCCCGGCGTTGTCGCCGAGTCCGGCACCCACGACGAGGCCGGACCGTGCGACCGCGCCGCCGGGCAGCTCCACGTCGGTGGACAGGGCGCCCATCGCCTCGTCGGGAGCGACCACGCGGGGCACGACCACGGCGTCGTCGTCACCCATCGACGCCGGTCGCATCGGCCGCCCGAGCGCGAGCTCGAACAGCTCCGGGTCGTACTCGCGGCGCACCGGGTCCCAGTACGCCGTGCCGCTGGCGTCGGACGCGTCGGTCGCCAGCGCGTCGAGGTCGGGGCCGAGCGGGCTCTCGCCCGCCGGGCCGTACCCGCGGAGCCGCCACGACAGCCAGTCGTGGGGGAGCGCCACGGCCGCGACGCGCGCCGCGTTCTCGGGTTCCGCGTCGCGGAGCCACCGCAGCTTGGTACCGGTGAACGAGGCCACCGGGACCAGACCCGTCCGGGCGACCCAGGATTCCCGGCCGAGCTCGTCGACCATCTGCGCGGCCGCGTCCGCACTGCGCACGTCGTTCCACAGCAGGGCGTCGCGGACCACGCGGCCGTCCGCGTCGAGCGCGACCATGCCGTGCTGCTGCCCGGCGATCGCGACGGCACCGACGTCGTCGAGGCCGCCGGCGTCGACGACGGCGGCACCGAGGGCGTCCCACCAGTGGCGGGGGTCGACGGACGTGCCGTCCGGGTGGGACGCGCGTCCCTCCCGGACGACCGCACCGGTCGCCGCGTCACGGATGGTGACCTTGCAGGACTGGGTCGACGAGTCGACCCCCGCGACGAGCTGGCGCTCGTCCGTGTTCTCAGCCACTTCGGCGGCAGGCCGCCTCAGCGCGCGGAATGCAGCCGCTGGCGCGTCTGCCTTCAATTCCGCGCGCCCAGGAGGTGCTCCATCGCGAGCTGCTGCAGGCGGACGAAGCCGAAGCCCTTGCCGCCGAAGTACGCGTCGGCGTCGAAGTCCTCGTAGGCCGAGCGGTCGGCGAGGAACGTGTCGTACGACTCGCCGTCGTTCAGCGTCGGCGTCGACAGCTCGCCGACCTTCGAGGCCTCGAGCGCGGCCTGCACCTCGGGGTCGGCGCGGAACGCCTGCGCACGCTCCTTGAGGAGCAGGTACATGCGCATGTTGGCCGACGCGGAGTCCCAGACGCCGGTGATGTCCTCGGTGCGGCTCGGCTTGTAGTCGAAGTGGCGCGGGCCGTCGTACGCCGGGCCGCCCTGCGGGGCGCCGTGCTCGAGCAGGTCGACGAGCGAGAACGCGTTCTGCAGGTCGCCGTGGCCGAACACGAGGTCCTGGTCGTACTTGATGCCGCGCTGACCGTTGAGGTCGATGTGGAAGAGCTTGCCCTGGTAGAGGGCCTGGGCGATGCCGGCCGTGAAGTTCAGGCCCGCCATCTGCTCGTGGCCGACCTCGGGGTTGATGCCGAACAGCTCCGGGCGCTCGAGCGTCTCGGTGAAGGCGATCGCGTGGCCGAGGGTCGGCAGGAGGATGTCGCCACGGGGCTCGTTCGGCTTCGGCTCGATGGCGAACCGGATGCCGTAGCCCTTGTCGGTGACGTACTGGGCGAGCAGGTTGACGGCCTCGCGGTAGCGCTCGAGTGCGGCCTGCACGTCCTTCGCGCTGTCGTACTCGGAGCCTTCGCGGCCGCCCCACATCACGAACGTCGATGCGCCGAGCTCGGCGGCGAGGTCGATGTTGCGCAGGACCTTGCGGAGCGCGAAGCGGCGCACCTGCCGGTCGTTCGAGGTGAAGCCGCCGTCCTTGAACACGGGGGCGGAGAACAGGTTCGTCGTGACCATCGGCACGACGAGCCCGGTGGACTCGAGCGCGCCCTTGAGGCGGTCGATCTGGGTCTGGCGTTCGGCGTCGGTCGAACCGAACGCGAACAGGTCGTCGTCGTGGAAGGTCAGGCCGTAGGCCCCGAGCTCATCGAGCTTCTCGACCGCCTCGACCACGTCGAGGGCGGGTCGGGTCGGCCCGCCGAAGGGGTCGGAGCCGTTGTAGCCGATGGTCCAGAGACCGAAGGAGAACTTGTCTGCACGGGTGGGCGTCGTTGCCATGGTGGTCACCGTTCGTCGTCGAAACAAAATGTTGCCGCGCCCAACATAAGCGGTAGTGTTGGCTGTGGCAAGCACGTGATCGCAAAGGAGCGAGCGGATGGCAAGTGAGTCGACGGTGCAGCAACGACTGCGGGTCGCGATGGTGGGGCACGGCTTCATGGGAGCCGCACACTCACAGGCGTGGCGGACCGCCCCCAGGTTCTTCGACCTCGGGGCCGAGCCCGAGATGGCGGTGATCGTCGGGCGTGACCCGGAACGCACCGAGGCCGCACGCGTGCAGTACGGCTGGCAGGCCGCGTCCACCGACTGGCGTGCCGTCGTCGCCGACCCGGACATCGACGTGGTCGACATCGTCTCGCCCGGGTCGTCGCACGTCGAGATCGCGATCGCCGCGCTCCAGGCCGGCAAGCACGTCCTGTGCGAGAAGCCCCTCGCCAACACCGTCGCCGAGGCCGAGGCGATGACCGCCGCCGCCGACGCCGCCCGTGCGCAGGGGGTCCGGGCGATGGTCGGGTTCAGCTACCGCCGGGTGCCGGCCATCGCGTTCGCCCGGCAGCTGGTGCAGGACGGCCGGATCGGCACCGTGCGCCAGGTCCGTGCGCTCTACCTGCAGGACTGGTTGGCGGACGAGGACGGTCCGATGACCTGGCGCCTCGACAAGTCGCTCGCCGGCTCCGGCGCACTCGGCGACATCGGTGCCCACGCCATCGACCTCGTCGAGCACGTCACGGGTGCGTCGCTCGCCACCGTGTCCGGCACCCTCGAGACCTTCGTGACCGAGCGTCCGTTGATGGCCGAGGGGGTCGGGCTCTCCGGCACCGCGTCGAGTGAGCGCGGCCAGGTCACGGTCGACGACGCCGCGTTCTTCACCGCCCGCCTGGGTGGCGGTGCGGCCGACGGTGCGATCGGCACGTTCGAGGCCACGCGGTACGCGACCGGGCGGAAGAACGGCCTGACGCTCGAGATCAGCGGGTCCGAGGGCGCGATCCAGTTCGACCTCGAGGCGATGAACGAGCTCCGGCTGTACGAGTCGAACGCCCCGGCGGGGGAGCAGGGGTTCCGCCGCATCCTCGTCACCGAGCCCGAGCACCCCTACATGGCCGTGTGGTGGCCGACCGGGCACCTCATCGGGTACGAGCACACCTTCAGCCACCAGGTGAAGGACTTCGTCGACGCGATCGTCGCCGGCACCGACCCGTCGCCGTCGTTCGCCGACGGCCTGCACGTGCAGCGGGTCCTCGACGCGGTCGAACGCAGCGCCGCCGCCGGCAGCACCTGGACGGCGACCTCGTGAGCGCCGCCGACCAGACCCGCCGGGCACTCGTCGTCCGCGGCGGGTGGGACGGTCACCAGCCCGTGGAGACCACCGACCTGTTCATCCCGTTCCTGCAGGCCCACGGGTTCGCCGTCCGCGTCGAGGGGTCGCCCGCCGTGTACGCCGACCAGGAGTACATGGACACCGTCGACCTGATCGTCCAGGTCAACACGATGACGACGATCGCGGCCGACGAGTTCGCCGGGCTGCAGCGCGCCGTCCTGAACGGCACGGGCATGGCCGGCTGGCACGGCGGGATCGCGGACTCGTACCGCGACAACGCCGACTACCTGCACATGATCGGCGGGCAGTTCGCGCACCACGCGGGCAAGCACCCCGACGAACGGGTCGGCGAGCAGTCCGACAACTACATCCCGTACACGGTGCACATCACCGAACTCGGGCACGAGCACCCGATCACGCAGGGCATCGAGGACTTCGACCTCGTCACGGAGCAGTACTGGGTGCTGAGCGACGAGTACGACGACGTCCTCGCCACCACCACGCAGGAGGCCCGCTCGTGGGACCCCTGGAACCGCCCGGTCACCGCACCGGCGATCTGGACCCGGCAGTGGGGGAAGGGACGGATCTTCGTCTCGGCCCCCGGACACCGGATCGAGATCGTCGAGTCGCAGCCGGTCCGAACCATCATCGAACGGGGACTCCTGTGGGCAGCACGGTGAACGAAGGGGTGCTCCGCGTCGGGGTCGTCGGCGTCGGGGTCATCAGCCAGCAGTACTTCGAGCACTTCCCGGCACTGCCCGGCCTCGAGCTCGCCGCGGTCGCCGACCTCGACGTCGCACGGGCCGAGGCGGTCGGCGCGGCCCAGGGCGTGCGCGGGACCACCGTGGACGACCTGCTCGCCGCCGACGACATCGACGTGGTGCTCAACCTGACGATCCCGGCCGCGCACGCCGACGTCGCGACCCGGGCGCTCGCCGCCGGCAAGCACGTCTACGGCGAGAAGCCGCTCGCGATGTCCACCGCCGAGGCAGCACCGGTGCTCCAGCTCGCACGCGACCGGGGCCTCCGGGTCGGCAGCGCCCCGGACACCGTCCTCGGCACGGGCATCCAGACCGCCCGTGCCGCCCTCGACGACGGCGCGATCGGTACCCCGGTCGGCGCCGCCGTCGCGTGGAGCGCCCCCGGGCACGAGCTCTGGCACCCCGCGCCGGCGTTCTACTACCAGCCGGGCGGCGGACCGCTCCTCGACATGGGGCCGTACTACCTGACCAGCCTCGTCACGTTCTTCGGGCCGGTCGTCCGGGTCAGCGGCAGCGCCACCCGCTCCACCCGCGAACGGACGATCGCCACCGGGCCGAACGCCGGCACGTCGATCCCGGTCGACATCGACACGCACGTCGTCGCGATCCTCGAGCACGCGGGCGGCGTGGTCTCCACCGTGACCGTCTCGTTCGAGGTCTGGGCCACCCGCGCCCCGCTGTTCGAGGTGTACGGCACCGCCGGCACCCTGGGCGTCCCGGACCCGAACCGGTTCTCGGACACCGTGTCGATCGCCACCGCCGACGACCGCTCGTGGCGCGACCTGCCGGTCGCCGCCGGGTACGCCGACGCCGGCCGCGGCTACGGCCTCGCCGACATGGCGCACGCGATCGCGACGGACCGGCCGCACCGAGCCTCCGGCGATCTCGCGTTCCACGTGCTCGAGGTCATGGAGGCGGTCTCCGCCGCCGCCCGAGACCACTCGGTCGTCGACGTGCACTCGCGCGTCGAGCGACCCGCCACCGTCCCCGCCGGGTCCGCACCCGGATCCTGGTGACGGAACCCGACCACCGCGAAGAAGGACGACGACGATGACGACGACGGACGCGAGCGAGACGACGGAGACGACACGGGCCTCCCGGCCGGTCACCCTGTTCACCGGACAGTGGGCCGACCTGCCCTTCGAAGAGGTCGCCCGGCTCGCCGGCGAGTGGGGCTACGACGGGCTGGAGATCGCCTGCTGGGGCGACCACCTGGACGTCCGGCGCGCCGCGACGGACCCGGAGTACGTCGCCGAGCGCACGGCGATCCTGGAACGCAACGGGCTCCAGGTCTGGACCATCGCGAACCACCTGGTCGGCCAGGCAGTGTGCGACGACCCGATCGACCAGCGGCACGAGGACATCGTCCCGCCGCACGTGTGGGGCGACGGCGACCCCGAGGGCGTACGGCAGCGTGCGGCCGAGGAACTGCAGTGGACCGCCCGTGCCGCCGCGGCGCTCGGGGTCGACACCGTCACCGGCTTCTCCGGTTCGTCGATCTGGAAGACCGTCGCCGGGTTCCCGCCCGTGCCCCCGGGGATGATCGACGCCGGGTACCAGGACTTCCACGACCGCTGGTCACCGATCCTCGACGTCTTCGAGGAGGTCGGGGTCCGGTTCGCGCTCGAGGTGCACCCGTCCGAGATCGCCTACGACTACTGGACCGCCAGGCGCACGCTCGAGGTGTTCCAGGACCGGCCGGCGTTCGGGTTCAACTTCGACCCGTCGCACTTCGTCTGGCAGGACCTCGACCCCGCCGCGTTCCTGCTCGACTTCGCCGACCGGGTGTACCACGTGCACTGCAAGGAGTCGGTGAAGCAGCTCGACGGGCGCAACGGGCGGTTGTCCTCGCACCTGCCGTGGGGCGACCCCCGGCGCGGGTGGGACTTCGTCACCGCCGGTCACGGGGACGTACCGTGGGAGCGGGTGTTCCGCGTGCTGAACCACATCGGGTACGCCGGACCGACCAGCGTCGAGTGGGAGGACGCCGGCATGGACCGGCTCGTCGGCGGGCCCGAGGCGCTGGCGTTCGTCCGGCGGCTCGGCACCATCGCCCCGCCGGACGCCGCGTTCGACGCCGCGTTCTCGCAGTCGCGCTGACCCGGTTCTTCGCCGGGGTTTCGCGCTGCGCGACAGTCCACGGGCGCCCGGGTGCGAAACTCGTCGCTCAGCCCGAAACCCCACCCGCGACCCCATTCACAACGAGGAGGACCCATGGCACGGCAGCCCACGGCGACGCCGGGCAACGCCGCGCGCGTCCTCCGGCTCGTGCACGAGGACGGCCCCGTCACCCGCGCCGAGCTCACCCGGCGCACCGGACTGAACCGCTCGACGATCCTCGCGCTCGTCGGGGAACTCGTCGACGCCGGTCTCGTGCACGAGGAGACCCCGGCCGCGGGGACCCCCGGTGCCGGGGTCGGACGGCCGAGCGGGGTCGTGCGGGCGTCGGCCGACGTCCTCGCCGCCGCGGTCACGGTCGAGATCGACGCCGTCGGGGTCGCCCTCGTCGGCCTCGACGGCAGCGTGCGTGACCGGCTGGTGGAGCCGCAGACCACCGTCCCCACCGCCGCGCAGGCCATCGACGCCGTCGCCCGGGTCCTCGCCGCACTCGTCGCCCGCACCGGACCCGGCGCCCGGGTCGTCGGGGTCGGCGTCGCCGTGCCCGGCATCGTCCGGGTCGAGGACGGCACCGTCCGCGACGCCCCGCACCTCGGGTGGCGTGACGAACCCCTCGCCGGACCGCTCGCGGAACGCCTCGGGCTGCCGGTCCGGGCCGCGAACGACGCCAACCTCGGCGCCTGGGCGGAACGGCTGTACGGCAGCGCCCGCGGCGTCGACGACCTCGTGTACCTGAACGGCGGCGCGAGCGGCATCGGCGGCGGGATCGTCAGCGCCGGCCGGCCCTTCAGCGGCGCCGACGGGTACGCGGGCGAGCTCGGGCACACCTTCGTCGCGGCGAACGGGATCCGCTGCCACTGCGGCGCGGTCGGGTGCCTGGAGACCGAGGCGTCGCGCTCCGCCCTCACCGACGTCACCGGGACCCCGCCGGACGACCTCGACGCGCTCGCCGCGGCGCTCGCCGAGGGCCGGCCCGAGGTCGAGCGGGTCGTCGACCGACAGGTCACCGCGCTCGCGACCGCGCTGCGCAACGCCATCCACACCGTCGACCCCGAGGTCGTGGTGCTCGGCGGGTTCCTCGGTGCGCTGCTCGGGCACGTCGGCGACCGGGTCGAGACCGACGTCCGTGCGCAGACGATGGCCGCCATGACCGACCGGCTCCGCATCGTCCCGGCGGCACTCGGCCGTGACGTCCTGGTCCGCGGCGCCGCCGAGATCGGCTTCGCGGAGCTGCTGCGCGACGCCACGATGACCGCAGCGACCGCGGCGACCGCGGCGACCGCAGCCCCCTCCACCACCCCCACGTCCGGCCGCGACGACGCGGCCGAGGAAGCGAGAACCGCATGACCTCCACCCAGCGCACCAGCGTCCTGCTCGGCACCCAGGACCTCACCGTCGAGGACCGCCCCGTCCCCGCCGTCGACCCCGGTGACGTGCTCGTCCGGGTCGCCGCCGTCGGTGTCTGCGGCTCCGACGTGCACTACTACCGCCACGGCCGCATCGGGGACTTCGTCGTCGAGGAGCCCCTCGTCCTCGGGCACGAGCTCTCCGGCACGATCGAGGCCGTCGGCGAGGGGGTCGACCCGTCCCGCGTGGGGGAGCGCGTGGCCATCGAGCCGCAGCGCCCCTGCCACCGCTGCGCCCAGTGCCTGGCCGGCCGCTACAACCTCTGCCCGCACATGCGCTTCTACGCGACGCCGCCGGTCGACGGCGCCTTCACCGAGTTCGTCACCATCGAGGCCGAGTTCGCGCACGTCCTGCCCGACGCCGTCTCGTTCGAGGCCGGCGCGCTCCTCGAGCCGCTGTCCGTCGGCATCGCCGCCGTCCGCAAGGCCGGCATCGTCCCCGGTTCGTCGGTGCTCATCGCCGGTGCCGGTCCGATCGGCATCATCTGCGCCCAGGTCGCGAAGGCCTTCGGAGCGTCGCGCATCGTCGTCAGCGACCTCGTCGCCGAGCGCCGTGAGCGCGCCCTGCGGTACGGCGCCACCGAGGTCGTCGACCCCACCGCCGTGTCCGTCGCGTCCGACATCGTCCCCGTCGACGCGTTCATCGACGCCAGCGGTGCACCCCGCGCGGTGTCGGACGGCATCAAGGCCGTGGGCCCCGCTGGTGCAGCGGTGCTGGTCGGGCTCGGCAACTCCGAGATGACGCTGCCGGTCGAGCACATCCAGAACCTCGAGGTCACGGTCACCGGGATCTTCCGGTACACGAACACCTGGCCGGTCGCCATCGAGCTGGTCGCGTCCGGGCAGGTCGATCTCGACTCGCTCGTCACCGGCCGCTTCGGGCTCGATGACGTGCGCGAGGCCCTCGAGAGCGACACCGACCCGGAGTCGCTCAAGTCCGTCGTCTACCCCGGCGGCGTCCCCGCCTGAGCGTGCACGGTGCAGGTTTCGTCGGCCCGGGGCGCATTGCGTGCCTGGTGCGGCATTGCAGCCGGGCACGGTGCCCGGAAGCGCGCACCGGGTGGCGGCGCGCGCACGGTGCGGGCGGGAGGCGCGGGGCCAGGCCGCCACGCGCCTCCCGCCCGGCACGGTGCACGGTCTGTCGGACGGTGCGGGCTTAGCCGCCTGGTGCGGCATTGCAGCCGGGCACGATGCGTGGAAGCTCGCACCGGGTGACGACTTACGCACGGTGCGGACGGGAGGCGCGGGGCCGGGCCGCCCCGCGCCTCCCGCCCGGCACGGTGCACGGTCTGTCGGACGGTGTGGGCTTGGCCG